>NZ_JBNTKF010000013.1:0-71087 GCF_050408675.1 Microbacterium daqui | reverse complement strand
GCGGCTCGAGCACCTCCGCGGCTCCGCACTCGGCTTCCGCAACCTCACGAACTATGTCGCCAGATCACTACTCGAAGCCGGAGGCTTCAGACCCCAACTACACCCTCGTTCGTGAAGAGCCGCTTAACCGGGGCTGACGCGCGTGAGCGGAGAGAGCTGCCGGAGCAAACGCCCCGTCCCGCCGGTGGCGAGAAGCTCCCCGAGGAAACACGTCACCTCACCAGCGGCGTGAGTTCCTCAGGCCCCACAGCGCTCGGCGGCGCGCTTACAGCAGCTCGGCGCGGAGGGTTGCCGGAGACTTCGGCGACAGCAACGACGGCGGAACATCAAGCACCGTGACGGCACCGTGCTGGCCCTGAGCGCTGAGACGGAACACGGCGCGCGCATAGGTCACCAGCACGCTTGCTGTGAATTCGGGATTGCTCGACAGCGTGAGTCCGTACTCAACGACCTGCGAGGTTCCGTCGCTCGTCTCACCACTGTGAATCACGACGCCCCCGTGGGGCATCGCGCTGTGGTCGCGCGCGAGCTCATCGGCCGAGATGAAGTGCACCGTGGTGTCGTACTCGTCGAAGTAGTGCGGCATCGTGACGATCGCCTGCTCAACCTCGGCCGCGTCAGCACCGTCGGCGAGCACGACGTAGCACTCACGCGTGTGCTTCTCGTTCGTGGCGAGCGTCGGGCGCGCGCCGCTGCGCACGGCGTCCATCGCCGCGTCGGAGGGAATCGTGTACTGCACAGCACCGGCAACGCCAGGAATGCGGCGCACGGCGTCAGAGTGCCCCTGGCTGAGGCCACGACCCCAGAACGTGTAGGTCTCGCCATCGGGCAGCAGCGCCTCGGCGTACAGGCGGTTGATGGAGAACATACCCGGATCCCAGCCCGCGGAGATCAGCGCAGTCTTGCCCGCCGCCTTCGCCGGTGCGTCAACGGCGTCGAAGTACTCAGGAATGCGCGCGTGGGTGTCGAAACTGTCGACGGTGTTGAAGAGGGCAGCCAGTGCCGGCCCCTGCTCGGGCAGGTCGGATTTGGAACCACCACAAAGGATGAGAACGTCGATGTCGGCGGTGCGCTCGGTGAGCGTCTCCATCGAGAAGACCGGGGTCGTCTCGCGCAGCGGGGTGACCTGTGACGGGTCGCGGCGGCTGAAGATTCCGACCAGGCTCATGTCGGGGTTCTTCTCGATCGCGACTTCAACGCCGCGACCCAAATTGCCATAGCCTGCAATGCCGATACGGATCTTTTCGCTCATGCTCTCATCTTGCCGCAAAGCAAAAGACCCGCGGAAATCCGCGGGTCTTTTCTACTTGCTGGGGTACCTGGACTCGAACCAAGAACAACGGAACCAGAAACCGCCGTGTTGCCAATTACACCATACCCCAAGGTTTTTGGTTGGTGTCTCACCAAGGAAATACATTACCTGAGATGAGGCCACCAACCAAACTGAGTGGAATCACGCGCGAGTCGCGAGCCCCTTCAGACGCTGGAGAGTGCGCTCCTTGCCGAGCAGTTCCATCGACTCGAACAGCGGCGGCGAGATGCGGCGGCCGCTGATCGCAACGCGCGGCGGGCCATACGCAACACGGGGCTTCAACTCAAGGCCGTCGATCAGCGCACCCGAAAGCGCCGCCTGAATCGTCTCGGCCGTGAACGAACCCTCGTCAACCGTTTCGAGAGCCGCTGCGCTCGCCTCGAGCACCTCGACATAGTTCGCCGGCAGACCCTTGAGGGCGTCTTCTGCGTAGTCAATCTCGTCGGTGAACAGGAAGCCCACGAGCCCCGGAACCTCGCCCAGCAACTGCACGCGCTCCTGCACGAGCGGCGCCACAGCAGAAATCAGCTCACGCTGCTCGGCGGTCGGCTCTTCGCCAATGAGACCAGCGGCGGTCAGGTACGGCACGGTGCGCTCAGCGAAATCTGCAACGTCGAGCATACGGATGTGGTCACCGTTAATCGACTCGGCCTTCTTCTGGTCAAAGCGAGCAGGGTTCGGATTGACGTCAGCGATGTCAAAGGCCGCGACGAGCTCTTCGAGCGAGAAGATGTCGCGGTCGGGGCCGATCGACCAGCCGAGCAGCGACAGGTAGTTCAGCAGACCCTCGTGAATGAAGCCCTTGTCGCGCTGCAGGAAGAGGTCAGCCTGCGGGTCACGCTTGGAGAGCTTCTTGTTGCCGGTCTCCCCCAGCACGAGTGGCATGTGGCCGAAGCGCGGCACGAACGTCGTGACGCCAGCGTCGATCAGCGCACCGTACAGCGCGAGCTGACGAGCGGTCGACGGCATGAGGTCTTCACCACGAATAACGTGCGTGATACCCATGAGCGCGTCATCAACCGGGTTGGTGAACGTGTAGAGGGCGTGACCGCCCGCACGCACGATCACGAAGTCAGGGAACGAGCCCGCCGGGAAGGTCACTTCACCACGGATCAGGTCAACGTACGTGAAGTCCTGGTCGGGCACGCGCAGACGGTAAGCGGGCTCACGACCCTCAGCGCGGAACGCCGCCTTCTGCTCGTCGGTCAGGTCACGGTCGTAGTTGTCGTAACCGAGCTGCTTGGCGCGGCCAGCCGCCTCGTTGCGGGCGTCAATCTCTTCCGCGGTCGAGTACGACTCATACACGGCACCCGAAGTGATGAGTTTCTCGAGAACGCCGGCATAGATGTCAGCGCGCTGCGACTGACGGTACGGCTCGTGCGGGCCGCCGACCTCAACACCTTCGTCCCAGTCAATCTTGAGCCAGGTCAGAGCGTCAACGAGCTGACGGTAGCTCTCTTCGCTGTCACGCTGAGCGTCGGTGTCTTCGACACGGAAGATCAGCTTGCCGCCGGTGTGGCGCGCGTACGCCCAGTTGTAGAGCGCCGTGCGAACCATGCCGACGTGCGGCAGGCCGGTGGGCGACGGGCAGAACCGAACGCGAACGTCGGCTCCGGTGACGGTAGTGGTACGAGAATCAGGTGCGCTAGACATCGTGACCCATTTTACGCCTGTCGCCGCCGACTTTTCTGCCCTCCCCCTGGTTCCGCTCTCCCCTCTGGCGCAAACGCCACCTCAGGGAGCAAAGTGGAACCATTAAGTCGTGCAGGACTGAGGGGGACGGCATCATGAAACGGTTCATCGACATATCTGCGGCACTGCTCGCTACGCTCGTGCTCGCAGGGTGCAGCACGGCGATTCCTACGACCGGTACGACTTCGGCGCCGCCCGCCACATCGGCACCGATCGAGACGACGGAGCCCGCAACACCGACGCCGACACTCACACAGAAGCAAACGTCGGCGCCGGTTGATCCGATTGAAACCCACAAGCCAACCGGCTTGCCGACGTCATGCGATGAGTTGGGATCCGCCCCCACCCGCATGAGCACCGTCGACAACCTCGGGTTCTTCCCCGATGTTCCGGTGCCGACGATCATTCAGGGCGCCGACGTTTTGGTGCAGTGCTACTGGTTTGCGGGCGACGTGACGGGTGTTGATCTGGTGATCGCGACCGTTCAAGAGCCCGACGCCGTCGCCGTGCTCGACAATGCTGAAGCCCAGGGCTTCACTTGTGACGGCCAAAACGGCTACACGATGTGCCGCCTCGACGAAGAAGCCAAGTACTTTGACAACCCGTACACGGTCACCAGCTTCTACCTCTACGGCAGCGGCGTGTGGCTCGAGGCTGTCGGCAGCAACATGGACATCACGACGCTAATCGACGAAATCGCCGTCAGCATCTGGCAGTAGACGCTACTTCTGGCGGCGTAGCGCGAGCGGCGACAGCGCAATCACGGCAACGACGACACCCATCGCGACGAGCGCGAGGCCCCGGTATTCCATCGCAGCAAGGACGAGTCCGGCGAGCACCGCACCAACCGCCGCGCACAGGCTCATCAGCGAGTCGCTGATGCCCTGACGCTTCGGGCGCTTCGAGGTTTCAGTGACTTCCGTGAGGAGAGCGGAGCCTGCAACGGTTGCGGCGCTCCAGCCCAGACCCAGCAGAATGAGTGCGGCCATCACGCCGCCCTCGCTGTGGCTGCCGAAGAAGGCGACGATGAGTGCAGAAGCCAAGATCGCTTGGCCGAGCAGAATGACGGGCACGCGGCCGAAGCGGTCAGCCAAGATACCGAAGATCGGCGAGAGGCCGTACATGCCAGCGACGTGGAGTGCGATCGTGACGCCGACCACGGTTGTCACGTTCTCGGGCGACATGTGCACCAGGTGCACGGGGGTCATCGCCATGACACTCGCCATGACCGCGTGCGAACCCGCCACGGCGAAAATCGCGTAGCGCGCGACGCGCGGCTGGTCGACCGAGACCTGCAGGCCAGCCTTCGCCGCGCCGCTCGCTTCCATCTGCTGCGAGAGCTTGAGCGGGTCGGGGCGGAGCGCGATGAGGTACAGCACGAAAGCCAGCACCGCTGCGACAAGAGAGAACACGTAGGCACCGGTGTTCTTCGGCATACCGAGTGCGGCACCGATCATCTCGCCAGGCGTCAGCAGAAGCGGACCGACGACGCCACCGATGGTGGTCGCCCACACGACGATCGAGAGGTCGCGGCCGCGACGTTTGGCTGAGGCCAGGTCGGTGGCAGCAAAGCGAGACTGCAGATTGCCGGCGTTGCCGGCACCGATCAAGATGATGCCGACGAGGAGCAACGGGAACACTCGGACGGCGGCTGCCGTGATGACGATGGCAATACCGACGAGTGCGAGCAGGTTGCCAAGCGTCAGCGCCATACGGCGCCCACGCTTCGCTGCCATGCGGGCAAGCGGAATGGCGCAAATCGCCGCACCGAGCGTCACCGATGCCGTTGCGAGGCCGGAAAGCGCGTCACTGCCGGAAATATCTGCCGCCAGCAGTGCGCCGAGTGAGACAGTGGCACCGAAGCCGACGCCACTGAGCACCTGACCAGTCGCGAGAATCCCGACCGTGCGGCGCTGGATACGGGCAACGTCAGCGGCCAGCGCTGTGGGAGACCCGGTTGCCGTGGTCATGCAGCGTCGCGAGCGGTGTTGCGCAACGTACCGAGGCCGGTGATGGCGATCTCGATCTTGTCGCCAGCGACGAACGGGCCCACGCCTGACGGCGTACCCGTGAGAATGACGTCACCGGGCAGCAGCGTGAAAGCGGCTGAAGCGTGCGCGATAATCTCGGCGACGGAGAAAATCATGTCGCTGAGCGGTGCGTCTTGCTTGACCTCGCCGTTGAGCGAGGTCGTGATGCGGGCTGTTGCCGGGTCAAAGTCGGTCTCAATGGCTGGGCCGAGCGGGCAGAACGTGTCGAAGCCCTTCGCGCGGGCCCACTGACCATCGGCGAATTGCAGATCGCGAGCGGACACGTCGTTGCCGATCGTGTACCCAAAGACGCAGTCGAGGGCAGCTTCTGCGGAGACGTTCTTCGCGATGCGTCCGATGACGATCGCGAGCTCACCCTCGAACTCGGTCTGCTGTGACTGCTTGGGGCGCACGATCGCGTCGCCGGGGCCAACGACCGCGGTGTTGGGCTTCAGAAACAGCAGCGGCTCAGCCGGTGTCTCCATCGCCACCTCAGAGGCGTGGTCAACGTAGTTGAGGCCAACACAGACAACCTTCGAGCGCGGAATCACCGGCGCCAGCAACGCGGTGTCGGCGAGCGGAACCCGCTCCCCCGTGGTCTCGAAGCCGGCGAACATCGGGTCGCCAGCAAGAACAACGAGATCAGTCTCATCGACGATGCCGTACTTGATCGCGTCATTGTGGCTAAAACGTGCAATCCTCACCAGACAAGCCTAGCCCCGGCCTGACGAGCCCGGTACCGGGGAACGGCGAAGGTCCCGCACAGCGAACCGTGCGGGACCTTTGGCGAATGAATTACGCGTCGAGGCGGTAGAGCCAGCCGTGCTTGTCTTCGCGGCGACCGTACTGAATGTCGGTCAGCTCTTCACGAAGCGACAGCGCGAGCTCACCAATGGGCTGAACGTCTTCGAACTCGTCACTCTTGAGGACACCGATCGGGGTGATCACGGCGGCGGTACCGCACGCGAACACCTCAACGATGTCGCCGGAAGCAACGCCATCGCGCCACTCCTGCAGCGAGACCGGGCGGCTCTCCACCTTGTGACCGCGGTCTTCTGCCAGCTGAAGGATCGACGCACGGGTGATGCCCGGGAGAATCGAGTCCGACTTCGGGGTCACGACCGTGCCGTCCTGGTAGACGAAGATCACGTTCATGCCGCCGAGCTCTTCCACGTTGCCGTCCTCGTTGAGGAAGACGACCTGCTGGCAGCCCTTCTCGTAGGCCTCGGCCTGCGGGAGCAGCGATGCGGCGTAGTTGCCACCGGTCTTGGCAGCACCCGTGCCGCCCTTGCCAGCACGTGCGTAGTCCTTGCTCAGCCAGATGTTGACGGGCTTCACACCACCGGTGAAGTACGCGCCAGCGGGGCTCGAGATGAGGTAGTACGCGACCTTCTTCGCGGGGCGAACACCGAGGAACGCTTCTTTCGCGAACATGAAGGGGCGGAAGTACAGGCTCTGGTCTTCACCAGACGGAACCCACGCCGCGTCGACCTTGATGGCCTCCTTCAGCGACTGCAGGAAGTATTCCTCCGGCAGTTCCGGCAGAGCCATACGGTGCGCGCTGCGCTGGAGTCGCTGAGCATTCTGGTCGGGGCGGAAGGTCCAGATGCTGCCGTCAGCGTGACGGTACGCCTTGATGCCTTCGAAGATCTCCTGACCGTAGTGCAGCACGGAAGCTGCCGGGTCAAGCGCGATCGGGCCGTACGGCTGCACGCGCGGGCGGTGCCAGCCACCGTTCTCCGACCAGCAGATGTCGACCATGTGATCGGTGAAGTAGTTACCGAAGCCCGGGTCCTTGAGAATCTCTGCGCGCTCGGCATCCGTCTTTGGAGCGAGGTTGCGCGTGACTTGGAATTCCAGGGTGGGAGCAGATTGTGTCGTCATGTCACTTCCTAGTGAGTGAATTGCTTTGTGTCGCGCGTCTAGATTACGCCTAAACGCGGGAAGAAATGGCGTCGCCGATTTCGGCGGTCGATCGCTTTGCGTCGCCGCGGGTAGCGACATCTTCTTCGATCGCGCGGGTCACGCGGGCAGCTTCCTCGTCGAGGCCGAGGTGCTCCAGAAGAAGGGCGATGGATCCGATGGCAGCCGTGGGGTCAGCGAGCTGCTGGCCGGCGATGTCGGGAGCGGAACCATGAACCGGCTCGAACATCGACGGGAATGCACCATCCGGGTTGATGTTTCCGGATGCTGCCAGGCCGATGCCACCGGTGACGGCGCCTGCCAGGTCGGTCACGATGTCACCGAAGAGGTTGTCAGTGACAATAACGTCGAAGCGCGACGGGTTTGTGACCATGAAGATCGTCACGGCGTCGACGTGCAGATAGTCTACGGCCACCTCGGGGAACTCCGACGCCACTTCGTTCACGATGCGCTGCCACAGGCCACCGGCGTTCACGAGCACGTTCGTCTTGTGCACGAGCGTCAGCTTCTTGCGACGCTTCTGCGCCTGCGCGAATGCGAATCGCACGACGCGCTCGACACCGAATGCGGTGTTGACGCTCGTCTCGTTCGCAACCTCCTGCTTGGTTCCGACGCGAATCGCACCGCCGTTGCCAACGTAGGGGCCCTCGGTACCTTCACGGACAACGACGAAGTCGATGTCGCCGGGGTTGGCGAGCGGGCCACTAAAGCCCGGGTACAGGCGCGAGGGGCGCAGGTTCACGTAGTGGTCGAGCGTGAAGCGCAGCTTCAGCAGCAGACCACGCTCGATGTTCGCGTCTTTCAGACGTGGGTCACCGGGAACGCCACCAACGGCGCCCAGCAGAATCGCGTCGTGCGACGAGATTGCTGCGAGGTCTTCATCGGTGAGCGTGTCGCCCGTCTCAAGGTAGCGAGCCGCACCGAGCGAGAAGCGCGTCTTGTCAAACGTGACGTCTGAGTCTGCGGTGACCGCGGCGAGAACCTTTTCGGCCTCAGCGATAACCTCGGGGCCAATTCCGTCACCGGGAATGACTGCCAGCTTGACGACGCGCGACATTGCTCTCCTTAGAGTGGTGGGCGCCTCACTTCGCTGCGGGCGCAGACTTCTTACTGTTCAGCGTAGTCCCCGCAATCACTGCCGCGATCACGATGAGACCAGCACCGATCAATGCCGTAACAGTTACGCCAGAATCAAACGCATGAGCCGCAGCCGCAAACAGGTCGTCGCCCATGGTTCCGCCGAGCTTCTCCGCCTCAATAACGGCACCCGCGAGCGTCTCGCGTGCGGCGTCGGCCGCATCACCGGGAACGCCGGCCGAAACCACGATGGTTGACCGGTAGAAGGCCGTCAGGATGCCACCCAGAATTGACGTTCCGAGTACGGCGCCCAGCTCATAGGCGGTCTCCGAAACGGCACTTGCGGCACCGGCCTTGGCCGCGGTGGCGCTCGCGAGCACCAGATCGTTTGAGACCGTTTCAGCCATACCGATACCGATACCGAGCGACACAAACGCCAGCATCAAGGTAGCGACGGCAGACTCATCCGTTGCGAAAGCAACCGCGACATAGCCGATGATCGAGAACACCAGGGCGCCGGGAATCAAGATGTGTGGCGATACGCGCGCGGAGATCGGAACCACGACAAGACCCGCGATGATCATCACGACGAGCCCGGGTACGAGGGCAAGACCGGCGTTGAGCGGGCTGAGCCCGACGATGAGTTGCAGGTGTTGCGCGACGAAGTACAGGAAGCCGACCAGGGCGATGACGCTCAGCAGGTTGACCATGATCGAGCCGGAAAAGATCGGCATGCGAAACAGCGCCATGTCGAGCATCGGCACTTCAAGGCGCAACTGGCGGCGCACAAAGAGCCAGCCGAAGAACAAGCCAACGACGAACAGCAGCGAAACCGGGTGGAAGAAGCCCTGCACCGCGACCTCCTTGATGGCAAAGACGATCGGAACCATAGTGGCCACCGAGAGCGCAATGCTGACGGGGTCAAGGCGGCCAGGGTTGGGGTCTTTCGTCTCCGGCACCAGCATGGGCGCGAAGATCAACAGCGGAACCAAGACGGGTACCGACAGCAGGAAGACCGAGCCCCACGAGAAGTGCTCGAGCAGCACGCCGCCGACGATCGGGCCGAGGGCGGAACCAGCCGAGAAGCCCGCCGCCCAAATGGCGACGGCGAGGCGGCGCTGGTCACGGTCGGTGAAGATCGAGCGCAGCAGCGACATCGTCGACGGCATCAGCATGGCACCGAAGAAGCCCATCGCGGCGCGGGAGGCGATCAGCATGCCCGCGGACGTCGAGAAGGCCGCTAGGACAGAGATCGCTGCGAAGCCGGTGGCCCCAATCAGGAGCATCTTGCGGCGTCCGAAGCGGTCTCCCATCGTTCCCATCGTGACGAGCAGTGCGGCGAGCACGAGCGGGTAGGCGTCAATGATCCAGAGCTGCTCGGTGCTTGTGGGCTCGAGGTGAATCGCAATTTCGGGTAGCGCAAAGCTCAGCACTGTGTTGTCGACCGATACCAGCAGCACCGGCAGCATCAGCACGGCAAGTGCAACCCACCCCCGCCAGCTCACCTTGCCGGTGGCGCTGTCGGTGCGAAGTGCGTGGGTGTCGACTGACATGAGAGTCCTCTGAGTAACTTAACCGTCTAGCCGGTATAGTATCAGAGGTGAATGGATGCTCGATGCATGGAAGGATGAAGCTATGAGTCGCCCACCCCTCGCCCGCGAAAAGGTTCTTGACGCCTTCGAGCACGTGCTTCTGGTGGAAGGCGAGCGCGCCGCCACCATGGATCGCGTCGCCGCGGAGGCCGGTGTTTCTAAGGGCGGGCTGCTTTACCACTTCGCATCTAAGGTCGCTCTCGAAGAGGCGCTGATCGAGCGCATGGACCGCCTCGTGGCCCTCGACATGGAAGAGATGCTCGCCGATCCTTCCGGTGTCGCGGCAGCGTTTATTCGCTCCTCCGCGCAGACGGGCGACGAACTCGACCGCGCGATCACCGCCGTCGGCCGACTCGCTTCCAACGGCTCGCCGCTCTCCGGCGATGCTATTCGGCGCCTGCGCGTGGTGTGGCACGACACCTTAAAGCCCTACGTTGAGAGCGAAGTCGGGCTCGAACTGATTCTGCTCGTCTCTGATGGCGTGTATTTCAACAACGCCCTGAGCATTGGTTCCGTGCCGGAAATTGGCGATATGGAAGCACTCATCGCCCTGGTGACATCGGCAGCTGGCGTGCACTCCCCCACGTCGACCTCCAGCTAATTCATACGCCATCGATACGTCGAACCTCGTAGGCTCACGTCGTGCGAGTGTTGATTGTTGAAGACGAACCCGTCATGGCTGAGGCTGTGCGCGACGGCCTACGGTTAGAGGCGATCGCCGCCGACATCATCCACGACGGCGAGGCTGCGCTAGAAGCCCTCACGATCAACGACTACGACGCGATCGTGCTGGATCGCGATATTCCGCGCGTCACCGGAGACGACGTCGCCCGGTGGGTTACGCAACATCAGCCGGCGACACGCATCATCATGGTGACGGCTGCTGATCGCCTGGACGATAAGGCGACCGGCTTCGAGCTGGGCGCTGACGACTACCTCACGAAGCCCTTCGCGATGCGCGAACTGATCCTGCGCCTGCGAGCGATTGCCCGGCGCTCGGCCACCGCTGCGCCGCCGGTACTGGAGTGGGAGCGGCTGCGACTGGATCCGTTCCGTCGTGAGGTTTACCGCGGCGACCGCTACGTCGCACTGACCCGCAAGCAATTTGCGGTGCTGGAGGTTCTTGTCACCGCTGCTGGCGGCGTCGTGAGTGCCGAAGAGTTGCTCGAACGCGCGTGGGATGAAAATGCCGACCCGTTCACGAACGCCGTGCGCATCACGATCTCGGCGTTGCGCAAGCGCCTGGGCGAGCCCGATCTGATCGAGACGGTTGCCGGTGTCGGGTATCGCATGGCAGCGGAACCACGTGGCTGAGTCGTCGCGCATTCGCCGGGATCCAGGGCTGTCGGCTCGCGTTCGACTCACCCTCATGATCACGGCCGTTGCGGTGATCTCGAGCGGCGCGCTGTGGATCGTGACGGCGCTCTGGGTTTTGCGTTACCTCCCGACAGGCAACTACTCGCTCGACAGCGGCGTGTGGATGCCCGGCCGCGACGACATCATGGAAGTTTTTATGCCGATCGCCACGACCGCGTTCTTCGCGATCAGCGGTCTGGCTTTTGTCGGTGGATGGTTTCTCGCCGGCCATATTCTGCAACCGCTGACGGTGATTTCGAGTGTTGCTCACCGCGTGCGCGGCGGCGACCTCTCCAAGCGTGTCGATCTGCCGGGCCGCCGCGACGAGTTCCGCGACGTCGCCGACGCGTTCGACACCATGCTCGACTCAGTCGAGAGCACCGTCAATGCGCAGCGCCGTTTCGCCGCGAACGCGTCACACGAACTGCGCACGCCGCTCGCAATCACACGGTCGGTTCTCGATGTGGCTCAGGCCGATGCTGACCGTGACGTGCCCGCGGTACTCGGCCGGTTGCAGTCGCTGAATGATCGCGCGGTCTCATCGGCCGATGCTTTGCTGCTGCTTGCGCGCCTCGACAGCACCAAGCCCGAACTCGCCCCCGTCGACCTTTCCCTCGCCGTTGAAGAGGCGCTCGATGTGTTGCAGCTCATCGCCGATCGCCAGCACGTCGAGATTCAGACTGACCTCAACGCGGCGACCGTCCTCGGCAATGCGGCGCTACCGGAGCGTCTCGCCAGCAACCTGATTCACAACGCGATCGCCCACAACGCCCCGGCCGACGGCGTCAAACGCGTGTTCGTGCAGGTGGCGGTGCGGAATGCGACCGCTCTGTTGCGCGTGGTAAACACCGGAGCGGTGCTCGAGCCGGCCGTCGTAGCGACGCTGACAGAACCATTTGCTCGCGGCGAGCGCACCGCGGCGACAGACGACGCCCACAGCGGTGCTGGGCTGGGCCTCGCGTTGAGTGACACGATCGTGCGCGTGCACGGCGGCTCGCTCGTGTTGCACGCCCGCGCCGAGGGCGGCCTCGACATTACGGCCCGCTTCGCCCCCACCGCACCCACCTAACCCTCGCAACCGCACCCCGTTCCGGGGCCCGCATCGTGGTTCCGGAGCTTTCAGCGCCCGACAACGACCGTTACGCACGATCCGGTGTGACTGATGTGACTGCAGTGATGGGAGTGGCAGATTATGCGTGCGCACCCTTCTGAGTCGTGCATAACGGTCGTTGCGAGCCCTGAAATGGGGGGCGGAACCAGGGAGCAGCGGTCGAGGACGGAACCACGCCCCGAAAACGACGGCTCCCCCGCACCCGAAGGCGCGAGGGAGCCGAAGGATTGAGCCTTACGACTCGGTGATCTCGATCTGCATGAAGACGTCAGCGTCGATCGCCGCGCGAACCTCGTCGAGGAGCTCGTCAGAGACGGGCGAGTCGACGGTCAGCACGGAGAGTGCCTGGCCACCAGCCTCAGTGCGGGCAATCTGCATGCCGGCGATGTTGATGCCAGCCTCGCCGAACTTCTGACCGTAAACCGCGACGATGCCGGGGCGGTCGGTGTACAGCATGACGATGTGGAACTTCTCGATCGGCAGTTCGACCGGGTGGCCGTTGATGCCAACGAGCTTCTCGATCTGCTTGGGGCCGGTGAGAGTACCCGAGACCGACAGCTGCGAGCCGTCAGACAGAGCGCCGCGCAGCGTGATGACGTTGCGGTACTCGTCGCTCTTGTCGTCAACCAGCAGGCGAGCCTCGACGCCACGCTGTTCGGCGAGGAGCGGCGCGTTCACGTACGAAACGCTCTCGCTAACGATGTTGGTGAAGACACCCTTAAGGGCGGCCAGCTTGAGCACGTCAACGTTGTACGCGCTGAGCTCGCCGTGCACCTCAACGTCAAGGCTCGTGAGCGGCGACTTTGCGAGTGCCGAGAAGAACTGGCCAAGCTTTTCGACCAGGGCAATGCCCGGGCGAACGTAAGGGTCAATGGCGCCACCGGCGACGTTGACGGCGTCCGGAACCAGCTCGCCGCCGAGTGCGAGACGCACGGAGCGTGCAACCGAGACACCAGCCTTCTCCTGTGCTTCATCGGTCGACGCACCCAGGTGCGGCGTCACGACGACGTTCGGCAGGTCGAGGAGCTTCTTGTCGGTCGGCGGCTCCGAAACGAACACGTCGAGGCCCGCACCGGCGATCTCACCCGTGGTGAGTGCCGTGTACAGCGCGTCTTCGTCGATGAGGCCACCGCGAGCAACGTTGACGACGAAGGCAGACTTCTTCATCTTCGCGAGTTGCTCGGTCGAGATCATGCCCGTCGTTTCAGGCGTCTTCGGCATGTGGATCGTGATGAAGTCACTCTGCTCGAGAAGCTCGTCGAACGACAGGAGCTCAACACCGAGTTGCTGCGCACGCGCGCTCGTGACGTAGGGGTCGTAGGCAACAACGCGCATGTCGAAAGACTGCATGCGGGCGGCGATCAGCGCGCCAATGCGGCCGAGGCCAATGACGCCGAGGGTCTTTTCGAACAGCTCGGTACCGGTGTATTTCGAGCGCTTCCACTCGCCGGCAGCCAGCGATGCATGTGCGGCCGGAATGTGGCGAGCCAGCGACAGAATGTGACCGACCGTCAGCTCAGCGGCCGACACGATGTTCGAGGTCGGCGCGTTGACAACCATGACGCCAGCGGTCGTAGCCGCCTTGATGTCGACATTGTCGAGGCCGACGCCCGCGCGGGCGACAACCTTCAGACGGGGAGCTGCGGCAAGGGCCTCCGCGTCAATCTGCGTAGCCGAACGCACCAGAACGGCGTTGGCATCGGCGAGGGCAGCGAGAAGTGCGGGGCGGTCGGTGCCGTCCACCTCGCGCACATCAAAATCAGGACCAAGCGCATCAATTGTGGCTGGTGAGAGTTGCTCGGCGAGGAGAACGACAGGCTTCGACACAGGGAATATCCTTTAGTGCTTAACGCGAAGGGGGAAAGGTCGTGCGCCGCACATCATCGGGACGCTCAAGCTACAGCCTACTCTTCTGCGCATGCCTGCTTGTTCATGTGACGTTCATCGCAACAGTAAGTTCTGCGGTTCTTGCGAATTCCAGACTTAGCCGCAGAACGGATTGCCGCTCACAAACGAGCATCCCGACGTCAGCATGAGCGACAGCGTGTTCATCCAATACACCTGAGCGACCGCGAAGCCGGCAAGAAGCAGGAGCGCGTATTCGCCAACGGTACGGCGAATACCGAACGCGACGATCGCCGCAAAAATAACGACCGGGACCACGATGGCCGCGATCAGCACGATCCAGCCCGTTGCGGTGAGCGGGTAGGCGCCCGTCGCCTGCTGCATGAGCGCACCAATCGCGCTGAACACGGTGTAGGCGTAGGCAAGACCGAAAACCCCGGTGACAGTGGCCATCATCCAAAGCGGCGAACGCGTCTTCAAAACGTGCTGCGGACTCTCCGCAACACTCATTGCGTCACTCATGAGCCCATTCCTCCCCAGACGAAGGGCCACGGAACCAACAGCACGGCTCCGGCTGCCAACCACACAAAGCGCACCCAGGTTTTCGACGCGCGGGTGAGGTACATCACCGCGGCAAACCAGATTGCCGGTGCTGCTGCCGCAACCCACGCCGCAATCGCATACTGAATGGTTCCGGCCGCCAACTGCTCACCGTCAGGCTGGAGGCGCAAGCCGCCAATAATCCAGCCGACCGTGTAGAGCACGAAGATGCCGCCGATGATGCCGAGCCCGATCAGCGCGGCGTTCGAGAGGCCAACGGGTGCTGGCTGCTCGGCAACCGCAACGCCGTCAACCGGCTCGCGGATGACCTCGACGGTCTCGCTCCCCTTGCCAACGGCGGTCCAGCCGCGGTTGAGTTTGGGTGGCGCTACGAGTGACTCATCGCCGTCCCATGACAGCGCGTCGTCGTCGAGCGACGGATCGGGTTCGGTTGCCATGGTTCCAGCCTACTGGCGGGCGGCCGCCACCGCCGCGATCACGGTGTCAACGTCGGTCACGTCGTATCCGGCACCGCCGCCACCGGGGCCGGGCGGCGCATCGTCAGTTGCTGTGGTGCGGGCACTCAGGTGCACGGCGTGCACGCCGGTCGTGCGCACCGAAGCGATGTCGCCAACGGTGAGGCCACCACCGGCCGTCACCTGCAGTGCGTCACCAGAGCGGCGCACGAAAGCTGCCAGCCGATCGACGCCATCGATGGTGCGCGGAGCGCCACCGCTCGTCAGCACGCGGTGCACGCCGAGATCGAGGAGGCTGTCGAAAACGGCGTCAGGGTCGGCCGAAGCGTCAATCGCGCGGTGGAAAACGAACTCCTTCTCCCCCGCCGCCTCCTGCCAACGCTTGATGACCTCGACGTCAGCGAGTCCGTCGCGGGTGAGCGCGCCGATGACGACGCCCCCGACGCCCTGCTGCACGAGGCGTCGGATGTCATCCCAGACGATCGCGGCCTCTTCGGGGTTGTAGACGAAGCCACCCGGGCGCGGACGCACGAGCACGCAAATGCGCGAGCCATCGCCGTTGCATGCGGCAATCGCGGCGTCGACCATGCCAGCCGACGGCGTGAGGCCCCCGGTCGACAGCGCCTGCACCAGTTCGACACGATCGGCACCGTTTTCGAACGCGGCACGCACACCGGCCGCATCTTGCACTGCAATCTCAACCAAAGTCACACTCGACATTGTACGAATCCCACCCGCCCCGCGGTGGCGTGTGTCGTCACATGCCCCCAGTGCTTCATGCGTGGTGCTCCTGGTTCCGCACCCCCGGTTCCGCACCCCTGGTTCCGCTCCCCTGGTTCCGCTTCCCTGGTTCCGCTTCCCTGGTTCCGCTTCCCGGGTTCCGAGCCCCTCATTCCAACGACCGTTCTGCACGACTCAAAACGGTGCGCACGCAAAATGTGCCACACCAGCCCCACCAGTCACATCTGTCACAGGAGTGCGTGCATAACGGTCGTTGCGCGCCGCCGAAGTGACCGTTCTGCAGGATTCGTGCCCATTTGCAGGAAAAATTCGCCCGGAATCATTGGTTTTGGCCGCAAAATCCGACATAACGGCCACGAGGCGCGCGGAACCATGAGAACAAGAGAGCGGAACCGTGGGCGCGGCGGCGGCGCCCCCGAAAGTCCGCAAAAAAGGCGGGAGGCCCGATGCCTGAGCATCGAGCCTCCCGTGAAACGTCAGATTTAGCGTGCTGCCGAACCCTCAACGTAGTCAGCGTCCTGCTGCTTCCATGCGAACAGTGCGCGCAGGTCGCGGCCGGTGGCCTCGATCGGGTGCTGTGCAGCCTTCTCACGAAGTGCCTGGAACTCGACAGCGCCGTTGTCTTGGTCTTCGATGAAGCGCTTCGCGAATGCACCGGTCTGGATGTCGGTGAGAACAGCCTTCATGTTCTCCTTGACACGAGCGTCGATGACGCGCGGGCCCGAGACGTAGTCGCCGTACTCAGCGGTGTCGGAGATCGACCAGCGCTGCTTGGCGATGCCGCCCTCCCACATCAGGTCAACGATGAGCTTGAGCTCGTGAAGAACCTCGAAGTAGGCGATCTGCGGCTGGTAGCCAGCCTCGGTCAGGGTCTCGAAGCCGTACTGAACGAGCTGCGAAACACCACCGCAGAGAACAGCCTGCTCACCGAACAGGTCGGTTTCGGTCTCTTCGGTGAACGTGGTCTTAATGACGCCGGCGCGGGTGCCACCGATGGCCTTGGCGTATGAGAACGCGAGGTCCCAGGCCTTGCCCGATGCGTCCTTCTCGACAGCAACGATGTCGGGGATACCGCGGCCAGCAACGTACTCGCGGCGAACCGTGTGGCCCGGAGCCTTCGGAGCGATGAGGATCACGTCAACGCCCTCCGGCGCCTCGATGTAGCCGAAGCGGATGTTGAAGCCGTGCGCGAAGGCCAGGGCCTTACCCGCAGTCAGGTTCGGCTTGATCGAGTCGTTGTAGATCGAACGCTGGTGCTGGTCCGGAGCGAGGATCATGATGACATCTGCCCACGCGGTGGCGTCAGCAACGTTCTTGACCTCGAAGCCCTCTTCCTGAGCCTTGGCGATCGACTTTGAGCCATCCTTGAGCGCGATGACAACCTCGACGCCCGAGTCGCGAAGGTTCTGAGCGTGAGCGTGGCCCTGCGAGCCGTAACCCACGATGGCAACCTTCTTGCTCTGGATCAGCGACAGGTCTGCGTCAGCGTCATAGATGAGTTCGGTCACTTCTTTACTCCTTGTTTCTTAGGTTTATTTCTCAGCCGCGCAGTACGCGCTCTGTGATGCTCTTGCCGCCGCGGCCCATGGCCAGCAGTCCGGATTGAGCGAGTTCTTTGATGCCAAAAGGTTCTAGTGCGCGCAGTAGTGCGTCGACTTTACCCTTGTCACCCGTGACCTCGACGACCAACGCGTCAGGCGCGTAGTCGACGATCTGAGCACGGAACAGGTTGACGACTTCCAGCACATTAGATCGGGTCTGGTTGTCAGCACGCACCTTGATCAGCATGTGCTCGCGCTGAACGGAAGCGGCGTTTTCCAGCTCCACAATCTTGATCACATTCACCAGCTTGTTGAGCTGCTTCGTGACCTGTTCCAGCGGCAATTCTTCAACGTCTACGACAACCGTGATTCGGGAAAGACCCGGAACCTCGGTGACGCCCACGGCGAGGGATTCGATGTTGAATCCGCGGCGGGCGAAGAGTCCGGCGACACGCGTCAGCAGACCGGGCTTGTTCTCTACAAGGAGACTCAGCACGTGGCTCGACATGATCAGATCTCCTCGTCAAAGCTCGGCGCGTGGTCACGCGCGTACTGGATAAAGCTGTTGCTGACACCCTGCGGAACCATTGGCCACACCATCGCGTCAGCCGACACAACGAAGTCGATCACGACCGGGCGGTCGTTCGTCTCCAGGGCCAGCTTGATGGCGGCGTCGATGTCTTCTTCCTTTTCGACGCGAATACCGAGGCAGCCGTAGGCGTCTGCAAGCTTCACGAAGTCAGGAATGCGAACGCTACCTGCGCCCGTGTTCAGCTCGGTGTTGGAGTAGCGGCTGCCGTAGAACAGCGTCTGCCACTGCTTCACCATACCGAGCGACGAGTTGTTGATGATCGCGACCTTGATCGGAATGTTGTTGATCGCACAGGTCGCCAACTCCTGGTTGGTCATCTGGAAGCAACCGTCGCCGTCAATCGCCCAAACCACGCGGTCGGGCTCAGCCACCTTCGCCCCCATAGCTGCCGGCACGGAGTAACCCATGGTTCCGGCACCACCCGAGTTGAGCCACGAGTTTGGACGCTCGTATTTGATGAACTGTGCGGTCCACATCTGGTGCTGACCAACGCCAGCGGCGTAGACAGCCTCCGGGCCGGTGAGCTCACCGATGCGCTGGATAACCTTCTGCGGCGACATCAGTCCGTCGCTGGGCTCGGTGTATCCGAGGGGGAACTCGTCGCGCAGACCATCGAGGTAGGACCACCAGTCCGAAATGTCGGGCTTGGTGGTGCCCACGGTGCCGCGGAAAGCGGCGTCGAGATCAACGAGAACCTCGGCGAGGTCGCCCACAATCGGCACATCGGCGGTGCGAATCTTGGAGATCTCGGCGGGGTCGATGTCAACGTGCACGACCTGTGCGTTCGGGGCGAACAGCGACGCCTTACCGGTCACGCGGTCGTCGAAGCGAGCTCCGAGAGCGACGATCAGGTCGGACTCCTGCAGCGCGAGCACTGCCGGAACCGTGCCGTGCATGCCGGGCATACCCAGGTGCTGCTCGTGCGAGTCGGGGAAAGCACCGCGAGCCATCAGCGTCGTGACAACCGGCGCACCAGTTGACTCGGCAAGCGTCAGCAACTCGGTCGAAGCCTTGGCGCGAATAACGCCACCACCGACATAGAGCACCGGCTTCTTGGCGTCAGCGATGAGCTGCGCTGCGGCCTGAATCTGCTTGCCGTGCGCCTTGGTCACCGGACGGTAGCCGGGCAGATCGATCTTCGGAGGCCAAATGAACGGAGCCTCAGCCTGCTGTGCGTCCTTCGTGATGTCGACGAGCACGGGGCCAGGGCGACCGGTCGAAGCGATTTCGAAGGCTGCCGCGATGGCGCCCGGAATTTCTTCGGCGTCTTTCACGAGGAACGAGTGCTTCGTGATCGGCATCGTGATGCCCACGATGTCGGCCTCTTGGAAGGCGTCGGTGCCCATGAGGGTCGAGAACACCTGGCCGGTGATCGCGACCATCGGAACCGAGTCCATGTAAGCGTCAGCGATAGCCGTCACGAGGTTCGTGGCACCGGGGCCGGAGGTCGCGATGCACACGCCCACCTTGTTGGAGGCCGATGCGTAGCCTTCAGCAGCGTGACCAGCACCCTGCTCGTGGCGAACCAGAATGTGACGGATGCCGGAGGAATCCATCAGCGGGTCGTAGACCGGGAGGATAGCGCCGCCCGGGAGACCGAAGACGTCAGTGACGCCGATCAGCTCGAGGGAACGAACGACGGCTTCAGCACCCGTGAGCACGGGCGCAGACGCGGTGCGAGCAGGGGGCCGTGGCACGGCCGATGCGGAGGCGTCGGGCATGAAATGATCCTTGCGTTTCGTATGCGAATGAGGTGTCTTGGTGGCCGTTAGCCCGTGACTGCGCCTTCAGCGGCAGAACGCACGAGCTTTGAGTACTTGGCCAAAACGCCACGGGTGTAGCGCGGGGGAAGTGGCTCCCAGCCTTCACGGCGGGAGCTCAGCTCGGCCTCGTCGACGAGTAGGTCAAGAGAGCGAGCTGCGATATCGACCCGAATAAGATCACCATCGCGCACGAAAGCAATAGGACCTGCGTCCACCGCTTCGGGTGCTATGTGTCCGATGCACAGGCCGGTTGTGCCGCCTGAGAATCGTCCGTCTGTCAAGAGTAGTACATCTTTTCCGAGCCCTGCGCCCTTGATGGCGGCGGTGATGGCGAGCATCTCGCGCATACCCGGGCCACCCTTCGGGCCCTCGTAGCGGATGACAACGACCGAGCCCGCTTCGATCTCGCCGGCGGCGAGGGCGTCCATCGCGGCACGCTCGCGGTCAAACACGCGTGCGGGGCCTTCGAAGACGTCAGCGTCAAAGCCAGCCGACTTCACAACGGCACCCTCGGGAGCCATCGAGCCGTGCAGAATCGTGAGACCACCCGTCGCGTGAATCGGGTTGTCGAGGGTGTGGATGACCTCACCATCGATCGGGTCCGGGTTCAGGTCGGCAAGGTTCTCAGCAAGTGACTTGCCAGTCACGGTGAGCGCGTCACCGTGCAGCAGGCCCTCGTCGAGCATCGCCTTCATGATGACCGGGATGCCGCCGTGGCGGTCGACGTCGTTCATGACGTACTTACCGAACGGCTTCATGTCGGCGATGTGCGGAACCTTGTCGCCGATGCGGTTGAAGTCGTGCAGGCTCAGGTCGACCTCGGCTTCGCGAGCGATCGCGAGGAGGTGAAGAACGACGTTGGTGGAACCACCGAGCGCCATCGCGAGGGCGATTGCGTTTTCGAAGGCTTCCTTCGTCAGGATGTCGCGGGTCGTGATGCCCTGGCGCAGCAGGTTAACGACGGCTTCGCCCGAACGGTGAGCGAAGTAGTCACGACGGCGGTCTGCCGAGGGCGGAGCAGCGGAACCAGGAAGGCTGAGTCCGAGGGCTTCGGCAACCGAGGCCATGGTGTTTGCGGTGTACATACCACCACACGCACCTTCACCGGGTGCGAACGAGCACTCGATGCGCTTGAGGTCTTCCGGGGTCATCTTGCCAGCGAGGCACGCGCCGACGCCTTCGAAGGAGTCAACGATCGTGATCTCCTTTTCGGTGCCGTCGGAGAGCTTGACCCAACCCGGTGCGATCGAACCGGCGTACAAAAAGACGCTGGAGAGGTCGAGGCGGGCCGATGCCATCAGCATGCCGGGGATCGACTTGTCACAGCCGGCGAGAAGAACGGAACCATCGAGGCGCTCGGCCATCATGACGGTTTCGACGGAGTCAGCGATGACTTCGCGGCTCACGAGCGAGAAGTGCATGCCTTCGTGGCCCATGGAGATGCCGTCAGAGACGGAAATCGTGCCGAACTGCAGCGGGTAACCACCGCCCGAGTGCACGCCCTCCTTGGCGCCCTGTGCCAGACGGTCAAGGCTGAGGTTGCACGGCGTGATTTCGTTCCAGCTGGAGGCAATACCAATCTGGGGCTTGTCCCAGTCAGCGTCTCCCATGCCGACACCACGAAGCATGCCGCGCGACGTGGTGGCTTCAATGCCATCCGTAATCACTCGGCTGCGGGGTTTGATGTCGATGAAGTTCTCAGAAGTCGAATCAGAAGCGGGCATATGGCGAGTCTATTCCGCTTGTCAGGGTGGTCAGGACCGCGTGACAGCCGCGTGTTCTCGCGGATCTGTGCTCAACCTCAGGTTTTTGTCAGCAATTGTGTGCATGGCTGCAGGGTTCACCGAGCGGAGTGTTCGCTTTGCCCGCGTGGAATCGATCAAAAGTGTCAGCCATGACGGTAGACAGATCGTTGCCCAATCATGACGACTGATTGCGCGTTCGCAGGTCAGCAAGGCGGGTCAACAGGTCCGCCATCTCCGCGGCATCAGCAACGTGCAGGGTCGCGGCGGTGGATCCCCCGCCGACGCGCACACCGAGATCGGTGGGCTGTAGAGCACGAAGCGCGTCTTCATCCGTCTCATCGTCACCGGCAAACAGCACGGCTGTCGCACCGACCGCCGCACGCAACGCATGAACGGCGCCGTCTTTGCCTTCGGCGCGCTCGGAGTATTCAACGACGTCGTGCCCTCCCCTGCGCCGCCACCCGTGCAGTCGGTCGCGGGCAAATCCGTCAAGGATCGCGTGCGCGTGCGTTGTGCCGTGCTCGGTCGCGAGCCGCGTGTGCACGACGAAGCCGTAGGGCTTGCGCTCGACCCAGACGTTGTCGAGAGCGCTGAGCGCCTCGGCAAGGTCATCGCTGAAGGTCGCGACCTCAGGGCTCGGGTGAGCGAGAGGCGGAGCCTCGTAGCCGCTGGGGAGGTGCAATTGCGCGCCGTGAGAACCGGCAAGCAACAGCCGGGACTCCGGGTCGTATTCGCTCACGAGTTTCAAGTCGGCCAGCATCCGGCCGGACACCAGCGCGACGTGAGTATCGGGCAGTGCTGCAAGCCGATCGATGGCCTGCCGCGCCTGCGCTCCCATGCGCGCTTCGGACGGCACGTCGACCAACGGCGCCAAGGTTCCGTCGAAGTCCAACGCGACCAGCAGCACCGGCGTGTGCGCAAGGTCGTCCAGGTCAACCATGGTGATGCACCTGACGATCATGGGTCTGCAATTCGTGGAGGAAGGCCTCCGCCCATGCCGCGACATCGTCGCGCGCGAGTCGGCGCTGCATGGCGCGCATGCGGCGAGTTTGCTCGGCGTGCGGCATGTCGATCGCGACCATGATGGCGTCTTTCATGCCGTCAATGTCGTGGGGATTGATGAGCAACGCACCCTGGAGCTGGTCGGCGGCGCCAGCGAACTCGCTCAGCACGAGCGCTCCCCCGTTGTTGCCGCGCACCGCGACGTATTCTTTGGCGACGAGGTTCATGCCGTCGCGCAGCGCGGTGACGAGCATGACGTCGGCGGCGAGGTAGAGCGCAACCATTTCATCGCGCGGGTACGAGTGGTGCAAGTAGCGGATGGCGGTGTGCCCCGTCGTGTCGAACACGCCGTTGGTGCGACCGACGGTCAGCTCGATCTCATCACGCAACTGCATGTAGGCGTCGACGCGTTCACGGCTCGGGCTCGCCACCTGCACGAGGGTCGCGTCGGTGACCGACAGGCTGCCATCTTGCAGGAGTTCTCCGAATGCCTTGAGCCGGTGACGGATGCCCTTCGTGTAGTCGAGGCGGTCAACGCCCAACAGAATTGCCCGCGGGTTGCCGAGCTCTTCGCGAATTTCGGTCGCGCGAGCGATGACCTCGGGTCGTGCGGCGATCGCCTGATATTCGGCAACGTCAATGGAGATCGGGAATGGCTTGACCGAGACGGAGCGCTTTGCACCGTCGGCATCGGTTACCGTCACGCGTGACTTGTGCGTTGGGTACGGCAACTGGCGGCGCACCGCACGCAAGAAGTTGCCCGCGTCGGCCACGCGCTGAAACCCGATCACGTCGGCGCCGAGGAGACCCTCGAGCACCTGACGACGCCACGGGAGCTGCGAATACAGACCGTATGCCGGAAACGGAATGTGGTGGAAGTAACCGATCGTGACGTCAGGGCGAAGCTCACGAACGATGCGCGGCACCAACTGTAGCTGATAGTCGTGCACCCAAATGGTTCCGCCCGGCGCCACGGCGGCAGCCGCGGCCTCGGCGAAGCGGCGATTGACGCGTTCGTAGGCCTCCCACCAAATGCGACGGTACCGCGGCGGTGCGATCACGTCGTGGTAGAGCGGCCAAATTGTGTCGTTGCTGAAGCCTTCGTAATAGAGTTCAACATCGCTCGCGCTGAGAGTCATCGGAATGAGCGTCATACCCTCGACCTCAAACGGGTCAAGCTCTACATCGGCCGCACCGGGCCATCCCACCCACGCCCCCTGCGCGGCGCGAATAACCGGTTCGAGAGCGGTGACCAGCCCGCCGGGAGACGTTTGCCAGCGCACCTGCCCATCCGCGTCGACAACACGGTCGACCGGAAGTCGATTCGCGACAATCACGAGGTCTGCAGATGATGAATGTGGCACGCTGCTCCTGCCTTAGGGGTCGGTCTCGCGGGTTGTCTTCACCCTATCGGCTCCGCCTGACGGTAGCGTTAACGCATGCGAAAGTACTTCTCCGGTACCGGCGTCCTTTCTGTCATCACGAGCGCGATCGCTCTTCTGAAAGGAATGCGTGGTCAGAAATTCACGTGGCGCACCGCCATCGCGTGGCTGTCGTGGGCGCTGATGCTAGCCATGTCGATCGGTATTTTCAGCGAGAATCGCCAGGCCGCACGTGGCTTCGTCGTCGACCACCCCGAGCAATCGAAAGAGGAACGCAAGCTCCTCAAGCGCTATAAGTAGCCCTCAAGCACGACAATGCCCGCTTGTATCGCTACGGGCGGGCATTGTGTTTGTGTCAATTAGCGCGTGAGCACGAGGGCATCGCCCTGGCCGCCACCACCGCACAGCGCGACGACGGTGGTTCCGGAACCGCGGCGCACGAGTTCGTGAACGGCGTGCACGACGAGGCGGTTGCCACTGGCACCGATCGGGTGGCCGAGGGCGATACCGCCACCGTGGATGTTCACGACGTCGTCCGACAGACCGAGCGCACGCTGCGAAGCAACAACGACGGCGCCGAAAGCTTCGTTGATCTCAACGAAGTCGAGGTCGGCTACGGTGATGCCCTGCTTCTTCAGCGCAACAGCGATCGAGTCAGCCGGCTGCTCGTGCAGCGAGTTATCCGGGCCGGCGGTCTGGCCGCTGGCACCGACTGTGGCCAGAACGTTCCAGCCTTCCTTCTCGGCGCGTGCTCGCGTCGTCAGCACGACAGCCGATGCACCATCGGAAATCTGCGACGAGTTGCCCGCGGTGATGGTTCCGTCCTTCGCAAACGCCGCACGCAGGCCTGCAAGGGTCTCCATCGTCGTCTCCGGGCGCACACCCTCATCGCGCGTCAGCACGAGCGGGTCCCCCTTGCGCTGCGGAACCTCAACACGAATCATCTCCGCGTCGAAGATGCCGGCCTCGGCTGCAGCAGCCGCACGCTGGTGCGAGCGGGCCGCAACGGCGTCTTGCTCTTCGCGCGTAATGTTGTAGCGCGGGTTGAGGCGCTCGGTCGACGTGCCCATCGACTCACGGTCGTAGGCGTCGGTGAGACCGTCGTATGCCATGTGGTCAAGGACCTCGATGGAACCATACGAGTAGCCGTCGCGGGAGCCCATCAGGAGGTGGGGTGCGCGGGTCATCGACTCCATGCCGGCCGCGACCATGACCTCGGCGTCGCCGAGCTTGATCGTGCGAGCAGCGTCAATGATCGTGGTGAGGCCGGAGAGGCACACCTTGTTGACGGAGCCGGCGGCAACGTCCCACCCGAGGCCCGCGCCAATGGCAGCCTGACGAGCGGGGTTCTGGCCAGCGCCAGCAGCCAGCACCTGACCCACGAGAACGGCGTCAACCGCTGTCGGGTCAATTCCTCCCTGCTCGAGGGCGCCGCGGATCGCGAGGGATCCGAGCTGAGGTGCGGTAAACGAGGCAAGCTGCCCCTTGAGGCGGCCCTGCGGGGTGCGGGCCGCGGCAACGATCACGACATCGGTGGCGTTCATGCTGATTCCTTGAGTTCGGGAGAAATGATGAGCGTCGGCTCCGTCGCGGCGATGACCTCATCGACCGTGACACCAGGAGCGACCTCCACCAGCACGAGTCCGTCGTCGGTGACATCGATCACGGCGAGATCCGTGATGATGCGGTTGACGACGCGCTTGCCGGTGAGGGGCAACGAGCACTCGTTAACGATCTTGGCAGATCCGTCCTTCGCAACGTGCTCCATGAGCACGATCACGACGCCAGCGCCGTGCACGAGGTCCATAGCGCCGCCCGGGCCCTTGACCATCTTGCCGGGGATCATCCAGTTGGCGAGGTCACCGGCGGCGGAGACCTGCATGGCGCCGAGGATGGCGGCGTCAACCTTGCCGGCGCGGATCATGCCGAAGCTCAGACCAGAGTCGAAGAACGCCGAACCCGGAAGGGTCGTGACGGTCTCCTTACCAGCGTTGATGAGGTCGGGGTCAACATTGGCCTCGGTCGGGTACGGACCGACACCGAGGATGCCGTTCTCCGACTGAAGAACAACGGTGACGTCTTCGGGTACGTAGTTCGGAATCAGGGTCGGCAGACCGATACCCAGGTTGACGTACGAGCCGTCGGAAAGTTCCTGAGCTGCGCGAGCAGCCATTTCGTTACGCGTCAAAGCCATGATTTATGCCCCTTCCGAAACGGTGCGGCGCTCAATCCGCTTTTCAATGTCGGTACCAACCTCAATCACGCGGTGCACGTAGACACCGGGGAGGTGGATCTCGTCGGGGTCAAGCTCACCCGGCTCAACGAGGCGCTCGACCTGCGCGATGCAGACACGGCCAGCCATCGCGGCGAGCGGGTTGAAGTTGCGGGCCGCCTTGTTGAAGATCAGGTTGCCGTGGCGGTCACCGACGGCCGCGTGTACGAACGCGAAATCGGTCGTGATCGACTCTTCGAGAACGTACTCGCCGCTCTTGCCACCGACCTCAAACGTGCGAACCTCTTTCTGCGGCGATGCCACAGCAATGGTTCCGTCTGCGGCGTACTTGCGGGGCAATCCGCCCTCAGCAACCTGCGTGCCAACGCCGGTCTGCGTGAAGAATGCTGCAACTCCGGAACCACCGGCGCGCAGCTTCTCAGCGAGCGTGCCCTGCGGGGTGAGCTCGAGCTCAAGCTCGCCAGAGAGGAACTGACGTTCGAACTCTTTGTTCTCACCGACGTAGGAGGACGTCATCTTACGGATGCGCTTGGCACCGAGCAGCACGCCCAGGCCCCAGTCATCAACGCCGCAGTTGTTCGACACGATGCTGAGATCGGTCGTTCCCTGCGCGAGAAGGGCTTCAATCAGGGCAATCGGGTTACCCGACAGTCCGAAGCCACCGACGGCGATGCTCGCGCCGTCTGAAATGTCTGCGACGGCTTCTGCCGCGCTCGACACCTCTTTGTTGATCATGTCCACTCCCTTGTCGAACGGTGTTCTTTCCACCCTGCGCTTCGCGCGCGTACGGCTCAAATGCACGGTCGCGATGTGGACAATGTGGGCGAATTTGTCCACATTGTGGACGGTTGGCGTAGCATGGGGAGCATGGTAGCGACAGTTCCGGGAGCCCAAGCGATTGCGCGCGCTGCCGCGGTTTTGCGCCGAGTGACGGCGGCCGGAACCACGGGAGTCACGACCCAAGACATCGCGCAGCACACAGAGCTCACGCGCCCGACTGCGCACCGCCTGTTGACCGCGCTGCAGGCCGAGGGTCTCGTTGACCGCGAGGACGCCACGGGGCTGTGGCTGCCTGGCCCCGAGCTCTACCTGATGGGCACGGTCGCCGCGTCTCGCTATGACGTGCCGGCGCTCGCGCACAACATCGTGAAGTCTCTCGCGACGCGCACCGAGGAGAGCGCATTTTTGTCGGTGCAGCGCGGTGATGAGACGGTGTGCCTGTTGCGGGAAGACGGCAGTTTTCCGATTCGCTCGTTTGTGCTGAGCGAGGGTGTGCGTTTTCCTCTCGGCGTCGCGTCGGCGGGCCTGGTGATCCTGTCGTTCCTGCCCGATGACGAAATCGACGCCTACCTCGAGCGACAGACGAAGCTCAGCGAGCACTTCGGGCGGCCGCACTCGGTGACCGCGATTCGCAAGCGCATTCAGGAGACGCGTGACCGCGGCTACTCCGTGAACCCTGGACTCATTGTGAACGGCAGCTATGGCCTCGGCGCGGCCGTCTTCAACGCGCAGGGCCGCCCGGAGTGGGCGCTGAGCATTACTGGCGTCGGGTTCCGTTTCGGCCCCGACCGACTCCCCCGCCTCGGCCGCGACCTCCTCTCCCACGCTCACCAGCTCACCGCCGCCCTCGCCGCCAGCGGGCGTTAGGCCTCAGCGGTAGAAGCCGTCCCGGAGGTTGATGCCGTGCTCGAGCCAGGCTTTCATGGCGATGAGCATGCCGGTCCAGCCCTCGCAATTGCCGAACGCTGATTTCGCACCGTCAGGTGTGGCGAGCCACGAAGCCTCGGTGATCGTCAGAAGCGTGCGGGTGTCGTCATCGAGCGATTCAAACGCAAACGTCGTGCGCGTGGTTCCGGCGCTCCCCGCCGCATTCTGGGCGTCCCACTCAATCGTGATGCGCCGCGGCTTCTCGGCCTCGATCACCGTCACCGGAAAGCGGCCCGGGAAGTCAGCGAAGTCCCACGTAACGTCCGCCCCCTGGTTCCAACCGCCCCTGCGCACCACCCGTCGTGAAATACCGCGAGAGGTGCGCGGGGTCGGCAACGGCTTCGTACGTCTCGGCAATCGGTCGCGCAATGCGCCCAGAAACCGAGAATGACAGGTCGGTGAGTTCGGTGTCGGCCATGCCGCAAAACTACGCGGCATAGCTGACAACCGCTAGACGTGCAGCGCGGCGAGCTCGGCCGCGATCACCGGAGCGATCGCCGCAGCGCCGCGCGCAGACATCACCACGGTGTAGTGGTTGAGATCTTCGATGAAGCGGAATCGCACGCTCGGCAGCGCCTCTTCCAGGCGCCCCACCTGCTCCGGCGAGTACAGCCCGGGCGTCTCATCCTGCAGACCACGCGGCACCCACACGAACACGGCGGGCACCGAAATGCCGGTGATTGCCTCGCGCGGCAGCGTGCCGGTGTTGAGGTCGACCGTGTCGTCGACCGTGACCGCGAAGCTCGTCGCGGGACGGAGAGCTCCGGAACCATCGGGCACGAGATCGTAGGCGAGGTAGCGTTCCAGCGCGGGCGTCCACGCATCTGCGAATGCGGGGTGCGCACGCCACAGGTCGAGGTATTCGTCGGCCGATGCGAAACGCATTTCAAGTCGTGCTGCCGTCGGGCCGAGGATGTGCTTGACGAGCGCTTCGGCAGTGAGACCTTCCGGCACCTCAAGCGGCAGACCACCATCGATCAACGCGATGCGTGAAATGCGCTCGGGGTGCAGGTAAGCCGTCACGACAGAGACGAAAGCCCCCATCGAGTGGCCGACGAGCATCGTCTTTTCAATGCCGAGGGCATCCATGAGCGCGATGATGTCGGCCGCGTGCGCTGCCATTCCTGCGGGCCCCTCGATCTCGTTGCTGCGGCCGCGACCGCGCAGGTCGGGTGCCACAATGCGAACACCGGGGAGAGTCGGAACCACTTCGAGCCACGCAAGGTGCGATGCGGTGACGCCGTGGATCGCGATGATCGTGTCAGTGATCTCCCCCACGGGCTCCCAAATACCGACGGCAAGTTCGCCACCGGCGACCGGAACCGCGACGGCCCGGTAGGTGTGTTCCAGACTCATCGAGCGCTCCATCCACCATCCATGACGTACGACGAACCGGTGACCATGCCAGCGTTGTCAGACGCGAGCCAACCGGCGAGCGAGCCAACCTCTGCGGGCTCGATCATGCGCTTGATCGCGGGCTCCGTCAGCATGATCTTCTCGACGACCTCAGCCTCACTTATGCCGTGCACCTTGGCCTGGTCAGCGATCTGCTTCTCGACGAGCGGGGTGCGCACGTAGGCCGGGTTGATGCAGTTGCTGGTGACGCCGTGCGGGCCGCCCTCGAGAGCCGTCACCTTCGACAGGCCCTCGAGACCGTGCTTGGCGGCGACGTAGGCCGACTTGAACGCGCTCGCGCGAATGCCGTGCACCGAAGAAATGTTGATGATGCGTCCCCAGCCACGCTCGTACATTCCGGGCAGCACCGCACGGATCAGCAGGAACGGCGACGTCACCATAAGCGACTGAATGAGTCGGAAGGTGTCGGGGTCGTATTCGTGAATCGGAGCAACGCGCTGAATACCGGCGTTGTTGACCAGAATGTCAGCCTGCAGCTCGAGGTTGTCGAGCGCCTTCGTGTCACTCAGGTCAACGACCCAGACTTCGCCACCGAGAGCATCTGCCGCCTGCTGTGCCGCTTCAGCGTTGAAGTCGGCGATCACGACGTGCGCACCACGGCGCGCAAACTCCTCGGCACACGCGAGACCAATGCCGCTCGCGCCTCCCGTAACAACGGCGCGCTTACCGGCCAGATCTTGTTCAGTCATCGTGGTTCCCCCCCTCGACGCGGCGCCAGCGCGTTGTCGATCATCTGTGTCATCGCGGTGAAGACACGTTCATCAAGCTGTGCGGGCGGTTGCCCGTTTTCGTCGCGTTCCCATAGCAGGAAGCGCATACCAATCAGTTCACCCATGCCCATGAGTGCCCACGCGGTGACCTCGGGGTCGAGTCGGCGGTCAATGTCGCCGGCTTCTTTGGCTGCCGCGAGGCCAGCTTCGTAGCCCTCGACGATGCGGGTGTAGTGCAGTTTCAATACCTCGGGCGAGACAAACTCGGCCTCGCGTACGACGCGGTACAGCGCCGGGTGTGCCGCCGTAAAGCGGAAGAATCCGGCAAAGCCGGCGCGCTCGGCCGCGATGCGGTCGGCGGCTCCGGCCATGGCTTCAGCCATGGAGTGGCGCACCCGCTGGTTGAGGTCGATCACGAGCGCTTCGAAGATCGTCTGCTTGCTGTCGAAGTACAGGTAGAAGGTGCCAAGACCGATGCCCGCGCGCTCCGTGATCTTTACGATCGATGCCTCGTGATAGCCCTGCTCCGCGAAGACGTGCTCTGCGGCCTCGAGAAGCCGCTTGCGCGTGGCCTCACCGCGCTTCGTCAGCGGCTTGCCGGTGGCATTCGAGATCGAAACGCCATCAACGTCGGCGTTCATGACATCCCCACAATCGCTCGGGCACGTTCACGCAACTGCGTGCGAGCCAATTTTTCAATGGACAGTGTCGGCAGCTCGGCCACGAACTCCACGCGAACCGGAACCTTGAATCCAGCAAGCAGGGTGCGTGCGTGAGCGATCACTTCGTCAGCACTCATGGGCGTGCGGGCCACAACAAACGCGAGCCCCCGTTCACCCCAAACCTCATCGGGAATACCGACGACGCCGGCGCGCACAATCTGCGGGTGCTGTTCGAGGGCACGCTCAACCTCGGCGGGTGACACGTTCTCGCCGCCCGAGATGTAGATGTCTTTCAATCGGTCAACGATACGGAGTCGCCCGTCGGCAAGCCGCTCAGCCACATCACCCGTGCGCAGCCACTCGCCACTCATCGTGCGAGCCGAAGCCTCCGGGTCATTGAGGTACCCCGGTGAGACGCTTGGGCCACGCACCCACAGTTCGCCGGTGGCCGACCCCTCGAGCGATCCCCCGGTTTGCAGGTCAGCGAGCATGACGTCAACGTGCGCATAGGGCCGTCCGATGACTCCGATATCGCCGGGCAGTGCACAGGCAACATTCGGCCCCGCTTCGGTCAGCCCATACCCCTGCATCAGTGCAACGCCGCGGTCACGCCACACCGCAGATAGGTCATCCGGCATGGTCGCACCGCCCACGAGCGCCGACCGCACCGACGTGAGGTCGGCATCGCCAAACCCACCGTCGTGCGCGAGCAGACGGTAGTGCGTTGGCACGCCCATAAGCGCCGTCACGCGGTGCTCGGCGATGAGCTGGAGCACACGACCCGGGTGGAACGACCGCTCCAGCACGAGCATGGCGCCACGCCACAGTGCGAGCAACGGCTGGCAATTCCACGCGGCGACGTGAAACTGCGGCAACACCGTCAGCACCACATCGTCACTCGTAATCTGCACGGCACTCGCGAGCGCCATATTCGTCCAGAAGCAATTGGCGTGCGTCAGCACAACGCCCTTCGGCGCCGATTCGCTCCCCGATGTGAAAATCACGAGCAGGGCATCGTCATCGCGCACGTCACGCTCAACCACACCTTCCGCGCGCCGTAACGGAACCTGCGCCTCCAGCCCTGTGGTTCCGAGTATGACCAGCGGGGTGACAGAACCCAGCACCCGCAGCGCCTCAGCAGCAACCGTAGTGTGCTCGTCATCAACAGCCACGAGCACCGGTTCGGAGCGCCTCAGCAGGTCAGACAGTTCAGCGACCGTGAGTCGCCACGACAGCGGAACCAGGGCGATACCGGTGCGAGCGCAAGCGAAGAACAGAACGATCTGGTCAGTCGTGTTGCCCGCGACCGTCGCAATGCGGTCGCCCACACCGTAGCCGCCTGCCCGCAGGCGGGCGGCGAGCGCGTCGATGCGCGATGACAGGTCACGGTAGGTCACCGTGACGCCGCCATCGATCACCGCGATCGCGTCGGGCTGTGTGGCCGCCCGATCGGCGATCCAGCACCCCAGAGTGTGAGCTGACGAAGGCATTAGTCGGCCGTCACCTGCTCGAGAGCAACCTCGCGACGCTGCTCGCGTCGACGTGTCAGCTTGTCAACCGTGCCGGCGATACCGCCGGGCAAGAACATCACCACAAGGATGAACAGTACGCCAAGGATGAACAGCGGTTCAGACAGCGGGATGCGCAAGAAGTCGGGGAGCGCCTGGATAGCTTCGGAACCAGCGAGCACGGTGAGGCGCTGGTCAAGCAGCGTGTAGAGAACGCCGCCGACAATCGCGCCCCAGCGGAACCCGACGCCTCCGAGCACCACCATGACCAGCACGGTGATTGTGAGGTCAGCCGAGACCGCCCGTGGCTGGGTGCCGGACTGCAACAGCATGTAGCCGACCCCCGCGAGCGAGGCGCAGACGGCTGCGATGAGAAACAGACCGAGCTTGGCCCAGTACGGGCTGAGGCCGAGCACACGAACGCGCAGTTCGTTTTCACGCGTGGCGCGGGCGACCGCACCGAGGCGCGAGCTGTCGACCCACAGCGAGACGAGGTAGACGATCACGAGAATCGCGAGGATGACCCAGTACAGGTTGCGCGTGTTGATGACACCGACGAGCGCGTCTGGCACGTGCTCTGTCGGCAGCTGCAGGCCTTCTTCACCACCGGTGATTTCTTGGTTCCGTCGCACCCACACGGAGCCTGCCTGTGCGAAGGCAAGGGTCACCATGGCAAAGGGAATGCCCGAGACGCGCATCGCGATTGCACCAGTCACGAAGGCGATCACGAGACCACCGACGAGGGCGAGGAAAACACCCGGGAAGAGCGGAACACCGAGGTTCTCGAGAACGATGCCGAGGCCGTAGGCGCCAGCACCGAAGTACAGCGCGTGGCCGAACGACAGCATGCCCGAGGTACCGAGCAGCATGTTGTACGACAGCGCGAGCGCCGCGAACACCATGCAGAGGCTGAGCAGAGCGAGCGAGCCCGGCATGTAGGTGGCGTCGGGCAGGATGCCGGGGATGCGAATGTTCAGCATGGGCAACAGCGCTGCCACCAGGACAACCACGACACCGATACCAACGGGAAGCCAGCGGCGTAGCGACGACGTCGACGCGGTCGCCGAGCGCGGAGTTTCAGTCTGCGTAGTCATGTTAGGCAGCCTTCTTTCCCATCAGGCCCCGCGGGCGCACGAGCAGCACAACGGCGAGCAGAATCGCGACGATGAAGTCGCCGGTGCCGTTGAGGTAGGTGTTGGCGACCTGCTGCAGCACCGCGACGAGCACCGAGGCGATAGCGGCGCCGGCGAGCGAGCCGAGGCCACCGATCACGGTCACGATGAACGCGAAGATCAGCAGGGTCTGTCCGAGGTGGGCCGATACGTAGCCGGAGTAGTGTGCGGCCAGCACGCCACCGATACCGGCGGCGGCACCACCGATCGCGAACACGATCGTGAACGACTTACGCACATCAATACCCAGCGCCGTCACCATCGCACGGTTTTCTACACCCGCGCGAATGATGGTTCCGTACCGTGTCTTCTTCAAGAACAGCACCAGCGCGATCAGCACGAGAGCTGCTGCCAGCATCAGAATCCAATACGTGTTGGGGATCTTCGCGCCCAGCACCTCGGTGGTCTGCTTGAGCCAGCTCGGGCCCGCGATGTAGATCGGGTCGGTGCCCCAAATGCCTTCGAACAGCGCGATGGCCGCGAAGCTGAGACCGACGGTGACCAGCACCTGCTCGATGTGGCGTTCATACAGCGGGCGGATCAGCGCGAACTCAGTGATCGTGGCGAACAGGCCGCCGACGAGAGCGCCGACCAGGATCGAGGTGATGAAGCCGCCCCACGATTCGGTGTTCATGCGGCGGGCAACTTCCCACCCGACGAATGCCGACAGAGTGAGGAAAGCGCCGTGTGCGAAGTTCAGTACGTGCATGAGGCCGTAAATGAGGCTCAGGCCGCTCGCGACGAGGAAGTACAGGGCACCGAGGCCGATACCCGTGATGAGGGTCAGAACGAGGATGCTCATGCGATTCCCTCCCCGTGGCCGCCAGCGTGAACGCCCAGGAGGCGCTTGGTCAGGTCATCGTCGCTGAGGATGTCGTTGGCCTTTCCGGTGTAAACCACGCGACCGCTGTCGATCACGATGGCGTCGTCGGCGAGAGCACGCACGACGTCGAGGTTTTGCTCAACGAGGAGAATCGGAACCGTGGCTGCGGCAGCGCGGAGCGCGTCGGCAACTTCGGTGACAATTTTGGGCGCGAGACCCTTCGTGGGCTCGTCAACGAGGAGAATCTGGTTGTCGTTGAGCAGCGCACGCGCAACCGACACCATCTGCTGCTGGCCGCCCGAGAGCGTGCCAGCCTGCTGGTTCCGGCGCTGTACGAGGTCAGGGAAGAGCTCGGCGACCATGTCGCGGCGGGGGTTGTTCTGACGCTCGGCGAGGCCCAGGTTTTCGGCGACGGTGAGTCCGGCGAAAACTTCGCGGTCTTCGGGGACGTAGCCAACGCCGCGCTGCACGATCTTGTGCGTTGCGAGGTGGTCGATGCGCTCGCCGGCGAGCGTCACTTCGCCCTTGCGGTGAATGAGGCCGAGGATGCCGCGCAGTGAGCTGGTTTTGCCCACCCCGTTGCGGCCGAGGACGGCGGTGATACCGGTGGCGGGCACCGAGAAGGAGACGTCTTCGACGACCTGCTGGCCCGCAATGGAGCACCGCAAGTGGGAGACGGTGAGAATCGAGTCGCTCATGCGGCCGTTCCGAGGTAAGCGCTCTGCACGAGCGGGTTGTCCATGATCGCGGCGGGAGTATCTACCGCGATGATCGAACCGAAGTACATGACGGCGACGAGATCAACGAGATCCATCAAGACGTCAATGTGGTGTTCGACCATGAGCACGGTGCAGCCCTTTTCAGCGTGCATCGTGCGGATGTTGTCGACGAGGCCGGGCACATCTCCCGAGCCAACGCCCGCCATTGGCTCATCGAGGAGCACGAGCGAGGAGTCAGTCACGAGGAGTACCGCGATTTCGAGCTTGCGCTTATCGCCGTGGGAGATGTCACCGGCACGGTGCTTGGCCTTGTGCGCAAGACCCACGAGTTCGAGGGTCTCCTTGGCGCGAATCGTGGCCTCGTCGTTGGCGCGTGGGAAGCGCAGCAAGGAGTAGTTGCCACCGAGGCTGACCTGCGCGGCCATGCGTACGTTCTCCAGCACCGTGAGAGCCGGGAACAGGCTCGAGGTCTGGAAGGTACGCCCCAGCCCCGCCCGCGCACGCTGCGGCACAGACATCGAGGTGATGTCGGTTCCGTCTTTCATGATGCGACCGGCCGTGGGGCGGATCACACCAGAAATAGCGTTGAACAACGTTGTCTTGCCGGCGCCATTGGGGCCAATGACGCCGACCAGGGAGCCTGGTGCCACGGTGAGGTTGACGTCTTTCAGGATCGTCGCGCCACCAATTTGCAGGCCGACGCCCTGAACGTCGAGTGCGGGAGGGACTGGAGCGGTCATGCTTTACTTCTTCACTTCTGCCGGCGCGACGGAGTCTGCGTCAGCGGTGTCGATCAGTTCGGGAACGAACGAGCCGTCCTTGGCGACGAGCTTCACCTGGTACATCTCCTGGATCAGCGCGTGGTCGCCAGCGCGAACCGTGGTGGTGCCCTTCGGGCCCTCGAACGTGTACCCCTCGAGTGCGGCAACCATCGCGTCAACGTCGCCCTTGCCCGTCTTGATGGCTTCGACGATCATGAGTGCGGCGTTGAAGCCGTCCGGGGTGAACAGGTCGGGCGTTCCGCCTGCTTCTTCAACGCGGGTGACCATTTCCTTGTTGACCTCGTGCTCGTTGGCGCCCGCGAAATAGTGGTTCAGGAAGCTGATCTTCTCCGTAGCTTCGCCGTAAGCGCCGAACGTTGCAGCGTCGCCGAGACCGGTCGCAACCGGAATCGTCTCAAGCACGCCCTGCTGGCTCATGGCCTGCCACATGGCACCCGAGGTTGCGCCTGCCCAGGCCACGAAGACGAGGTCAGGGTTGCCCTGCAGTACCTGCTGAGCAAACGGCGTGAACTCGGTGACGTCTTCAGCAACGAGAACCGAGTCAACCGTTGCACCCTTGGCACCGAGGATCGCGGTGACGGCTGCGACGTTGCCCTGGCCGAACGCGTTGTTCTGTGCGAACACCGTGATCTTCTTGCCCGAGATGTCGTCGAGGAAGGCACCCGAGGTTGCGACGTCCTGTGCCGACTGGCGGCCCGAGCGGAACGTGTAGCCGTTGATGCCGGTGAGGGCGTCAGCAGCGGCGGGGCCAGAGATGAAGAGAACCTTGTTCTGAGCGGCCTGCTCCGCAACCGCCACGGCGACACCACTCGACGCGGAGCCCGCGATGATGTTGGTTCCGGAACCGATGAGCTCCTTGACAGCAGTGACAGCCTTGTCGGGGTCGCCAGCATCGTCCTTGTAGGTGACGGTGATCTTCGTGCCGTCGATCTCGTTGGTTCCGTCGGTCGCGTAGTCGAGACCCGCCTTGAAACCGTCGAGGTACTGCTTGCCGTAACCCGCGAGCGGGCCGGTTTCGCTCGTTACGATGCCAACCGAGATCTCTGCCGGGCCGTTGGATTCGCCGGAGCCAGCGTCGCCGCTGCCGGTGGGAGCGGGCTCGCCGGGCTGGGGCGCACACGCCGCCAGCAGAACGGCCGCTGTTGCCAGCAGCGTCCCAAAGATCAACTTCTTGGACTTGCGCATGTGATTGCCTTTCGCCATTGGAAGGAAGTAAACCTGAAAGCTGATTCAGGTTTTAGTAACGATAGGAAGTTCTCACGGCCGCGTCAACCATTTGCGTGTTAATTCTTCGCAAGCGGAAGCATGGTGCAGGCACGAAAAAGGGCCCGGTCGTGAAGACCGGTTCTATCGGTGGTCGCAACACCCTGGTTTCAGGAGGTTGCGACCACCGTGTCGTTTTCGAAGGAAGAGTTTGCGGAGTTACGGCGTCGGTCCCTTGAGCGGATGGCGGCGATTGGGTCCGCGACCGCAGTAGCTCGAGAGCTGGGGATCAGTGCAGGCACAGCGGGAACCTGGGCGCGGCAGGCGGGTCTGGGGTCAAAGCGTTTACCGCATCCGAGGAAAGCGGAATATGTCGCGCTCCGTAAGGAAGGCCGTTCCCAGTCTTCTGCGGCGGCGCAGGTTGGCGTGGACGTGCGCACGTGCCGCGATTGGGACTACGGAACCGTCAAGCGGCCCAACGGCCCGCGTTACGCGGACGGACGAGTAGTGGATTACACCACTGGTGAGGTCACGATAGGAGATGCATGCGGGTGAGTACCGAGACGATCTATCAAGCGATCTACGTTCAAGCCCGTGGCGGCTTAAAGCGAGAGATCTCGGACGCACTACGCACAGGCCGAACTCGACGCAAGCCTCACCGAGCCCCTGACGCCCGACAGTCACGCTTCCGCGATCCGATGATCATGATCTCTGACCGCCCCGCGGACATCGAAGATCGTGCTGTTCCCGGGCATTGGGAATCTCAATGAAGATGTCAAGCGGCAATTGGGAGGTGCCTGGCTGGCTCGACGTAAGCGGTGTGGTCGCGGAGCATGGCCCAGATGACGTTCATGCGTCGCCGGGCGAGAGCGATCAGCGCTTGCTTGTGTGACTTGCCCTCTGCGCGTTTGCGATCGTAGAACGCCCGCGACGAGGGGCTGTTTTTGAGACTGGAGAGGGCGGCGAGGTAGCAGGTGCGCAGCAGACGGCGGTTGAAGCGTCGTGGCCGGTGAAGGTTGCCACTGATGCGTCCGGAATCCCGAGGAACAGGTGCGAGGCCAGCGACGCAGGCAAGTCGGTCGACGTTCTCGAAAGCGTCGAGGCTCCCGCCGATCTGCGCGAGGAACGTGGCTGCGAGAACCGGCCCGAATCCGGGCATGCTGAGCAGGTTCGTGGCGCTCTGATGCTGAGCGAAATGCTCGGTGATCTCGGCGTCGATGCTAGCGAGGTCCTCATCGATCGCAGCGATCTTCGCGGCGAGCTTGGTCACCAGCGCCGACCCGACAGATTGGGCAGGGAGAGTCGTGGTCTGCGCGTGAGCGGCATCGATGGCTGCCTTCGCGACGCCGGCGCTATTGCGGCAGCCTCGTGCCTTCAACCATGCGACAAGCCGGGTGGGACCGATCCGGCGGAGACTATCTGGGGTTGCGTAGTGGGACAGCAGAACGAGCGCGGCTTTGCTCTTCGAGTAGTCGAATGCCCGCTCCAATGCAGGGAAGTACTCGAGCATCGTCGCGCGCAAGCGGTTGATCGCGCGCACACGGTCATGGATCACGTCCAACCGGTGAGAGGTTAGAAGACGCAGATCGACGGCGATCTCGGTGGCGATGCGGACGGGCTGAAGATCGGTGCGCATGCGGGCCTGGTCGGCGATGATTCGAGCATCCTTCGCGTCGGTCTTCCCATCACCCCGATATGTCGCCGCGGCGTGATGCACGATCCTGCCGGGGATATAGAGCAGCTTCTGTCCGTGTGCGGCGAGCAGTGCGATGAGCAACGCCGCGCCACCATCGGTGAGATCTGTCGCCCAGCAGACCTCACCGCCGTCGTCGAGCTCGATAACGGTGGCGATCAGGTCGAGCAGTTCAGTCTCGTCGTTGCCGACCTTCGTGGACAGCAAAAGGGTTCCGTCGCGGTCAAGTACGACGCAGTGATGAGTCCGTTTACCGGCGTCGATTCCGGCCCAGAGTGTTGGCATGAAGATGGTCCTCTCGATCAGGTGGGTGGCTGTTTCCCCTTGTCGATGACCACGCCAGCACGTCCTTACCCAGCGAGCGGTGTCGCAATTCTCAATCAGCGGTCGAGCCATCAGCGGGCAGCGGGCGGCCATTCCCAGTGAGCCGTCCATGCGGCAGGGAGACACTGAGCCATACCCGCTGCCCGAGGGTGACCGGAACACTACACAACTCGGATCCGGCCTCACCAACAGCGTAAGGAAGGGGACCTGATCGTGGGAGAGCGAAACAAGACCGCGATTATCACTCTCGTTGAAAGACAGACCAGATATGTGATGCTGGGACACCTGCCGGCCGGACACACTGCGCCCGAAGTCCGAGACGTGCTCACCGCACTTATCACGACGCTACCCGGGCACCTGCAAGGGTCATTGACCTGGGACCAAGGAGCAGAAATGGCCGAGCACAAGAAGTTCTCGATCGAGACCGGCCTGCCGGTCTACTTCTGCGATCCTGCATCTCCCTGGCAGCGCGGATCGAACGAAAACACCAACGGACTATTACGCCAGTACTTCCCCAAGGGCCGCGACCTGTCTATCTTCGGACCAGAAGATCTCGAACTCGTCGCCCAACGACTCAACGGACGACCACGCAAAACGCTGGGCTGGGAAACCCCGGCCCAGCGCCTCGCTAAGCTCGTCCTCGCGGACTAACTATTCAATTGGTGTTGCGACGACCGCTAGCCCCCACTTTCGTGAGGGCCTTTCGCTGGTGCACCCCCCGGGACTCGAACCCGGAACCCACTGATTAAGAGTCAGTTGCTCTGCCGATTGAGCTAGAGGTGCCCGTGCATTTCTGCAACTAGATGAGCCTAACAGCGCCCAACATGAGTCAAGAAAAAGCGCTGGTTGGTAGACGATTTATTGATGCACGTCGCGCGTGTCGCCTCGGCACAACGGCCTCGCGCCACAAATGAAAAAGCTCTGAAAACTGGCGAGAGTTATCAGAGCTAATCCGTGCACCCCCCGGGACTCGAACCCGGAACCCACTGATTAAGAGTCAGTTGCTCTGCCGATTGAGCTAGAGGTGCGTGGCAGGCGCATTTCAGCGCCGAGAGAAGACATTACCAGGATTCGAGCGTGTGCGCGAATCGAGCTCGCGGAGCCAGGTTACCCTTGTCAGGTGACCTCCCCCACCGACGTTTTTGCGCCGTTCACCGATGATCTCGCACTTGCCCTGCGCATAGCCGATGCCGCCGACGCGGTGGCGATGGCTCGGGTTGATTCTGCTGATCTGACGATCGACCAGAAGGCCGACGCAACGTTCGTGACCGACGCGGATATGGCGGTCGAACGCGCGATTCGCGAGATCCTCTCAGCCGAGCGGCCGAACGACGGCATCCTCGGCGAAGAGTTCGGCACCGAAGGCAACGCATCGCGCCAGTGGATCATCGATCCGATCGATGGTACGCACAACTTCATGCGCGGCCTGCCCATGTGGGGGATCCTCATTGCGCTCGCCGTCGACGGCGTTCCGCAGCTCGGCGTCGTGAGCCAGCCGGCCCTCGGGCGTCGCTGGTGGGCAGCAACCGGTGCAGGCGCCTGGACCAACGTGCCCGGCGCCGAACCGCGCCAGATTCACGTCTCTGACATCGCCGACCTTGAGAAGTCGAGCATCAGCTTTCAGAGCATCCAGCAATGGGACGAAGCTGGGCAGCTTGATAACCTCATTCGCCTCACCCGCGCGGTGTGGCGCGACCGCGGCTACGGCGATGTCTGGCCGTACATGCAACTCGCCGAAGGGCGTCTTGAATTCGTCGCAGAATTCGGCGTCGCCCCCTACGACATCGCAGCCGTGGTTCCGATCGTCACCGAGGCCGGCGGCCGCATGACGGCGTTCGACGGCGAAGCCTCGATCACGAAGCAGTCATCGCTCGCCACGAACAGCATTCTGCACGACGCTTACCTGTCGTTCCTTCATGGCGAAGGCAGCGTCTTGTGATGAAGCGTGTCGGCGGCATCGCCGCGCTCCTGCTCGCGGCAGCATCGCTCGCCGCGTGCTCGGCGCCAGCGCCGGCACCCGCCCCCAGCACGGAGCAGCCAGCGCCAACGATTACCGCGCAGCCCGGCACTGGTTCCAACACCGCTCCTCCGGAGGAGACGGCAGAACCAGAGGTTGCGACGTGCGAGAACCTCCTGCCCGAGACACTCATCACGCAGTTTGAGGAAATGGGCTGGAGCTACCAGCAGAGCCAGCTATTTGGCGTGGATGCCCCGCTGCCTGACAGCGTACAGTGCACGTGGGGCGACTATGAGTCGCACTCGAGCGAGGCCGTGCAGATCTACGCGTGGTCGCCGATCGATGAGGCGACAGCGACCGCCATGCAAGACGCCCTCGTCACGCAGGGCTGGACTCGCGAAGTCGACGGCGACGTGGTGTACATCACCGCGGGTGATCGCTCTGCAGTGGTTGATGAAAACGGCTACGGCATGACGTACAAATTCGTCGAGGGTTCCGTCACGTACGCCGACACCAAGCAGGGCCTCGTGCTCGTGCAGTGGCCACGATAGGTCGCTAAACCTCTGTCCTTTGGGCCGCCGATGCGTGAACGTCGGCGGCCCGCTCTAGCGTTGGGGTATTGATTCACGCGCGCGGCCGGGCGCTCCCGAGCGAGAGCCATCATGGGGTCCACGAAAGTCTCTGACGAAAAACTTGACAGCGTTCTGACGCGCATTGCGCCGTGCACACTGCCACCCTCAGCCTGGGGCACACAGCCCGTCACATGGCACAAGGGCGGCCGGCGCGTTCACGCCTGGATTACCTGGCCGCACCAGACAGCAGAACGCGTCAACGCGATTGCGGTGGGTTGGAATGACCGCATCGTTGTGGTTCGCTGGCAGGGCAGTAACGGCACGTGGGAAACGGTCGTTTGGCGATCGGCGGTCACACAACCCGGACACTCGTAACCCTTGTGCGGAATACCCCCAGGGGGTATCGTGTTGCACCAGCTGTTAACGACGAACGATCAGTACGCCAGGAGACGAGAAACTCACATGAGTAGCCACGATCACCACAGTAAGTCGACGCACAACCACCACGACCACCACGCCGACGCCCAGCCGCACGTGAGCTCACACAAGATGACTGCAGAGCACGAAGCGCACGCGGGTCACGCACGGCATGAGGGACACGAGGGGCACGCGATGGCGGAACCGTCGGGTCACGAAGGTCACGCGGGGCACGTGATGACCTCACCCGCTGAGCATGACGCTCACGCGAACCACGACGCACACGCGAATCACGACGCGCATGAGGGTCACGACGCACACGCCGGACACGGCGGGCACGCGGGCCACACCGAGAAGTTCCGCCGCCTGTTCTTCATCATGATCGCGTTCGCGATTCCGACGATCGCACTGTCGCCGATGTTCGCGATGATCATCGGCTATTCGTTGCCAGAATCCCCCATTCTGATGTGGCTGCCCGCCATCCTCGGCACCGTCATGTACGTATGGGGTGGCGCGCCGTTCCTGACCGGTGCGGTTGACGAGATCAAGGCACGCAAGCCCGGCATGATGCTGCTGATCGGTCTCGCCATCACGGTCGCGTTTGTCGCGTCGTGGGGTGCAACGCTCGGCATTCTGAGCCACCAGCTCGAGTTCTGGTGGGAGCTCGCCCTGCTCATCGTCATCATGCTGCTCGGTCACTGGATCGAAATGCGTTCACTCGCCCAGACGACGTCGGCGCTCGATTCACTTGCCGCGCTGCTGCCCGACGAGGCGGAGCGTGTTGACGGCGACGACGTCACGACGGTCTCCCCCAGCGACCTCAAGGCTGGTGACATTGTGATCGTGCGCCCCGGCGCCCGCGTGCCCGCCGATGGCGACATCGTGCAGGGCTCCGCTTCGATGGACGAGTCCATGATCACCGGCGAATCGATCGCCGTGCGCCGTGATGTGGGCGACCGCGTTGTCGCCGGCACTGTCGCAACTGACTCGGGCGTGCGCGTGCAGATCACCGCCGTCGGCGAAGACACCGCACTCGCCGGCATTCGCCGCCTCGTTGCCGACGCACAGGCATCGTCATCGAAGGCGCAGCGCCTCGCTGACCGCGCCGCCGGCTGGTTGTTCTGGTTCGCCCTCACCGCAGCCGTCATCACCGCAATCGTGTGGAGCATCATCGGCTCGCCAGAAGACGCCATCATCCGCACCGTCACGGTGCTGGTCATCGCCTGCCCTCACGCTCTCGGCCTTGCGATTCCGCTCGTGGTTTCGATCGCGACCGAAAAGGCTGCCCGCAGCGGCGTTCTCGTGAAAGACCGCCTCGCACTCGAAAGCATGCGCACGATCGACACGGTCGTCTTCGACAAGACTGGCACTCTCACGAAGGGCACGCCCGCCGTGACCGCGGTTCTCACGACCGGAACCATCGGAGAAGATGATCTGCTGGCTCTCGCCGCAGGCGCTGAGAATGACTCCGAGCACCCCCTCGCCCGCGCGATCGTGCGCGGCGCGACGGAACGCGAGCTGACGGTTCCGTCGTCCTCCGACTTCTCGTCTTCCCCGGCCGTGGGCGTGCGCGCTCACGTCGACGGCAAGACCGTGCAGGTCGGCGGCCCGTACCTGCTTGAGCAGGAGAACCTGCACCCGCTGGGCGACACCGACGCGTGGTCGAGAGAAGGCGCGATCGTGCTTCACGTCATCATCGATGGCGCTGTGGCCGGGGCGTTGCGTCTGGCCGACGAAATTCGCCCCGAGTCGCACGACGCTGTTCGGGCACTGCACGATCGCGGCATCACGGTCGTCATGATCACCGGTGACGCTCAGGCGGTTGCCGAGTCGGTTGCGGCAGATCTCGGCATTGACCGCGTCTTTGCGGGCGTGCGCCCCGAAGACAAGGCCGCCAAGATTCAAAAGCTGCAGCATGAGGGCCAAAAGGTCGCGATGGTGGGTGACGGCGTGAACGACGCCCCGGCACTCGCTCAAGCCGATGTGGGCCTCGCCGTCGGCACCGGAACCGACGTTGCCATTGGTTCCGCCGGCGTGATTCTCGCGAGCGATGACCCGCGCGCCGTGCTGTCAGTCATCGAGCTGTCAAACGCGAGCTACCGCAAGATGAAGCAGAACCTGTGGTGGGCCGCTGGCTACAACCTCGTTTCGGTGCCACTCGCGGCCGGCGTGCTGTCGCCGTGGGGCATCGATATGCCGATGTGGCTGGGCGCCATCCTGATGTCGCTCTCGACCATCGTGGTCGCGGCCAACGCGCAACTGTTGCGTCGCATCGACCTCAATCCCGCTCGCCTCGCTGGCTCTGCAGCCGAGGTTCCGGAGCCTGCGGCGAAGCCCGCCACCACGCATGAACACGCACACTGATACGAAACCGGAGACACGCATGAACTTTCCTCGTCGCATCCTCACCATCACCATTGCCGCATCTGTTCTCGTGCTCGCGGGCTGCACCGGAACCACAGGTTCCGACACGACGTCGGGTCACGACGGCCACGGTGATATGCCGGCCCCCTCTGAGTCGGCGGTCGACGCGAACGCGGCTGACCTGATGTTCGCCGGCATGATGATCGGTCATCACCAGCAGGCGATCGAGATGAGCGACCTTCTGCTCGCGAAAAGCGACGTCGACCCCGGCGTCGCCGAGCTCGCGCAACGCATCAAAGCGGCGCAGGCACCCGAGATCGAGCAGCTCACGGGGTGGGTGACCGCGTGGGGCGGTGATGCTGCCGCGTACGAGGGCATGGACCACGGTGACGGCATGATGTCACCCGACGACCTTGCCGCGCTCGAAGCTGCTCCCGGGCCCGAAGCATCGGTGTTGTTTCTGGAGCAGATGATCGTGCATCATGAGGGCGCCGTCACGATGGCCGAAGATCAGATTTCATCCGGGCAGAACGCTGACGCCGTCGCGCTCGCCGAGAAGATCGTCAGCGACCAGACCTCCGAGATCGCAGAGATGAAGGAGATCCTCGCGGCGCTCAAGTAGCCCGCATCTCGACAAAAGAAACCCCTCGGAACCAGGCAGTGCGTGGTTCCGAGGGGCTTCCTCAACGTGACAGTGGTTGGTGGAGATGGGGGGAATCGAACCCCCGTCCATCGCTGAGTCTCTGGGGCTTCTCCGGGCGCAGTTTGTGAAAGCGTTCTACTCGGCTCCGACCTTTGTCACAAACACCTAAGTCGACAAGCCCAGTCTGTGAATGTCCCGCACGGAGTCCAGACTCCTCCGTGTAGCTAGACCCCTAAATGACGCCAGAGTCCGTAGCGGGGTCGCCTACGGTCTGACGGACTATCGGGCTCGCTTATGCAGCGAGGGCGAAGTCAGTGCGCTTTGCATCTGCACTTAGTTTTTGCCGGGAGCGTTCACAAGATAACCCGGCATCCTTGGCCCGCTTCTCGCAGATTCGCAAGCAATGTCGAAACCGATCATCCCCGTGCGTTCCTTGCGGAATGGCCACTGTCACACTGTTGAGTTACCAAAGCTCGCCACGAAGTGGCTGAGCATTACAGACTACAACACGCGGCGAGAAAAATCTATTCGGCCCCGGTTGCGGAACCACGACTGCGGCCTAGAAGAAGGCACCGGAACCAGGGGGTTGCGATTGCCAGGCTGGAAGTCGGAGGTGCGCGCTATAGTCACACCATTCGATGCCTGAGGAGGCCTCATGACTGACGTTGTCATCAATGTTCGCGGCGAACACCACATGATGGTTGCAGCCGAGCTTGGCGTTGCCCGCGTAGCCGTGCGTTTTGACGGCCCGACTCGCGCTGAGGTTGTTGAGAAGGCACAGCGGCTGGGCGCAGAAATCCAGGATGAGCTGCGCGCTGCCGAAGCGAGCGGCGCCATCACTAAGTGGAGCAATGAGCGTCTGTCGGTCTGGGCAGACCGCCCGTGGAACGACAAGGGCAAGCAACTCCCCCTCGTGCACCATGCGTCGGTTCAGTTGGTGTCGGAGTGGAAAGATTTTTCGGCGCTGAGCGAGTGGATCTCGCGCGCGTCCGAGCGTGATGGCGTGACCATTGGCGGCATTGGTTGGGGGCTCACAAAAGAAGTCGAAAGCGCAACCGAGAAGACGGTCGCTCAGGGTGCCGTGCAGGTCGCAATTGACCGCGCAACCGCCTACGCCGAAGCTCTGGGGCTCAAGAATGTTCAGGCTCAGCAAATCGCTGATGTCGGCATGATGTCTCGCGAAATGATGATGAAGGGGCCAGCGCCCGTCATGATGGCGAGCGCACGCGGCGCGATGGCTGACAGCGCTCCGGCATTTGAACTCGAGCCCGAAGAGATCGAGGTCTCCGCGACGGTCGAGGCCCGCTTCATCGCGAACTAGTCACACAGGGCGACCCCGCAAGCCCATAGGGTAAGTGCATGCCCGAAAACCCGAACATTGTCGTTCGCGCTGGTGCCGCTGAGCGCTTGAGCCGCATGATTCAGCTGCCGACCGTGTCGGCAGAGCTGGAGACCCGCGGTCTCACCGACTTCGACGCTTTCATCGACCTCATTGGCGAGCTGTACCCACTCACGGTGGCAACTCTCGAGCACGAGAAGCTGCACGACCTCGGTCACCTGTACCGTTGGCGCAGCAACAACCCCACAGCGCAACCGGTCATTTTGATGGCGCACTACGACGTGGTTCCGGTCGACGAATCCGACGATTGGACGTACCCACCCTTCGCGGGCCAGATCGCGAACGGCAACGTCTATGGTCGCGGCACGCTCGACGACAAGGGCCCGCTGCTCGTGATTCTTGAGGCCGTTGAGAACCTGCTCGCCGCGGGCTTCACACCGGCACGCGACGTGTACCTGTCATTCGGCGGTAACGAGGAGAGCTTCGGGTCTGCTGCTGTTGAAATCGCCGCCGAACTGCAGCGCCGCAACATCGTGCCATGGCTTGTGATCGATGAGGGCGGCGCCGTCGTTGTTGACCCGCTGCCGATCGTGAAGGGCCAGTCGGCGATGGTCGGCGTCGGCGAAAAGGGCCTCGTCACCGTGAAACTCACGGCACGCGGCGACGGCGGCCACGCGTCATTCCCGCCCGCGCTCACGGCGGTGGGTCGAGTGTCGCGCGCGGTCAACCGCCTCACTCCGTCGACCTTCTCCGCGCGCTCCCCCAAGGCCATCAGCCGCATGCTCAGCACCTTTGCGAATCGAGTCTCGGGCCCGCCCTCGTTCGTGCTGAAGGCTCTCGCAGCGCTACCCCCGGTCACCGCCCGCGTCTTCGCGAAGCTCGGTGGCGAGCCGGCCGCGATGGTGCGCACCACGGTTGCGCCGACCATGCTCTCCGGCGGCACCGCCGACAACGTCCTGCCCTCACAGGCATCGGCCACCGTAAACCTGCGCATCGCACTGGGTGAGACGGTCGCGTCGACCGTCAAGCGGCTACACAAGCGCATCAACGACCCACTCATCTCAATCGAAGTGGTCTCCGGTAGCGAACCGTCGCCCGAGTCATCGGCAGACAACGAGCAGTTCGCAGCGATTGCGGCAGCCGTTGGCGTGAGCCACCCGGATGCGATCGCGGTGCCCTACATCGTGTTCGCGGCGACCGACTCACGCCACTTCCACACGTTCTCCCCCGCTACGTACCGGTTCGCGCCACTGCTGATGTCATCGGCTCAGCGCGCAACGATTCACGGTGTTGATGAGTTTGTTGAAATCGCCGAACTCGAACGCGGCGAACAATTTCACCGCGCGCTGATCGCCGGATTGCCCGCTGGGCGATAAGGTCATCTCACCCGAATTCGAGCGAAGGAGCCCCATGTCTCGCGCCATCTCCCTCGGCGCTCTTGCGAGCGTCGTTGGCTATCTTGCGTTTGTTGAGTTCACCAGTGGTGTGCTGCAGGGGTATTACACCCCGATGCTCACCGACATTGCCCGCGCCCTCAATGTGCACGACGCCGACGTGAACTGGCTCGAAGGAGCACAGCTCATGCTGTCTGCCCTCGTGGTTCCGGCTTTCGCGAAGCTCGGCGATATGGTCGGCCACCGCCGCATGTTGTTGATCTCCACAGCGCTGACCGCCGTGGCTTCGCTCGCGTTACCGTTCGCGACGTCATTCCCGGTGTTCCTCGCGATTTGGGCGCTCCAGGGCTTCTACGTCGTGTGGCTTCCGCTCGAAATCGCTCTGATCTGGTCACGGGCGCGAGCCATGGGCCAGCGCTCCAGCATCACGATGAAGTCGGCCGGAATCCTCGTCGCCGCACTCGAGTTCGGTGCCATCAGTGGCGCCCTCGTCGGCGGCCAGCTCATCGACACGTTGCCGCTCACGACCGTGCTGCTCATTCCCGGCATCATCGTCGCAATCTGCTTCTTCGTCATCCTGTTTGGAGTGAAAGAGTCGCCGAGCCCCACCGGCGGACGCCTCGACACCGTCGGTCTCACTCTCGTCTCCATCGCGCTGATCGCCTTCACGGGCGGCCTCGCGATGTTGCGCAGCCAGGGCGTCGGTAGCCCTCTCGCGTGGGGCGTCGTTCTGCTCGGTCTCGCGCTCATGGTTCCGTTCGTCCTGTGGGAGCTCAAGCACGATGACCCCATCATCGACGTGCGCATGTTCCGCTCGCCGACGCTGGCACCCGTCTTCCTCACCGCCGGCCTCTTCGGCGTCTCGGTGCTCGGTGCGCAGGCACCGCTGTCGACGTTTGCCCGTACGGATCCGGCGGAGGTCGGCTACGGACTCGGAACCACGGGCTTCGCCACGTCGCTCATCATCGGTATTTACCTCATTGCCATGATCACGGGCGCCCTCACATACCCGATCGTTGCACGTCGCGTCACGCCGCGCTTCACGCTCATGCTGGCGTCCATCCTCGTCGGTATTGGGTTCTTGCTGTTTCTGCCGTTCCACGACACGTACGCGCAGGTTGTCACGAACATGGTGATCGCCGGTATCGGCTCGGGTGCGCTCGTTGCGGCACTCCCGTCTGCTGCCGCTGCTGCCGCGCCGCCCACGCAGACGGGGGTTGCGACCGGCCTCACCAACTCGGTGAAGACGGTGGGTGGCGCTGTCGCCTCCTGTGTCTTCGGAATCGCGCTCCTCCAGCAGGTTGCCGGAGGATCCGGCTCGGAGACCGCCGGCAGCCTCGTCGGCTACATGACCGTGTGGACGATCTGCGGTGTCACCGCGCTCATCGCCGCCGTCACCCTGCTGTTCGTGCCGCAGGACGCTTTCAAAGACCCGGCGCACGCGCACGAGACCGACGACGAAACCGACGCCGTCATCGCCTAGACGCACAAATATGGGCCAGACGCATGATCGCGTCTGGCCCATCTTTGTTGAGGGCTACTCCCCCATACGGTTGCGGGTGCGCATCGCGCGTTCCGCTTCGCGAGTGTCTTGGCGCTCTCGCAGCGTCTGGCGCTTGTCGTACTCTTTCTTACCCTTCGCGATGGCGATTTCTACCTTCACGCGGCCGTCAGAGAAGTACAGCTTGAGCGGAACCAGGGTGTAGCCACCAGCCGAAATGGCGTGGCTGATCTTCACAATTTCGTCGCGGTTGAGCAGGAGTTTGCGTACGCGCTTGGAGGCGTGGTTCGTCCAGTGACCCTGCGAGTACTCCGGAATGTGCACGGCGTCGAGCCAGGCCTCATTGCGGTCGATGTAGGCGTAGCCGTCGCTGAGGTTCGCGCGCCCCTGGCGCAACGACTTGACCTCGGTACCGGTCAAAACCAGACCGGCCTCGTAGGTCTTTTCAATGTTGTACTCATGCCGGGCGCGACGGTTGGTCGCGATCAGCTTCTCACCGCGCTCGCGGACCATGTGATCTCTCCTTCAGCTCTGCGCACGCGCACAGAGCCTGTCAGTCTATCAGCGCGCGGAACCATGAAGAAGCGTCTGCGCGCAGGGTGCGCAGGTTAGGTGCGCAGCCAGCGACGGATCGCGAAGCCCGCTGAGAGCGCCGAGAGCACGACACCGATTCCGATGAGCACCGGAACCACGAGGAGTGCATCGTTAACGGTGATCCACTCGCCACCGAGGTTGAGCCGGTTACGCAAGTATCCTTCGACACCGAACTTCACGCCGAGCACCACGGCAACGCCGGCGAGCAGCGTTCCGATGAGTGCCGAGACGACACCCTCCAGCACGAACGGGGTCTGAATGAAGCGGTTCGACGCACCCACCAGGCGCATAATGCCGATCTCTTTTCGCCGCGCATATGCCGACAACTTAATCGTGGTTCCGATCAACAAAACCGCGGCGATCAGCATGAGCGCTGCGACGCCGATCGCGATGTAGGTGGCGACCGTCAGCGTTTGGAACAGCGGGTCGAGGTACTTCAGCTGATCCTTCACCTCATCGATGCCGACGGTGTCGCTGAAGGCCTCGTAAATTACGTCAGTCTTCGTCTGGTCTTTGAGGTTGATCCAGAACGTCGCGTTCATCGATTCTGCGTCGACGAAGCCTTCGTAGTCGGGGTACTGCTCGAGGAACTTCTCAAGCGAAACCTCTTGGCTGTCGAACGTGTAGGTCTGGATAAGCGGGGCCAGGGTCTCCCCCTCAAGCGAGTCCTTTACCCCCTGAATCTGCTCTTCGGTCGCCGTGCCATCAACACACGTTGGCGTGGTCGAACTCGACGCACACATGTAGATCGCGACTTGCGAACGCTGTTCCCAGTAGTCGCGAATGTTCGACACCTGCGACTGCATGAGCACGGCGGCACCCACAAACGTGAGTGAAACAAAGGTCACCAGGATGACCGAAATCACCATGGAAATGTTGCGGCGGAGGCCCTGCAAGACCTCCGAAAGGACGAGAGCTACTCTCATGACGTCGGACCAACCTCATCATCGTCGTCAAAATCACTCAGACCCAGACGGTCAGCAACACCCAGCTCGGCCACGTTGATCTCTGGGAGCACAATGGGGCGCGTGAGCGGACGCGGCGACGTCGCGCTCGGCGCGTCATCCTTGGCGGGCTCGTCATCCTTGGTGGCTTCATCTTCTGCCGACGGCTCGCTACCGGCGTCGTTCGCGTCGTCTTCGGCCTCGTCGGCGGTGTCAGTGTCAGCGGGCGTCGTGAGCGCGGGCGTCTCGTCGAGTTTGGCCGCTTCGATGACATTGTCTGTCGGTTCGACGGCTTCTTCCGATGTCGGAACCACGGCTGCCGGTGCGGCGCTGGTTTCGGCCGCCGCGCTGGCCGCGGCTGCGGCACCCACGGCCACTCCTGCGCCGGAACCGGTTGCCACTTCGCGCTGCACCTTACGCATCGCGCTGAGAGCTTCAGCGGAGGCTTCACCACGCGCCTTGACCGGTGCGAGGCGCGGGATGGCCGACGTGTCGCCGTAGCCACCGTGCTCTTCGTCACGCATCAGTTCACCGAACTTGAGCTCGATCACGCGGCGCTTCATCTGATCCACGAAGCCCGCTTCGTGCGTTGCCATCACCACCGTGGTTCCGGTCGCGTTAATACGCGCCAGCAACCGCATGATTTCGGTCGATGTGGCGGGGTCGAGGTTACCGGTCGGCTCGTCAGCAAGGAGGAGCTTCGGGTCGCCCACGATCGCGCGCGCAATCGCGACGCGCTGCTGCTCACCACCAGAAAGCTCACTCGGCATGCGCTTTTCTTTGCCGGTGAGACCCACGAGTTCGAGCACGCGCTCGACGTTCGTGTGGGTGAGGGCGCGCGAAGCACCCGTCACCTGCAGGGCGAAGGCGACGTTCTGAAAGACGTTCTTCGACGACAGCAGACGGAAGTCTTGGAAGACGGAACCAATCTGGCGGCGGAAGTACGGAACCTTGCGGCTCGACATGCGCTTGAGGTCATGACCCAACACGTGAATCTGACCGTTGGACGCGACGTCTTCACGCATGATGAGACGAAGGCACGAGCTCTTACCCGAGCCGGAGGCACCGACGAGAAAGACGAAGTCGCCGCGTTCAACGTTGAAACTAACTTCGTTGAGTGCAGGTTTCGCCGTACCGCGGTAGCGCTTGGTGACATTTTCAAAGCGGATCATGGCTTGACGAGCCTAAGCCGCGATGTGCGCGTATTGACGCGCGACACTCGCCCGTTACGAATCAGTGCACTCGCGCGCGACGAGTTTAGTCGTCGTCGTCCTTGCGCTTGCGCCAGCGGATTCCGGCCGAGATCAGGCCATCAATGTCACCGTCGAAAACAACGGCGGGGTTGCCGTGCTCAAAGCCGGTGCGGAGGTCTTTCACGAGCTGCTGACCGTACAAGAAGTACGACCGCATCTGGTCTCCCCAGCTGGCAGTGATGGTTCCGGCCAGCTCTTTCTTCTTCGCAGCCTCAGCTTCTTTCTGAAGCAGCAGTAGGCGTGTCTGGAGCACGCGCATGGCGGCCGCACGGTTCTGGATCTGGCTCTTTTCGTTCTGCATCGAGACCACGATTCCGGTGGGAATGTGGGTGATGCGAACGGCGGAGTCGGTCGTGTTGACGGACTGACCACCGGGGCCCGAAGAACGGAACACGTCAACGCGGATGTCGTTCTCAGGGATGTCGACCTCGACGGCCTCCTCCATCACCGGGATGACTTCGACGGCCGCGAAGCTCGTCTGGCGCTTGTCAGCGCTACCGAACGGGCTGATGCGAGCGAGGCGGTGCGTGCCGGCCTCAACCGAGAGCGTGCCGTAGGCGTAGGGGGCGGTCACTTCGAACGTGGCCGACTTGATGCCCGCGCCTTCGGCGTACGACATATCCATGATCTTGGTGCTGTAGCCGTGGCGCTCAGCCCAGCGCAGGTACATGCGCAGCAGCATTTCGGCAAAGTCGGTGGCGTCGTCGCCGCCAGCACCCGAACGGATCGTGACGACGGCGCCGCGGTCGTCGTATTCGCCGTCCATCAGCGTCTGCACTTCGAGCTGGTTGACGACCTGCGTGAGATCGGCGAGCTCTTTGCGCGCCTCCTCGGCCGACTCTTCATCTTCCATCTCGTTGGCGAGCTCAATAAGTACGTCGAGGTCATCGAGGCGCTTCTGCACGCCGTTGACGCGAGCGAACTCCGACTGGCGGTGACTCAGCGCGCTGGTGACCTTTTGCGCTTCTTCGGGGTTGTCCCAGAGGTCGGGGGCGCCAGCAGCTTCGCTGAGGCGCGCAATTTCNGACTGGCGGTGACTCAGCGCGCTGGTGACCTTTTGCGCTTCTTCGGGGTTGTCCCAGAGGTCGGGGGCGCCAGCAGCTTCGCTGAGGCGCGCAATTTCAGCCTGGAGCGCGTCGACGTCGACAACCGCAAGGATGTCGGAGAACGTGGATCGCACCGCGGCGATTTCTGAAGACAAATCAAGTTCGAGCATGACCTGTCAAGCCTACCGCCCGCGGGCGGTCGCGCGTTCGACAATAGTCTGTAGTGGAGTCGACGGAACCATAAGCGCCGGCAGTGAGGATGAGCACGTGAGCGACAGCGCAAGTACCGGAGACATTCTCAAACGGTTTGCGCCGATGATCTACGGCCCCACGATTCTGTTTGCGCTGGGTGAGGGTGCGGTTATTCCACTGTTGCCAGTGTTGGCAACGTCGATGGGCGCCGATTTGGCTGCGTCGTCACTGGTGGTGACGGCCCTGGTTATTGGCCAGCTGTGCGGAAACCTGCCCGCCGGATGGGCCGTCGGGCGGTTTGGCGAGCGGCTGACGATGATCGCGTCGTCGCTCGTGACGCTTCTGGGAACGCTCGTGCTGATTTTCGCGCCGAGTGTCGGCATGCTGATGCTGTCGGCGCTGATCATTGGCTTCTCTGCCTCCGCCTTCGGACTCGCCCGCCACGCTTTTATGACCACGCGCGTTCCGCTGTTCTTCCGCGCCCGCGCCCTGAGTCTGCTCGGTGGTTCGTTCCGCTTCGGAATGTTCATCGGCCCGTTCGTCACCGCGTTGCTCCTGTCGATTTTTGGCACCGAGTATGCATCAATCTGGTTCTTCGTGGCGTGTGCGGTGGCCGTGATTCTGCTGGTGACATTTGGGCCCGATCCGGAGAAGGCTGCCCCCGTGGTTCCGACGGTTGTGCGAGCGCCTGCCGCCGAGGATGCCGACACGGGTGAGTTGATTTCGACCGGCAGCATTCCCACCGTCGCGGCTCATGAGGGCGTTTTCCGCACGATGCTCAACCACCGTGATGTGTTGTTCCGTCTTGGATTGACGGCTGCGGCGCTGTCGGGTCTGCGCTCTGCACGCCAGTCGCTGCTGCCGCTGTGGGGTGTTTCGCTCGGACTCGATGCCCAGTCGATCGCACTCATCGTCGGCATCTCTGGGGCCATCGACTTCGCCCTGTTTTATGCGAGCGGGCAGGTGATGGACCGATTCGGGCGGTTGTGGGCCGCACTGCCCGCGACGGTGCTGATGACCGCGGGGTTCTTGGCTCTGTCACTCACGCACGACCTGCCCGAGGCAACCATGTGGTTCGGCGCGTTCGCCATGATGCTCGGCGTCGGCAACGGGTTGTCGTCGGGCATTCTGCTGACACTCGGTGCGGATACGGCGCCGCAGCATGACCCGGCCCCCTATTTGGGATCCTGGCGCATGATGACCGATGGCGGCGCGACGGTTGCCCCACTCGCGATCACAGCCATTACTGCGGTGGCTTCGCTGCCGGTCGCGGCGGCTGCGATGGGCGTGCTCGGGGTTTTTGGGTCAATCGGGTTCGCGCGGTACATCCCCCGCTTCGTGCCGCGGCCGGACGGGCGCGAGTAGGTTCTTTCGCGCGTAAGCGCATCTCATTCGGGGCCTGAGTAGAGTTCCTCATAGTTCTGACTACTACTCGTGGAGGTCATCGGAATGAAGCTCGTACAAGTTGCCCAACGTGCAACTGACCTTGACCGTGCCCGCGCTTTCTACTCCGCCCTGCTCTACGCTGACCCTACCGGCGTATTCGACCCGCCCGGTCTCGTGTTCTTCGACCTGGACGGCACGCGGCTGCTGTTGGATAAGGCCGCCCCGAGTGCCCTGCTCTACCTGTCGGTCGCCGACATCGACGCCGCGATTGACCGGGCGCGCGACCTCGGGGCCCACGTGGAGAGCGAGCCGCACATCATTTTCACGCACGATGACGACACCCTCGGCCCCGCCGGCAGCCAAGAATGGCAGGCATCCATCCAAGACTCTGAGGGCAATACTGTCGGTCTCGTGGAACACCGCGCTGCCTGAAAGTATCGGGGACGCTTGAGCCTGCGGAGGAAAACATAGTTTCCTCCACAGTTCGACTGTCTCGCTTCTCATCCACCGATTCTCTCGTATCTATTTACTAATGTAGGTGGTTCATGCAAGACTGAGGTATGGCAAATTTGAGCGAGATTGCGGAGCTGATTCCCACCCTGTGTGGGCATGACGCTTCTACTGTCGTGTGCCTTTGTGAGGCGTCTGGCCCGGTGATTGCGGGCGCTGGTGCCGGTGCGACGTCGGAGCAGTATGAGGCACGCATGCTCATGATGAACGACGACGAGATTCTCGCGATCATGCAAGAGAGCGCCGCGGTTGAACGCCAAGCGGCACTGTTTCGTCAGATCGCGATCGGTATCGCGGTTGCGCGCTCCGCCCGCCCCTTCGGGCACGGCGGCCTCGCAGCGAAGAAGGGGCACCGTTCGGTGACCTCACTTGTGCAAGACCTCCTCGGCGTCTCCCAAGCCGAAGCCTCACGACAAGTGAGTGTCAGCGGAGATCTCGTCGACACGACCGGAACCACCGGGCTCCCTGACTCTGTCGCAGGCAGTGGCGAACGCACCCCAGACCCCGGCATCAACAGAGATGCTGGCAACGGTGGGATGTTTGGCGGTGAGGCTGCCGGCGAAGACGGCAACGGCAGCACAGGTAGCGATGACGGCAACGACGGCACCAGCGGCGCGGGCGCTGGTACTGGCACCAATGGTGGCAGCACCCCCAAGGCGTGCCCGCCGCGTCCCTGGTTTGAGCCGCTGCGCGTCGCGTTGCGTGCCCAAGTGATCTCGAGTGAGCAGTCCAACACGATCCGTAAGGGTCTCGGCGAACCCCCAACCATGCCGCGCGATGCCGACGGCGTCCCTCTTCCGATCTTGGTTCCGCAGGCTGTCGACAGCGGTGTCGACGCGGGCACTGACGGCGACCCGGTCATGGTGGAGCACACGCCCACTATCGAAGAAGCTGATGCGTTCGATAGGGGTGCGCGCGAGGCGTGGGCTCTCGCGGCCGAGCAACTCGTCGCGGAGGCGCAGGTGCGGAAAGTTAATGAGCTCGGCGCTCACGCCCGCTACATTCGCGACAAGCTCGACCCCGAAGGCGCCAAGCGCAGGTTCGAGCAACGGTACGAGGCGCGGGCTTTTCACATCACGACCGTTCCCGATACCGGTGCGACGCGCATCATCTGGACGCTCGATGACCAAACCGCGCTCATGATCGCCGCCGCTCACGACGCCGCGTTGCGTCCACGCCGTGGCGGGCCGAGGTTTGTGGATTCTGCCGAGAAGGCGAAAGCGAAAGCTCTCGTGGAGGATCCGCGCACGAATGCTCAGCTTGCGAGTGATCTGATGACGGATATCTTCCGCGCCGGGATTCTCGCTGACGCTAAGTCGGTGTTCGGCACCCGGCAGGCGGGTGTGCGTCTCGTGCAGGTCATTAACGACCACGGCCACCGCTCCGACATCACGCATGCCGAAGATCGCCTTATCGTGTTGCCCGGCAAGATTTCCGATCAACAGCTGTGTGACACCGAAAGCATCCACGTCACCGTCGACACTGACGGTAATCCGCTGAACCTGGGGCGCTCCAAGCGTCTGTTCACGCCGGCGCAGAAGGTTGCGCTCGCGGTTCGTGATGGTGGTTGCCGCTGGACCGGCTGCGAACGCCCCGCGTCCTACACCGAAGCCCACCACATCGATCCGTGGGAGTCAGGCGGGAAGACGGATATTGACCGCGGAATCCTGCTGTGTCAGTACCATCACCTGCATTGTCACGACAACGGCTGGTGGATATCCCGGGAAGGTACGGCTGAGTTCATGCTGAACCACCCCGATCATCCACCCCAGCACCTACCCGCGCGGGCGCCGCTTGAGTACACGTTCAAAGACATCACCCTGCCCGACCCCCGATTCCGGGCACCCCAACCACCGCCGGGTCAACCACCGCACGCCGATGAACCGGGTCGAGCATCCAGCCCAGAGCCCGCGGGAGAAGCCGCTCGAGAACCCCGTCGTGAACCAGGTCGTGTACCCGCGCACGAACCCGCTCGAGCATCCGCGTGCATGCCCGCACGAGAATCGGGCCGCGGGCGCGTTCGAGAACTCGCCTACGTTGCGGCGGTCTGACCCACAGGCAGGACTCTGCCCACCCCAGCCATGTCGGGAACACAACGTGCCCAGCAAACTCGTGGAAGTGAACGCACTCAGCCGTCTCGGGAAGGCACTCCGCCTAAGAAGGAGCGGTGGATGGCGGAGGGAATATTGGTGGGTCTGGCAGGCCGACCCGCAGGGACGGCCCGGAGATACTCCCGCAGCTATCCGCCGTTTCGCCGCCGCAACCCAACCACCGTTCCGCCATCGCAGCCTAGCCACCACTACCCGACTGATTCGATTCCAGTCGATCCGTTTCATCTCGGGCGCTACGCGTCCTCGCTCAACGCACGCAGCAGATCAATCGTCGTCGAGGGCCGTCCGGCTGGTGGCCGTTGCGGTCAGAGTGAACCCAGACGGCAGCAACGCCGACACTAGCGGCGGATGCCATTGGATGCTGACGTCGACGATCGCAGTCACGCCATCCTCGGTGCGCGCACTCACCAGCACCACATCATCGGTAGACGCACCGACAATTGCCGACGCCTGAGTCCAGACATCCTCATCGGACAACGTCGCGACAGCCGAATCACCGGTCACGGTGAGCGTGAATCCATCGGAACCCGCAAGCGCCGCAGCCGCCGCGACGCCATCGATCCGCTTCTGCGTGATGTAAAGGCTGGTCACAGCCGTCGTCACGATGATGAGGGCGATCGCGATCATCGCGTACCCCAGCACCAGCGGCAGGATCGAACCCGACTCATCGCGAGACAACCTGCGAGCGCGATCCGGGAGTGTCACGGCGACACCTCATAATCCGAAACCCGATGCGTACTCGACGCACTCACCGTGACCGATGCTCCCCCATCGACCGTAAGAAAGTCCGGCATCAGCGGAAGCGGAGAATGAGCAGTGACAGTCACCGTGACGAGCCCACCCGGCACCGGACACGGACCAGGTTCAATACACGAAATAGCCACCTGCAGGGCCTCCGGCGACAACCCATACTGCTGTGCAATCACGGCAACGTTGCTGGCTACGAGATCGACCGCGTCCGGACTCTGCGCCAATACCCGCGTCGCATAGCGAGCCGCCGCATCGACCCCAAACGAATGACTCTGAATCTGCGCGAGAGCAATTATCAAGTAGACCAACGGAACCAGCAACAGCATGCCCGCACCGATGAACTCGAGCGAAGCAGAACCCCGTTCCTCACCGATCAAGCGTTTCAGCCGGCGCATGCGCACTGAACTCCATCCCATACGGCACACCCCACAACCCCAGCAACGGCAGCGTTGCCTGCACGGTCATCGTGACGGTTCTGTTGCTCTCACTCCCCCACACCGCCTGCACGAGATCCGCATTGAGCGACCGAGAAACGATCGTCAACACCCGGTCTTCGCCCTCGGCAACCGTCGTATCCGCCAGCGCCGCGTGAAACGCACCGTCAATCGCGGCATCATGCACGACATTGCGGATGTAAAGCCCGAGCGCCAACTGCACGATGGCGAGCGTTAGGAAGGTCAGGAGCATCCCGACCATCACAAACTCGGCGGGCGCAGAGCCGCGCTCAGACTTGAGCAGCATCAACCCACATTGGTCATATTGTCGATCGAGTCGTTGAAGAGCCCTTCGAAGGCGGGCCACGCCAGAAACCACAGCGCGACAACGAGCGCCGCCGTCATCAAAGTAACCAAAACCCATCCGGGAACGTCACCGGACTGATCAAAAAATTTGCGCTGCACGGCGCGAGTGAACTTCGACATGACGAAATTGTGCGACGACCAGCCAGAGACCGCCGAAGTTCTCCACAGGCACCTCATTGGAACCCATTGCCCAACAGCGCGATCCCCGGAAAAACGGCGATAGCGACGCTGAGTGGCAAGATGAGAAAAACGAGCGGAACCAGCATGAGTACTTCGTTTTGGCCCGCCTTCTCGAGCAGCGCGCGTTTGTGATCATCGCGGGCATCCGCCGCCTGATCCTTCAGCACAGCCGCGAGCGGCGCACCACGCTCCAGCGCCGCGACGAGATGATCCACCGCACGCTGCACACCGGGAACATCCACACGAGCCGAGAACGCCGCGAGCGCATCCGCCAACGGCGCACCGGTGCCCACCGACAGCACGACACCGCGCAACTCAGCCGAGAGATCGCCGACGCCGACATTGGCGGTGCGGCGAATTGCGTCAAGCAGACCCTCACCGGCAGACAAGCACAGTGCCAAGAACTCGAGCACCGTCGGCAACTCATCATCGATACGGGCACGCCGACGCGTCACCGCACGCGACAGGGTGAACTCAACAGCCATCCCACCCGCCATTGCAGCGAGCACCGGCAAAATCAGCACGGCTGGCGAAGAATTGCCGGCAACCCGGGCAACAACAGCCAGCAGTGCACCAACGAGCGCCGCCCCCAGAGCCGCGCCCAACTGACGTTCGCGATACTGCGCGGCGGTCAGGCGCCACCCAGCGCGAGCAAGTCGGGCGGTCAACGCATCCGATACACCCCACACCCGCGAAACCACACCGACCACCGCGCCCCACAATCGACGCAGACCGCGCGCGATGAAGGCCGCCGGATCCGTCGGCGCAACCAGCGGCAACGAGGTGCCCTGCTGATCCGTGACGTCACGCACGTACGGCGCCACCCGCCGCACCAATGGTTCCGCACCCCACCGCGGAATCACCGACAGCAGGCTCCAGAGCCCGAGGCCGAGCATGCCGCCCATCAGCACGGCGATCGCGACGTTCAGCACCGGATTCATGAGCCGAACCACCGCCGCGGCTCCGGCAACTGGCCAATGCGACTCATCAGGCGATACGCCACCACCGAAATCACCGCCGTCGCGACCACCAGCACGAATCCGCCTGGCGTCGCATACGCGCGCGCGGCTTCGGGTCGCAGACTCAGCAGACCAAGAATCGCCCACGGCGCGATCACCGCGATAATCGCCGCGGCACGCACCCAGGACTGCTTCGCCGCCACCTCACCACGTGCCGCGACATCAGCACGCACCGCAGCCGAAAGCGACCGCAACACCTGGGGCAGCTCGGTTCCGCCCACCTGACGCGCCATGCGCAGGGTCTCGATGATGCGATCAGCCGTCGCATCCGCCAACTCGTCCTTCAACCGCGCAACACTGCTGTCAAAGTGCCCAGACGCCGCAAAGTCAGAGCGGAACCGTTGAAAACTGGGGCGCAAAAGTTCAGGACCCACATCGGCAAGACTCGCGACAGACTCGGGCAGACTCATGCCCGAACGGGTCGAGGCCACCAACAGGTCGCAGACATCCGGCCACAGCGCACGACGCGACTGCAGTCGCCGCTGGCGGGCACCACGGAGAATCATGACCGGGGCCACCAACCCAGCAACCGCCGCCACCAGCCCAACGACGACAAGCCGCGTCAACACGAACGACAGAGCACCCGCCACCAAGGCACCTGCCACGCTCAACAGCACGATCAGCCCGGTGTTCAACCGCGGCACGCCCGCCTCCACCGCGAGCGCATCCAACCACCCCGCACGTCGTTCCCGCACCCGTGGTTCCGCCGCCGCTGGCCACAGCCACGGCGACGCCGCCAGCACGAGACCGGCCCCGAGGACTAGACCCAAAATCCACGTCATGCCGCACCCCACACGCAGTGCCCCGAACCACTCGCGCGGCGCGTCGAACTGCACACGCCGCGAATCGAGCCATTCAACCCGCGCGTCGAGCGCCACAACCCGAGAACCAAGCCACTCAATCCGCGAACCGAACCACACACCCCGCGCATCACGCTGTGCTCCGGTACAGCGACTTCCCCACGATCGCGTCATCGACGACACCGGTCGGTGAAAGAATCTCGGCAACACGACGTGAACCGTCAGCACGCCGCACGCAGTGAATGACCAGGTCGACACTCGCGGCGAGCATCGGAAGCACAAAACTCCGCTCAACGTTGCGCCCCGCCAGCATCGTGAGCGCCGCGAGCTTGTTCAGCGCTTCATCCGCCGAATTCGCGTGAACAGTGCACGCGCCCGGAACGCCCGTATTGAGCGCGAGAAGAAGATCGAGCGCCTCGGCGTCGCGCACTTCACCGACCACAATGCGGTCAGGCCGCATGCGCAGTGACTCCTTCACGAGGCGTCGCAGCGTCACCTCACCCGTGCCCTCAAGACTCGGCTGGCGACCCTGCATCGCGACGACATCAGGTGCGTCAATGGCGAGTTCGAACGTCTCCTCCACCGTGATGATGCGATGATCCGTCGGACAGGCCGCGATCAGGGCACCCAACATCGTCGTCTTACCCGCATGTGTCGCACCCGACACAATGACCGACGCACCCTCGCGCATCGACCGTGCCAGACGACGCGCGACATCGGCAGGCAACGACCCCGTGTCAACCAGCCCGTCAAGTGAGCGATAGCGGCTCAAGAACTTACGGACATTCACCGACCAGTGTTTGCGCGTGATATCCGGAATCACGACGTGCACACGGGCATCGGGTAGCGACGCATCGACAAACGGCTGCGACAGATCGACGCGGCGCCCGGTCGCCTGCAACATGCGCTCCACGATGTCGCGCACCTCGGTATCTGTCAGCTCCAGATCCAGCCGCGTCGGGGTTCCGTTCTTCGCCACAAAAATGTGCGCCGGAGAGTTGATCCAAATCTCTTCAATTTCAGGATCATCAAAATACGGCTGTAGCGGGCCAAACCCACTCACGACGGCGAGCACTTCACGAACCGCACGCGCTTCATCGTCGAGCACCCGCCACCCACGCGCGAGCGCGACATCGTTGTGCCAGCGCACCTCATCGTGCGCGATGTCGGATGCCCGCTGCGGATCATCGGCCGGGTTCGACTGCTCACTGCGCAAGCGATCGCGTACCCGCTCTGCCACCGTTGCCATCACACTCGTCACGTGAGAATCTTGACGCGCTCACGAGCCACGCCGCACAAACTTTCCACAGCCGAACTGAGAATTCGCACAGCGTCCACGCCCGAAGCCAAACTCGTATATTTCACACCGGGACGACCCCATAGACTGTTGTTCACGCGGGAGTGGTGAAATTGGCAGACACGCAGGATTTAGGTTCCTGTGCCTCACGGCGTGTGGGTTCAAGTCCCACCTTCCGCACACATCGCAATACGGCCCTTGCCCCATAAAAACGACAGGAATCCGGTGCACGAACTTGCGCTCATCCCCTGGTTAGACCCGGCGGAGATCATTACGAACTCGCAGCCCTGGGCCTTGCTCGTGGTGTGCTTCATCGTTTTTGCTGAGACCGGCCTCCTCGTCGGATTCCTCCTCCCCGGCGACACCCTGCTCATCATGGCGGGGTTGCTGTCTCGCCCGAGTGAAGTCGCGCCCGACGGCGTTTTCGGCATCAGCGCGTGGTGGGTTGCCCTGCTTATCGGTCCCTCCGCGTTCATCGGCGGCGAAGTCGGCTACATCATCGGCCACAAGGGCGGCCCAGCGATCTTTGAGCGCAAAGAGACGGGCATCTTCAGTAAGAAGAACGTTGAACGCACGAACGCGTTCTTCGAACGCTACGGCGGACTCACGGTCATCATCGCCCGTTGGGTTCCGGTGGTGCGCACGTTCGCGCCCGTCGCTGCCGGTGTCGGGCACATGCCGTGGCACAAGTACTCGCTGTACAACTTTATCGGCGCGGTCATCTGGGGCTTTGGCCTCACGATGGTCGGCTACGGCATTAGCTTCATCCCCGGCCTCGGCGACTTCGTCACCGAATACATCGACATCATCCTGCTGGGTGCCGTCGCAGCGACGATCGTCGTCACGGCGTGGCACTACTTCCGCGAACGCAGCAAGCTTGTGAAAGAACGCGCCGAAGAGGCTGCGAAGAACGCAGAAGCAGGCGGAACCACGGGTACCGTCGCGTAGACGACCGGAACCTCGGAGCGGCTGAGCACAAAGCTCGCGCTAGCGCGCGCTCAACTCGCCTTCGACTTCTTCGCCTTCTTTGGTTCCGCCGCCTCTTCACGTGCCGCACGCGTACGTTCCACACTCGCGCGCAGCGCCTCCATCAGGTCGATAACCTCACCACCGGCGTGTTCCTGAACGCCGAAGGTCGCATCGGTGTCGACGGCATCGCCCGACTCGAGTTTCGCCTCGATGAGCGTGCGCAACTCCTGCTGGTATTCGTCAACGTGAGTTTCGGGTTCGAAATCAGCCGAGAATCCGTCGACCAGAGACGCAGACAGCTCCAGTTCTTTGTCTGAAATCTTGACCTCATCGCTCAGCGACGGAAACGACACCTCACGCACCTCATCAGCCCACAACAGGGTCTGCAGCATGAGCACATCTCCCCGCACGCGAAGTGCCGCCAACCGCGTCTTCTGCCGCAGCGTGAATCGCACGATCGCGGTGCGGTCGGTGCGCTTGAGCGTCTCCCGCAACAGCACATACGCCTTGGGCGACGCCGAATCGGGTTCCAAATAGTACGGGCGGTCGAACGTCACCGGGTCAACCTGATCGCTCGGCACAAACTCGAGCACGTCAATTTCGCGGGTCTTCTCCGCGGGCAACGACGCCAGGTCGTCTTTCGTCAGAATGACGGTCTGCTCGCCGTCGTCATACGCACGGTCAATGTCAGCGAATGGCACGACCTCACCATCGAGCTCGCAAATGCGCTGGTACCGAATGCGGCCACCATCGGCGGCGTGCACTTGGTGCAGCGAGACGTCGTGATCCTCCGTCGCGGAATACACCTTGACGGGCACGTTGACCAAGCCAAACGTGATGGCGCCCTTCCAAATTGACCTCATGCGATAAGTACACACGGGAAAGCCGCCGAGGGCTACCCTCTTGGTGTGAGCCCCGCCGAGCAGAGCGTCAGAGTTGACGGTCGGCGTGTGCGCCTAACGAACCTCGACAAGGTGCTTTATCCAGAATCCGGAACCACGAAGGGCGAGGTCCTCAACTACTACTCGTTGGTTGCCGATCGCCTCGTGCCGCACGTCACCGGCCGGCCCGTTACGCGTAAACGCTGGGTCAACGGCGTCGGCACCATGGCGGAGCCCGAAGAGCCCTTTTTCACGAAGCAACTCGAGCCGGGCGCCCCATCGTGGATTCGCACGCGCGGCATCGACCATTCCAAGGGCGAGAAGGAATACCCCCTAGTTCAAGATCGGGCGACCCTCATCGCCCTTGCGCAAATGGCGAGCCTGGAGTTTCACGTACCGCAGTGGCGGTTCGCGCCCGACGGCACAAGAGGCAACCCGGACCGCCTCGTGCTCGACCTTGACCCCGGGCCCGGCACCGGGCTCGCCGAATGCGCGATCGTCGCCGGCCTCGCCCGCGAAATCTTAGGCGGGATGGGACTCGAACTGTACCCGGTGACGAGCGGCAGCAATGGGCTGCACCTCTACGCGCCCCTCACCGGCGCACAAACCAGCGACGAAATCTCGGCTCTCGCCCACGCTCTCGCGCAGGCCATCGAAGCCGACAACCGCGACCTCGTGGTGAGCACGATGACAAAGGCCAGCCGCGACGGCAAAGTGTTCCTCGATTGGAGTCAGAACAGCGCCTCGAAGACGACGATCGCGCCGTATTCCCTCCGCGGCACGCTCCTCCCCTACGTTGCCGCACCGCGAACGTGGGACGAAATCACCGCGCCGAACCTCACTCAGCTCACCCTCGATGACGTTCTCGCACGCCTCGCCGAGCCCGATCCACTCGCCGCACTCGACCCGCCACCGCACCGCCTCGCCGCTTATCTCTCCATGCGCAACCGCGGCCAGACGCCCGAGCCCCTGCCCGCTGGTTCCGTCGACGGCCCCGCCGAAGGCATCCGATTCGTCGTCCACGAACACCACGCGACGCGCCTGCACTGGGATCTGCGCCTGGAACGCCACGGCGTGCTCACGAGTTGGGCGGTGCCGAAGGGGCTCCCCCACGACGCGCAGACCAATGTGCTCGCAATTCAGACCGAAGACCACCCCATCGAATATGCCGAGTTCGAAGGCACTATTCCACGCGGGCAATATGGTGCCGGCCGCATGTGGATCTGGGACTCCGGCACGTACGAAACCGAAAAGTGGCGCAGCGACGAAGTGATCGTCACGCTGCACTCCGATCACGACGGGCCGGTCAAGACCTCACGCATCGTGCTGGTGCGCACGAGCGGCGACGGCGAGAAGTCAACGTGGCTATGTCACCGTGCGAAGACCATGGCTGATGGCACGCCGCAACCGCCAACGACGCCGGTGTCGAAGCGTCGTGTCGAGGTTGATCCGGAAACCCCGCCGACCGTGCCGCGTCCCATGCTCGCCGCCGCGGGCACTGAGGGGTTGGCCGCAGCGCTCGTGCGGCGCAGCAAGGCGGAACCCTGGGTTGAGTTTAAGTGGGATGGCGTGCGTGCGCTGGGCGTTTGGCAAAACGACCGCTTGCGGCTGTATGCCCGCAGCGGGACCGACATCACCGACCGCTACCCCGAACTCACCGTCCGTGGTGCGATCGTGTTCGCCTCCCCCAACGCTGTCGTCGATGGGGAGATTGTCGCGCTCGACGAAAACAGCCGGCCGAGCTTTTCGCTGCTGCAAAACCGCATGCACCTGACATCGCCCACCGACATCGCCCGCGAGCAGCGGCGCACGCCGGTGCAGTATCTGCTGTTCGATGCCCTGAACGACGAGGGCGATCTCACGAGCGCTCCCCTGCGCGAGCGTCGCGCGCACCTCGAAACGCTCGCCGTTGGTGCCGGCGACAGCGTGCAGGTTCCCCCGGTCTTCACCGATGTCGCCGCGACGCTCGCAACGGCCCGAGAGATGGCGCTTGAGGGGGTGATGGTGAAGGACCCGCGCTCGGTGTACCGCCCCGGCCAGCGCAGCGAAGACTGGCTCAAACTGAAGCTCACCCTCACACAGGATGTCGTGGTCGGTGGTCTAAGGCCGGGCAAAGGATCACGATCCGGAACCATCGGGTCGCTTCTCGTAGGCGTTCAGACCCCCGAGGGGCTCCACTACGCGGGTCGCGTCGGCACCGGCCTCACCGAGCGACAGCTGAAGCGCCTCATCGATACGCTCGCGCCGCTCGTCACCGACGAGAATCCGTTCCTCGATGTGCCCACCGCCGATATGAGCGATGCGATCTGGCTGCGCCCAGAACGCGTGGCCGAAGTGGAATTCGCGGAGTGGAGCCCCAACGCTCATTTGCGTCACGCCCGCTGGCGCGGACTCCGCGACGACCGCAACCCCGCCGACGTCACCCGCGAAACGTAATCACTCCCGCACGAAGTGTTCGACGCCGTCCAGGGTGGTCTGGGTGAGGTCTGCGATGCGGTGCGTATCGAGTCCGCTGGCGCAGAGGTTGCGCATGAGCGCACCGAAAGGTTCCCACAGCGACTCCGGAAGTGGCCTACCCCGATAATCCGCCGACATCGCCAGTACTGCTTGAATGTCCCGCTCTTGCCCGGGCGTCAGCGGGGCGAAGAGTCCGCGCGGCTCGCCCGTATCGACGAACCCGATGATCCAGTCCGGCTGCTGATCAGTCATGCCGCGAGCCTAATGATGAATCGAGTCGGCGTCTTCGTCGTGGCCCGCCGGCTCCAGCTGGAAAGTGGAGTGCTCCACATCAAAGTGGTCAGCAAGACACGTCTGCAGCCGCACCAGCAGCTCGGCAGATTCGCCACGCTCGATGAGGTCCGCGTCAACGACAACGTGCGCGGTAAAGACGGGCGCGCCGCGAGTGAGCTGCCAAATATGTACGTCGTGCACCGCACGAACGCCGTCGTACGACAACAGGTGGTCGCGAATCTGCGACGCACTCATGCCCTTCGGTGCCCCCTCGAACAGCACCGCAACGACTTCCCGCAGCAGCACGAACGCACGTGGCACGATCATGACGGCAATGAACAGCGACGCAATGGCGTCAGCGGGCATGAAGCCGGTCGTCACGATGATGATGGCCGCGACGATCACGCCGACCGAACCAATCAGATCGCCCATCACCTCAAGGTAGGCACCGCGCACGTTGATCGAGCCGCGTTGCGCCCGTGACAGCAGCCACATCGACACCCCATTCGCGACAGCACCGACCGCCGCGACGATCAGCATGAGCGTGCCTGAGACTTCGGCCTCGCCCGGGTCAATGAGGCGACGAACGCCCTCGACACCCACCCAAATCGCAAGAGCAGACAACAGCACGCCATTGATGAGCGCCCCCATCACCTCGGCGCGCTGATACCCGAATGTGCGGCGATCGTCAGCGGGGCGCTGCGCGACGACACTCGCGATCAGCGCAATGACGAGAGCGCTCGTATCTGCAAACATGTGGGCGGCGTCGGCCAACAACGCGAGCGACCCGGACAGAATCGCACCAACGATCTGCACGACCATGATGGTCGCGGTGATCGACAGCGACAGTGCCAACAGTTTCTTGTTGCTGGCACCGCGGATTCCGGCAGGGGCGTGGTCGTGCATGCCTCCAGCGTGGCATGTTCTGCGAGCGCTCGCGCTAATTCCGCCTAGTCGGGAATGATTGCGATTCTCAATAGCGTCACGACAGACGACGAAACCCGCGCACCGACCGAGCGGCACGCGGGTTTCGTAACGTCAAAGCGTCTAGATGCGTTCGAGAAGCGGAACCAGGTTGACGAACGCGCGGGCGCGGTGCGACTGCGCGTTCTTCTCCTCCGCAGAAATCTCGGCTGCCGACAACGTGCCGGGCTGACCGTCAACGTCCGGCACGAACACCGGGTCGTAGCCGAAGCCATTGTCGCCACGCTCTTCCGTCGCGAGAGCGCCGTGCCAGACGCCTTCAACGGTGAATTCCTCACCCGTCGGCAACACCAGCGCGATCGTCGAGCGGAACTGCGCCCGGCGCTGCTCCGGCTTCACAACGTCAGAGAGCTGGTCCAGCAGCAGGCGACCGTTCGCGATGGCGTCTTTCGCGTGCCCAGCCCAGTACGCCGAGAAGATTCCCGGGGCACCACCGAGCACGTCAACGCTGATGCCAGAGTCATCCGCGAACGCGGCAAGCCCGGTGTGGGCGGCTGCGGCACGCGCTTTGATCAGTGCGTTCTCGGCAAACGTGACACCGTCTTCGACCGGCTCCGGTCCGTCGTACCCGACAACCTCGAGGTCAGGGCGGTGCATGTTCACGATCGCCGCGAACTCGACAACCTTGTGCGGGTTGTGGGTGGCCAGGACGACGCGGCTCATGCCAGCGTCTCGAGCTGCTTTTCACGCAGCGTCGCACAGCCGGCAACACCCAGATCAAGCAGCTGGTCGAGCTCACGCTTGTCGAACGGCGCACCTTCAGCGGTACCCTGAACCTCAACGAACAGGCCGCGGCCGGTCACGACAACGTTCATGTCGGTCTCAGCGCGCACGTCTTCGACATAAGCCAGGTCCAGCATCGGCTCACCGTCGATAATGCCGACAGAAACCGCCGCGACCGAGTCAAACAGCACGGTCGACTTCTTGCCGATGAAACCCTTTTCGCGGCCCCACTCAATCGCGTCAGCCAGCGCAACGTACGCTCCGGTGATCGCCGCAGTCCTGGTTCCGCCATCCGCCTGCAGCACGTCGCAGTCAATGACAATCGTGTTTTCACCGAGCGCCTTGGTGTCGATCACGGCACGAAGGGCACGACCGATGAGGCGCGAGATTTCGTGCGTGCGGCCGCCGATCTTGCCCTTGACCGCCTCGCGGTCGTTGCGGCTGTTCGTGGCGCGCGGCAGCATCGCGTATTCGGCGGTGACCCAGCCCTTGCCCTTGCCGACGAGCCAGCGCGGCACGCCATTCGTGAACGATGCGGTGCAGAGTACCTTGGTGCCGCCGAAGCTAATCAGGGCAGAGCCTTCGGCGTGAGCGCTCCAGCCGCGCTCGATGGTGATTTCACGCAGCTGGTCAGTGGCACGCCCATCGGCGCGGACGATGTCAGACATGAGAAGCTTTCGGGTTGGTGGAAACGGTGGAGATCGCGCCAGTTTGCACGAGCTTGACGTCGTTGACGCCGGGGCCCATGAGTCGCCGCGCGAGGGCGAGGAAGTCTTCTGCCGAGGTTCCGGTGGCTTCATACGAGCGGGACGGAACCAGGTTGGGGTTGGCGAGCAGGTCGCGAGATACGAGTTGGCGATACACGTCGTTCGCGGTCTCAACGTCGCTCGACACGAGTGACACGTTCGGGCCCATGACGTAGCTGATCGCACCCTTGAGGAAGGGATAGTGCGTGCAGCCGAGCACGAGGGTATCAATGTCAGCGTGACGCATTGGGGCGAGGTATTCCTCAGCAACCGCGAGCAGTTCGGGCGAGTGGGTGATGCCCGCCTCGACGAACTCCACGAAGCGCGGGCAGGCTTGCGCGTGAATCGTGAGGTTCGCGTTGACACCCAGCATGTCTTGGTAGACGCCAGAGGAGATGGTTCCGGCCGTTCCGATCACGCCGATCCGGCCATTGCGGGTCGTCGACATCGCGGTGCGCACCGCCGGGCCAATAACTTCAACAACGGGTACGTCGTAGCGTTCACGGGCATCGGCCAGTACAGCGGCTGAGGCCGTGTTGCAGGCAATCACCAGCATCTTCACACCCTGGTCGACCAGAGAATCAAGAATCTCCAGCGAGTATCGACGCACGTCAGCGATGGGCTTCGGACCGTACGGCGTGCGTGCCGTGTCTCCGATGTAGATGAGGGACTCGCCGGGAAGCTGGTCACCGACGGCGCGCGCCACCGTGAGACCGCCCACCCCAGAGTCGAAGATTCCGATCGGCGCGTCATTCATGATGTCTCCAGCCTACGCCGCTTTGCCTGCCTCCCCCGCGGCACCGGCCCGGTTTTCGGTAGAGTTTGCGACATGACCGCATCGACTGCGCTGTATACCGACCGCTACGAATACACGATGCTCGACGGAGCGTTGCAAGACGGAACCGCTCAGCGTTCCTGCGTATTTGAACTGTTCTCGCGTCGCCTGTCGGGTGGCCGTCGCTTCGGCGTCGTCGCCGGCACCGGCCGTCTGCTGTCGCTGTTGCGTAACTTCCGCTTTGCTGACGAAGAGCTGCGTCTCATGAAGGACCACAAGGTCGTCAGCGACTCGACGCTCAAGTACCTCGAGAATTTCCAGTTCACCGGCCGCATCAGCGGCTACCGCGAGGGCGAGCTGTACTTCCCTGGCTCCCCCATCCTCACGATTGAGGGCACCTTTGCCGAGGCTGTCGTGCTCGAGACCCTCGCGTTGAGCGTGCTCAACCACGACTCCGCCGTCGCTACGGCAGCCGCCCGCATGTCGATCGCCGCGGGCGACCGCCCGCTCGCTGAGATGGGCGCCCGCCGCGCGCAGGAAGAATCGGCTGTGGCAGCCGCCCGCGCCGCCTATATCGTGGGCTTCGGTGCTACGAGCAACCTTGAAGCGCAGCGCCGCTGGGGCATTCCGACGATGGGCACCGCCGCTCACGCCTGGACGCTCCTACACGACAGCGAAGAAGACGCGTTCCGCTCGCAAATCGCGAGCAGCGGCGTTGACACCACCCTGCTCGTTGACACCTACGACATCACGAAGGGCGTGGAAACCGCGATCCGCGTGGCTGGCACGGGCCTCGGTGGCGTGCGCCTCGACTCCGGTGACCTGCCCACCGTGGCACAGGCAACGCGTGAACAGCTCGACAGCCTCGGTGCGACAAACACGAAAATCACGGTGACGAGCGACCTCGACGAATACGCCATCGCGGCGCTCGCTGCCTCCCCCGTCGATGCCTACGGTGTCGGCACCTCCGTTGTCACTGGTTCCGGATATCCCACGGCCAGCATGGTCTACAAGCTCGTCGCCCGTCAGGGTGCCGACGGCGGCTGGGTCGGCGTTGCCAAGGCATCGCAAGACAAGTCGTCAAAGGGCGGCCGCAAGGCAGCCTTCCGCACGCTCGAGTTTGGCAAGGCAACGAGCGAACTGATCGTCGTCTCCGACGGCTTCGAAAAGATCGCGACGGCCGCTGATGTTCCCGACGCCCGCCCCCTGCAGGTGACGTTCGCCGAAGGCGGCGACTTCGACTCCCAGTACGAGGGCTCTGCTGGCGTCGAACTCGCACGCGCGCACCACGCTCGCGTGCGCGAAGAGCTGCCGGTACGCGGCCTGGCGCTCAGCAAGAGCGACCCGGCGATCCCGACGGTCTACCGCGACGCTGGCGAGTAAGCGTAGCGACGACAAAAGGGCGGCTTCCCCATTGAACTGCTCCCCGGAAGTTGGACTGAGAAATCAGATACCAATTTTCGGGGAGTTTTTCTATGCGTGCACGTTCCGCACTTTCACCCAAGCAACGCGAACTCGCAGTCGGATGCTTTGAGGAG
>NZ_JBNTKF010000012.1:0-71093 GCF_050408675.1 Microbacterium daqui | reverse complement strand
CCCTCCTCAAAGCATCCGACTGCGAGTTCGCGTTGCTTGGGTGAAAGTGCGGAACGTGCACGCATAGAAAAACTCCCCGAAAATTGGTATCTGATTTCTCAGTCCAACTTCCGGGGAGCAGTTCATGTTCTTCACGCACCCGCCCTTCGTCTTCCCCTCAACCGCGCCACCCCCTGGTTCCGCTCCCTGTTCCCCCGTCTCGAAATTCCGACGCACCCTCCGCACGTTCGCCCCCTCGGTGCTCACGCCGTGATTCCGCGGCGCCCTCCGGCCGTTCCACTCCCTCGGTCCTCACGCCGCGGCTCCGCAGCACCCTCCAGCCGCTCCCCGCCCGTTACGTCGGAACCAAGAGCTCTCAAGCTGGCGTGTCGCCCGCAACACTCCGGGCAACGCCCCGGTCGTTCCTGCATAACAGCAACCGGAACCATGGGCTCGCGTGAAGAGGATCCTCCACAGGGAGTGCGCAGGGCAGGTTTGTCCACACTTGGCCAGGCCGAGCGCGCGCGCTACGACACGGTTGGGACGGTTGCTTCATGTTTGCTTCAACTGCGCTCACAAAGATCGGCGGCGTTGCCCGCACGCGCGAGCTCAGCGCTCTCGGGGTCACACGCGATTCGATCCGCTCCGCCTACCGGCGCGGCGAGATCTGTCGCGTTCGCAAGGGTGTATACGCGACGTCCGCGCAGTCAGCTGCCACCACGGCGGCACGTCACGGCGGTCGACTTACGTGCGTGTCGGCGCTCGTGGCCGCCGGCGTGTGGATTTTCGACAAGCCAACGGCGTTGCATGTCGATGTTGGCCGCAAGGGCCGTGTCTTCGAGCACGACCTTTGCGAATGTGTCGTACATCATCACGACGGTCAGACGCGCCTCGGTTCCGCCAGCTGCGCAGACGCACTCATTACCGCGTTGCAATGTCTCACTCACGAGGCCTTCTTCGCCGCGTTTGAATCGGCGTGGCGGCATCGGCTTGTTTCTGCCCGGGATCGCGCGCAAATCATTGCTGCCGCGCCGAAAGCACTGGCGGCACGGCTCCGCCAAGCTCGTCCCAACGCAGATAGCGGTCTCGAATCCATCTTTCGATACCGCCTGCTTGCACTGGGAATCGAGTTGGAATCTCAGGTCAAACTGACCGGCGTCGGCTACATCGATTTTCGCCACGGTTTCGTGCTGTTCGAAATCGATGGCAAGGAGAATCATGCCTCGGCATCAAAGCGGCACGACGACTTGATGCGAGATGCCGCGGCGCTCCGCCTCGGATATACAACCGTTCGTTTCGATTACGCGATGATCGTGCACGATTGGTTCGGTGTCGCCGCCACTGTGATGGCGGTGATCAACCGTAGCGAGGTTAGTCCAAAGCGTCAGGCCCTTGCGTGACGAGAATGTGGAACTGCGCCGCGTCGAGAATCCGTAACCCGAGCGCTTCGGCCTTTGCAAGTTTCGAACCAGCGCCAGGGCCAGCTGCCACGAAGTCAGTCTTCTTCGAGACGCTCGACGCCGCCTTGCCCCCGGCCTTCATGATTGCCTCCTCCGCTCCCTCGCGGGTGTAGCCGTCAAGAGAACCCGTGGCGACAACCGTCAGCCCGGAGAGCACGCCGCCGACAGAATCGGCGGCACCCGGGCCGGGGTGGCCCGGAATGAACAACTGCGCTCCGGCGGCCTGCCACCGCGCAACAATGTCAGCGTGCCAGTCGACGGCAAACCAGTCGATGAGCGAGTCAGCGATGATACCGCCGACGCCCTCCACCGCCGCCAGTTCTTCGCGGGTCGCCGAGCGAATAGCCTCGATCGAGCCGAACCACTGCGCGAGCGCACGAGCTGCCACGGGGCCAACGTGACGAATATTCAACGACACCAAGAATCGCCAGAAGTCCTTCGTCTTGGCCTTCTCCAACTCGGCAAGGAGCTGCACGGCCGCTGCCGAAATAATGTAGTCGGCGTCGCCGTCAAACTCGCCCTCCGCGTCAAATGTCGGGTCACCCTTCTTTCGCTGTCGTCGGAAGGGGGAGCGAGTGTCTTGGGTACCATCCTCCTTAAGTTTCGGGAGACCGGTTTCGGAGTCGCGAACCACCAGGTCAATCGGGAAAAGGTCGCGCAGCGTCAGGTCAAACAGGCCGGCTTCGGTGTCAAGCGGAGGCTGTGTTGGATAGACGGGTTGAGTCAACGCTGCTGCAGACACCTCGCCGAGCCCCTCGATATCTAGGGCGCCGCGGGATCCGATGTGCTCGACTCGACCGCGAACCTGTGCCGGACAGGAGCGAGAGTTCGGGCAACGAAGATCAATATCGCCTTCCTTAGCTGGTCGCAACTCAGCGTGGCATTCAGGACACTCGGTCGGCATGACGAACATACGCTCGGTACCATCGCGAAGTTCAGCTACCGGGCCGAGGACTTCTGGGATTACATCACCGGCTTTTCGCAAGACGACCATGTCTCCGATGAGAACACCCTTCGCTTTCACGACCTCCTGATTGTGTAGCGTCGCCTGGCGCACGACAGACCCCGCAACATGTGCGGGCGCCATCACCGCGAACGGGGTTGCGCGACCGGTGCGGCCGACTGACACGACAATATCGAGCAGACGCGTCTGCACCTCCTCCGGCGGGTACTTATACGCGATGGCCCAACGCGGTGCGCGGCTCGTCATGCCGAGTTCGGCGTGCATCGCAAGATCATCGACCTTCACGACGACGCCGTCGATCTCGTGCTCAATGTCGTGACGGTGTTCGCCGTGGTACTCGACAAACTCCGCGACCTCAGCGTTGGACTCAAACGTGCGGAAGTGCGGGCTCATCGGCAGACCCCAGCTCGCGAGCAATTCGTATACCTCACTCTGCGACGCAACCGGTGGTTCCGGCCACGCCCCGATGCCGTGCACATACAGACGCAACGATTTGATGCGAGCTTCGCCAGCTTCAAGCTCGAGGCCCTCCTTCTTCTCCAGCTGCTGGCGCAAGCCGCCGCTCGCCGCGTTACGCGGGTTCGCAAAGGCGGCAAAACGACGCTCTGCCGACTTCTTGGCGGCCTCGGCGGTGAAGCCGCGGCGTTCGATCAAGTCGGCGGCGACGGTTTCGCGCATACGCGCCTGTAGAGCGTTGAGCGCCTCGAACTCGACGACGGGAATGAACACTTCGCCGCGCACCTCAACGATCGCCGGGTGCCCGGTGCCTTTAAGGCGCGTCGGGATACCGGCGACACGCACGGCATTCACGGTGACATCCTCACCGACGCGTCCGTCGCCACGGGTTGCAGCCGAGGTCAGCACACCGTTTTCGTAGCGAAGCGATATAGCGAGACCGTCGATTTTCAACTCGGTGAGCCAGCGGACGGAACCGCCGGCTGCGGCTTTCGTCTTCGTCATCCAGTCAGAGAGTTCTTCGGGTGAGAACACATTGTCGAGGCTCAGCATGCGCTCGGCGTGCTCGACGGGCGTGAGCATGCTGTTCTCAGCGGCGCCAACGGTCTGGGTAGGCGAATCTTGCCCCGCCAGCTCAGGGAACGCCTGCTCAATCGCCTCGAGCGCATGCATCCAACCGTCGTACGTCTCGTCGTCGACAAGCGACCGGTCAGCACCGTAGTACTGATCGCGGGCGTCAAGAATCAGCGTCGTCAGACGCTCGGCCTCGGTGCGAGCCGTGGCAAGGTCGGTGGGCGTCGTGTGCTCAGAACCGTTCACACATCAACGATAGGCCGCGCATCGGACACTGGGTATGAACAACTCACACTGCGTCGGGCGGCTCGCCTTCGCCCGCAGCCACCCCGTTACGTCGGAACCGACGGTGCCCCACCCGGCGTGTTGCGGCCAACACGCCGGAGGCACGGCTGCCGGTTCCTGCATAACGGTCGTGCGCAACGGCGGAACCACGGGTGCAGCTGAGTGCGGGCGCCGCGCGTTGAAGGCGGTAGCACGGGCTCATCAAATCGACGCGGGCATAGAAGCCCGTACGCGATTACCCGACGGGGACGGCGGATTCGGTGCGGTCGATCGTGAACTGACCGAGTACGCGGGTGCCGATGTAGAGCACCGCGGTCTGGCCGGGTGCGACACCATCGAGGGGCTCGTCGGGCGTCACAGTCACGGCGTCATCTGACACAACGGCGAGAGCCGGAACCGGCTCTGCGTGCGCACGAATCTGCACGTGGCAACGGAATTCCGTCTCCACCGGCCCAGCGCCGGCCCACGAGTAGCGAGCGCCAGCAATCAATGCCGTCGCCAGGGCGGCCTTTGGGCCGACCACAACCGTGTTCGACACCGGGCGAACCTCAAGCACAAAACGCGGCTTGCCATCGGCAGCCGGCACACCCAGGTGCAGGCCGCGGCGCTGACCGACGGTGTACGCGTGCGCACCCTCGTGCGAGCCGACAACGTTGCCCTCACGGTCAACAATGTCACCCGTCGCGGTGCCAACCTTTTCAGCCAGCCAACCCTTGGTGTCGCCGTCGGGGATGAAGCAAATGTCGTGGCTGTCGGGCTTCTGCGCGACGGTCAGACCGCGCTCAGCAGCCTCGGCACGCACGAGCGCTTTCGTCGGCGTCGAGCCGAGCGGGAAGTATGTGTGCGCAAGCTGCTCGGTGGTCAATACACCGAGCACGTACGACTGGTCTTTCGCGTTGTCCGCCGCGCGGTGCAGTTCGAGACCGCCCGGGCCCTCAACGAGATTCGCGTAGTGTCCGGTGCACACGGCGTCGAAGCCGAGCTCAATCGCGCGCTCCAGCAGAGCAGCAAACTTAATCTTCTCGTTGCACCGCATGCACGGGTTGGGCGTGCGGCCCGCCTGGTACTCCGAGACGAAATCGGCGATGACGTCTTCGCGGAACCGCTCCGAGAAATCCCACACGTAAAACGGAATCCCGAGCTTGTCGGCGGCACGACGAGCGTCCATCGCGTCTTCAATCGTGCAGCATCCGCGTGAGCCGGTGCGCAACGTGCCGCCGGCGCGCGACAGCGCCAAGTGAACGCCGACAACCTCGTGTCCGGCCTCAACCGCACGAGCCGCAGCAACGGCAGAGTCCACTCCACCACTCATGGCTGCCAAAATACGCATAGGTACCAGTTTACGACCGATCAACCTGGGAGGCTCGGCAACGCCCAAACGTCAAACACCCGCAGGCGCGAAGAACCCAACCGAAGCAGAAACCTACCGCCGCCCCGACGCCCGCCGGTACGCGTCGCCCACCGCCGCAACAACGGCGTCAATATCCGTGGCCGTCGTCGTGCGCCCGACCGTCATGCGCAACACGCTACGCGCATCCGCCTCGCTCCGACCCATGGCCTGCACAACGTGTGATGGTTCCGCGATTCCGGCCTGACATGCCGATCCGGTCGACACAGCGATGTCGGCGGCGTCGAGCAAATACAGCATCGACTCCCCCGCCGCCCCCGGAAACAAGAAGTGCGCATTGCCCGGTAGCCGCTCATCACGGTCGCCAAGGAGTTCAGACTCCGGAACCACGGAGCCGACACCAGCGATGAGTGCGTCGCGAAGCTGCCGCAGTCGGGCATCTTCCTCCACACGCTCCGCAAACGTCGCCTCCGCGGCCGCGGCAAAGGCGGCCGCCGAGGGCGCGTCGGGTGTGCCCGCACGCAACCCGCGTTGAGCCGAACCGCCGTGGTGCAACGCGGTAATGCTGGCTTGGCGCGACACGACGAGCGCACCGATCGACGGCGGCCCACCAATCTTGTGCGCCGAAACACTCATCAGGTGAGCGCCGCCCGCGGCCGTCCGCGCCAACGAAGAGAAAGGCAAATCAACGTGGCCGAAGGAAGCCACAGCGTCCAAGTGCAGCGGAACCCCAGCCGAAGCTGCAGCCGCCGCGAGCGCCATCGCATCGTTAATGGTTCCGGCTTCGTTGTTCGCAACCATCGCGGTGGCGACAGCCACGTCTGCCGCGAGCGCCTCGGCAAAAGCGTCGACGCCAATACGCGCATAACGATCGAGAGCAACCGGCCGCACGTCAGCACCCTCACTTGTGCGCAACCACTCCACCGCATCGAGTGTCGCGTGGTGCTCACCATCCGGCAACACGACAACCGAACGATCGGCAGCGCGAGAGAACCACAATCCCTTCACCGCCAAGTTGATCGCTTCGGTGCCGCCAGAGGTAAACACCACCTCAATGGCGTCACACCCGAGCACGACGGCCAGCCGTTCCCGCGCGTCTTCCAACACCCGGCGTGCAGCCTGGCCCGACCGGTGAATCGACGAGGGGTTGCCGACGGTGTCGATCGCCGCCAGCCACGCCTCGCGCGCCTCGGGCCGAAGCGGCGTGGTCGCCGCGTGATCCAAATACACCGTCATCCTTCTATGTTGTCACCCTTGAGCCGCAGCAGGCACCGAAGTAAACACGTGCCCCTATGCTGTAACGCATGACGACCGACGTGACCGCATCTGGCCTGCGCGAAGCACTACTCGACACAACGCTCGACAACCTCGGCGTCACACTCGGCGATCACGGCACCACCGTCCGCGTCTGGTCGCAGCGCGCCACGGCGATTGAACTCGTTACCTTCAACGAAGCTGACCTCGATTGGGTGACCCGTACCGTTCCCCTCACGAAGCGGGACGGCGACGTGTGGGAGGCCACGACTGACGCTCTCCCCGTTGGCACGCACTATGCCTTCCGCGCTGATGGCCCCGAGGGCACCCGGTTCAATAAGGACCAGTTCTTGATCGATCCCTATTCCCGCGGTCTCGCACAGGGACACGGTTACGACGACTTCCGGAGCGTCGTTGTCGACACCGCGTTCGATTGGGGAACGACGACGAAGCCCGCTATCCCCCTCGACGAGACGATCATCTACGAGGGCCACCTCAAGGGCATGAGCAAGCGTCACCCCGATGTGCCCGCCGCTCTGCACGGCACGTACGCGGGACTCGGCCACCCCGCAATGATCGAGCACTTCCAAACCCTGGGCGTCACGACGATCGAGCTCCTGCCGGTGCATCACTTCATTTCGGAACCACGGCTCCTGCAACAGGGGCTCGCCAACTACTGGGGCTACAACACCCTCAACTTCTTCACGCCCCACGCGCCATACGCGACGATCGCCGCGCGCCGCGAAGGGCCCAGCGCCGTCCTCCGCGAATTCAAAGAGATGGTGAAGGCCCTCCACGACGCCGGGCTCGAAGTCATCCTCGACGTTGTCTACAACCACACGTCAGAAGAGGGCCCCGGCGGCCCCACCTCAAGCCTGCGCGGACTCGATGATGCCTCCTACTACCGGCAGAACCCCGAGACCGGTGATTACATCGACACCACCGGGGTCGGCAATACTCTTAACACCGCAACGCCCGCAGCCGCTCGCCTTGTGCTGGACTCTCTGCGCTACTGGGCCCAAGACGTCCAGATCGACGGGTTCCGCTTTGACCTCGCCACCGCCCTCGGTCGTGACGAAAACCACATCTTCACCGCAGAGCACCCGCTCCTGCAGGCCATCATGAACGACCCCGTTCTGAAGACCACGAAATTGATAGCGGAACCATGGGATGTCGGCATCGACGGCTGGAAGACGGGGGCATTTGGTGACGGTTGGCAAGAGTGGAACGACCGCTACCGCGACCGCGTACGCAACTTCTGGCTGAGTGACATTGACTACGCTCGCCGCGCGAGTGTGGCCCCCGCTGGCATTGGTGGCTTTGCAACGCGTCTGGCTGGCTCGTCCAAGACCTTCTCCCCCGAACGCGGCCCCCTCGCGAGCATCAACTTCGTCACCGCGCACGACGGGTTCACGATGCGCGACCTGGTGTCGTTCTCCACGAAGAACAACCTCGATAACGGTGAACACAACCGTGACGGCGCCGACACCAACCGCTCGTTCAACCATGGCGCCGAGGGCATTACCGATGATCCCGTGATTCGCGCTCTCCGGCGAAAGGCAATGCGCAACCTGCTCGGCACGCTCTTGCTGTCGGCGGGCACGCCGATGATCACCGCGGGTGATGAAACTGGGCGCACGCAGCGCGGCAACAACAACGCGTACTGCCACGACTCCGAGCTCACGTGGCTGTCGTGGCAACTGGCACAGTGGCAGATTGACCTGCGCGACCACGTCGCCACCCTCATCAGGCTCCGCAAAGCAAACGCCGCTCTCCGCCCCGCCCGCTACGACGAGCTCGGCCGCCACGTACCCGGTTCCAGTGAGATGGACTGGTACGACGAACATGGCGAGACCATGGCCGGTGACCGGTGGCGAGACCCCGAGCACCGCACCCTGCAGTACTTCTCCGCCGAAACACCCGCCACCGGCAAGCCGCACAATCGCATCCTGCTGATCGTGCATGGCAAAGAGTCTCCCGTCGAAGTGACGCTGCCATCCGTATCCGGTGTTACACGATTCCGTTCCCTGTGGTCGAGCGAAGAAGAGGCCCCACTGCCAGCCCGCTCCACCTTCTCGGCCGGCGACCTGGTTCCGCTTCAGGGCACTGCGATGCACCTGTTCGCCGCCGAGTGACGCGCGTGTGACGCCCTGCACACCCACGCGACGCATTACAGCGGTAGATTCACAATGTGGCCACACTTTTGAGCATCGCATCGGTTCGTAGTTCGCACCCCATCCCGCTAAGGCCCGCTCCGGCGTGGCAGAAAAAGCGCGACACCCTGAGCGGACGCATCCCCCTCAGCGATGTCGTGCCAGCGGCTCCGGGTTCCTATCGTCCGAAGGGATATGTCGGCGAAGTCATCCCCTTCGGTGCGACCGCATTTCGCGAAGGTCATGACCTCATTGGCGTTCAGGTGCGACTCACCGCCCCCAGTGGCGAACAGAGTCTGCACCGCTTGCAAAACACCGGAACGGGTCTGGACCGCTGGCAGGTACTGCTCGCGCCCCTCGAACAGGGCGAATGGACATACCAGTTTGAGTCTTTCGCCGATGATTTCGCGACGTGGCAGCACGCCGCACACCTCAAGCTTGCGGTCGACGTTGACGTCGCCGTCATGCGTGAGGCTGGCGCCCTCGTCCTAGAACGCGCCATCGCCTCCGGCAAGCACCCCGCCGAAGACAAGAAGCTACTCAAGGCCGCGATCACGACACTGCGCGATGCCACCGCCGATACCGCCGCGGCCCTCGCGGTCGTCGACGACCCGGCTCTCACGACCCTCCTCTACGCACGCCCGGTGATGTCGCTCATCACCGTCGACGCACCACGAAGGCTTCTCGTCGAACGCCAACGCGCCGGCGTCGGCAGCTGGTACGAGTTCTTCCCCCGCTCCGAAGGCGCCACGCGCCGCGCAGACGGCACCATCGCTTCCGGAACCTTCGCCACGGCTCAAAAGCGCCTCCCGCAGGTCGCTGGCATGGGCTTCGACGTTGTCTATCTCCCACCCATTCACCCGATTGGCACGATCAACCGCAAGGGTCCGAACAACGCCCTCACGACCGTCGAAGGTGACCCAGGCTCCCCCTGGGCCATTGGTTCCGCCGCGGGTGGCCACGACGCAGTGCACCCGGATCTCGGAACCATGGCCGACTTCCGCGCGTTCGTCGCTGCGGCAAAGGAAGAGGGTATCGAGATCGCCCTCGACCTCGCTCTGCAGGCGGCACCCGATCACCCGTGGGTGAAAGCGCACCCGGAGTGGTTTACGACGCTGCCCGACGGCACGATCGCGTATGCCGAAAACCCGCCGAAGAAGTATCAAGACATCTACCCCATCAACTTCGACAACGACCCCGCGGGTATTCGCGCCGAAGTGCTCCGCGTCGTCAAGCACTGGATCGCGCAGGGTGTCACGATCTTCCGCGTCGACAACCCGCACACGAAACCACTCCAGTTTTGGGAGTGGCTCATCGCCGAGGTGTTGCGTGAGAACCCCGACATCGTTTTCCTCGCCGAGGCATTCACGCGGCCGGCGCCGCTCCAGGCTCTCGCCGCGGCCGGGTTCCAGCAGAGCTACACGTACTTCACGTGGCGCAACACGAAGGCCGAGCTCGAAGAGTTCCTCACCGGGCTCGCCACCGAAACCGCCGACTTCCTGCGGCCCAATCTGTTCGTCAACACCCCAGACATCCTCACCGAATACCTGCAGTTCGGCGGCCGCGCGGCCTTCGCGATCCGCGCGATCATCGCTGCCACCGCCGCTCCCACGTGGGGCGTGTACGCGGGCTACGAGCTTGTCGAATCGGTCGCCCGCCCCGGCGCTGAAGAGAACATCGACAGCGAAAAGTACGAGTACAAGCTGCGTGACTTCGTCGCCGCCGAAGCCGCCGGCGATTCGCTCGCTCCGCTCTTGCGCACGCTGAACGCAATTCGCGACGTGCACCCCGCGCTCGAACAGCTTCGATCCTTCACCGTGCACGAGTCCGAAGACGACTCGATCCTGGTGTATTCCAAGCATGTCGACGCCGCGCTCAGCCCCAGCGGCCGCGACGACACCATCATCGTTGTCGTCAACGTCGACCCCCATTCCGTAAGAGAGACGATGGTGCACCTTGACACCACCGTCTTCGGCATTCCACTCGGTGAGCAGTTCCCGGTCGTTGACGTGCTCACCGGTTCTGAGTGGACCTGGAGCGACCATAACTACGTCCGGCTCGACGCATTCACACAGCCGGCACATGTTTTGTGGGTGAAACGATGAATGAGAGCGAAATCCTCCAAGCCATTGGCGAAGGCCGGTGGCACGCGCCGCACGATGTCCTCGGAACGCATACCAATGGTTCCACTCAGGTCGTACGCGCCCTGCGGCCGCTAGCCGACGCCGTCACGGTCGTGCTGCCGGACGGCACGCGTGCGCCGCTCAGCCACTGGAGCGACGGCATTTGGCACGGTGCTGTGCCCGCCGGAACCACAGCGTACGACATCGAGACGACGTACGGCGGGCACACGTCGCGAGCGGATGACCCGTACCGTCACACACCCACACTCGGCGAACTCGATCTGCACCTCATCGGTGAGGGCCGCCACGAAGAGCTGTGGCGGGCGCTGGGCGCTCAGGTGACAACCAACGGCGACGTCAGCGGAACATCGTTCACCGTGTGGGCACCGCGCGCGACCGCGGTGCGCGTCGTGGGCTCGTTCAACGACTGGAACGGTCGCCTCCACGCGATGCGTTCGTTGGGCTCAAGCGGCGTGTGGGAGTTGTTTATCCCCGCGGTGGGCGCCGGATCCACGTACAAGTTTGAAATTCGCACCCAGCGTGGCGACTGGGTGCTGAAAGCAGATCCGATGGCGCGTGCTGCGGAGGTTCCGCCATTGACCGCGTCGGTTGTCACGGCATCGTCGTTCGAATGGCATGACGATGATTGGCTCACGTCTCGCGCCCGACGCGAGCCTGCGCACGAGCCGATGTCGATCTATGAGCTGCACGTTGGTTCCTGGCGCCCCGGTCTCACGTACCGGGCGCTGGTCGACGAGCTCATCCCCTACGTGACGTCGCTGGGCTTTACGCACGTCGAGTTCATGCCGCTCGCGGAGCACCCCTTCGGCGGATCGTGGGGTTACCAGGTGTCGGGTTATTACGCGCCGACGAGCCGTTTCGGCACGCCTGACGACCTCCGATATCTGATTGACCGCCTGCACCAGGCCGATATCGGCGTGATCATGGACTGGGTGCCCGGGCACTTCCCCAAAGACGCCTTCGCACTCGCGCGATTCGACGGTGAAGCGCTGTACGAACACCCCGACCCGCAGCGTGGCGAGCACAAAGACTGGGGCACGTACATCTTCGATTACGGCCGCAGCGAAGTGCGGGGATTCTTGGTTGCAAACGCGCTGTATTGGCTCGAAGAATTCCACGTTGATGGCCTCCGTGTCGACGCGGTCGCCTCGATGCTGTACCTCGATTACTCGCGCGAAGACGGCGAGTGGACGCCCAACATTCACGGCGGGCGCGAGAACCTCGAAGCGATTCACTTCTTGCAGGAGGTCAATGCGACCGCCTACAAAAAGCACCCCGGCATCGCGATGATCGCCGAAGAGTCCACGAGCTTTCCCGGTGTCACGGCACCGACGAGCCGTGGCGGATTGGGCTTCGGCTTCAAGTGGAACATGGGGTGGATGAACGACTCGCTGCGCTACGTGAGCGTTGACCCGCTGTACCGCAACCACCACCACGGCGAAATGACGTTCACGTTTGTGTACGCGTTCAGCGAGAACTTCGTGTTGCCGATTAGTCACGATGAGGTCGTGCACGGCAAGGGCACGCTCATGACGCGGATGCCCGGTAGCCACGAGCATCAGCTCGCCGGTGCGCGCGGCTACCTCGCGTATATGTGGGCGTATCCCGGCAAACAGCTCCTGTTCATGGGCCAAGAGTTCGGCCAGATGTCGGAGTGGTCGGAGGCTCGGGGGCTCGACTGGTACCTACTGGAGCAGCCGTCACACCAACAGCTTTCCGGTTTCGTTGCCGATCTCAACCGCACATACCGCGAGCTCGAGCCGCTGTGGCGGCGCGATAGCGACGGTGGATCATTCCGCCTGCTGGGGGCACCGAGCGAAAACCGCGACGTGATCGCGTTCGCCCGCATCACGCCGCACGGTACGGTTGTGAGCATCTCGAATTTCTCCGGCGGCACCATTACCCAACTGCCGCTGGACTTGCCGCATGATGGCGCCTGGTACGAAGTGCTGAACTCCGACGCCACCGCGTTCGGTGGTTCCGGCGTCGGAAACTTTGGCGCCGTCGGAACAGACCCCAGCGGCCGCGCACACGTCACGTTGCCGCCGCTCGGAACCATTTGGCTGCGCTTCGGAGGCAAGCGCCCGGAGAAATAGCGAGAACGCGACAAGAGCAAAACGAAACGCCCCGACGTACAAAAACACGTCGGGGCGTTTCGAAGTTCTAGAACAGGAGCGACGTGAGGCGGCTGCGGGCGCGGATCACGCGGGCGTCAGCGTCGCCGACGAGACCAAACAGCTCCAGCAGGCGCTCACGCACCGGCGTGCGCTCGTCGCTCGGCAGCTCAGCGAACAGGTCGAGGAGGCGACCGAACGCGTCTTCAACGTGGCCGCCAGCGAGGTCGAGGTCGGCGATGTTCAACTGCGCTTGCACGTCGCGCGGGTTCGCCGCGGCAGCGTCGCGAACTTCCTGCAGGTTGAGGCTCTGCGCGCGGTGCAGCAGCTTGACCTGGCCGAGGCCGGCACGTGCTTCGTCGTCGCGCGGGTTCTCGGCCAGGGCCTCTTCGTACGCGGTGATCGCGGTGGCGTAATCGCCAGCTTCAATAGCGACGAAAGCTTCTTGGTGCAGGGGTGGCAGTTCTGGTTCCGCCTTTTCCTCACCGTCTTCCTGAGCGCCGCCAAGAATCTGGGTCACGCCCTGCTGCGTTGCCAACTCAAAAAGCTGCTCAAACGTGGCACGCACCTGCTCTTCGGTGACGGCGCTCTGGAACAACGGAACCGGAGCACCGTTAACGAGAGCAACGACGAGCGGGATCGACTGCGCACGAAACGCCTGCGCGATCTGCGGGTTGCGTTCGATCTCGACCTTCGCGAGCAACAACCGACCGGCAAGCTCCGTGACGACCTTCTCCAGGGTCGCGCTGAGCTGCGTACTGGCCTCGCTGCGCCCCGCCCACATGTCGACGACCACGGGAACACCGCGGCTGATGTCGAGCACCTGCTGGAAAGTCGCATCGGTGATGTCGACGATGTACGACGGTGCATCAGACGCTGCGGCGTTCGAAGCCGCCGGCTGGTTCGCGCGGTTACGCAGGCTCGACAGGTCGACAGCGCCGCGCAAGACGGCTCCGGGGGCTTGTTCACTCATGGAAGAACCTCAGACTTCAAGATGGACGATGAGTATCCGAGCAGACGAATCTGCTCAGTGGAACCCTGCGCTGGCACGTAGAAGAACAGCTGGTTCGTGTAGGTGGTCAAGAAGCCCGTCGAGGCCTCCGTGACACCCGTCAGCGTCGTCAGCACTGGGTTGTCGCCAATACGAATAACCGCGTCGGCGTTAATGGAGCGGGGCGACTCGGTGTCGTTCACGGTCACCGCAACGATCGCACCACTATCGAGCGTCGCGAGCGCGACCGGTGCTTCCGTTCCCGGTGCCGACGCAAACGTCATCTCACCCGTGCCAGCAGCGGTCGTGTTGAAGGCGTCCAGGCTCTCCTGACGCTTCGTCAGCAGCTGACCGCGGAACTGATCGCCCGCGAGGTCATAAATCGGGGCGAACTCACTGTTCTCACCGTTTTCGATGATGTCGGAGTACATCGCCGCCAGGTCGTTCGGCGGCACCAGCAAGAACTGGTTGTCGGGGTTCACGAGCGTCGCACCGATGTCAGCCGGAGCCAGCCCGGGCACAACGGCCGATGCTTCCATCTGACCGGCGTACGTCAGCTTGTAGTTGGCCCACGGGTCTACCTGCGTCGCCATCATGATGACCGGCGGGATCGTGGTGTCCGAGTCGTCCTTGTAGATCGCCAGGAACGAGCGCGGCCACGTGTCGGCCGCCTGCGGGAGCAGGATGGTCCAATTTGCGGGCACCGCAGACGGAGCCGCGTATTCCGCAATCTTGGCGCGCAGCGTGTAGTTGACCGAACGGGCCTCGAGCACGGCGCCGCTGAGTCGTTCGCCGGCGGCGGCGGCATCAAGGCTGGTGTCGGCGGCAGCGGCAGCCTCAGAAATCTTCGTCATGATGCGCGTCGCCTGAGAATCCAGCAGCACGGGGGCCTTCTGGTCTTCCGGCGCGATGACGGTGGGCGTCGGGGTGGGCGTCGGCGTTTCGTTGCCTGCCTGCGGCCAGACGTCGGGCGAGCACCCCGAAAGGGCGAGCGAAGACACCAGAATAAGCGGCAACGCCACGAGCGCACGGCGCTCCGTCTTCTTCGGCGTCGACGAAATCACGCCCTTGCCCTCAGCCTCTTCAATCTCAGCAAGGCTCAATGGTTCCGTCACCGGCAGCGGCGGAAGTCCGCGGCGACGCGGTCCGCGCTTACGGCGCATGTGACGGATACCGAGGATGTACAGCACGACACCGATCAGGGCGAAAACGCCACCAGCAACCATCAGGGGGCCGGCCATCGGCGTCGAGTTATCGAGGGTCCACTTTGCCGAAATATCGGCCGGTGCTGGCACCGTGCCGTCGGCAGCAACCAGCACGCTCATCTCGGCCGGCAGGTTGAAGGTCTGAATGAGGGAGTCGACGTCGGTGAACTCGGCGATCCAAAGATCGGAACCAGCAGGGTTGCGTCCGGGTTCGACCGCGACTTCACCCTCTGGGGTTGCCTCCGGAGTTGGCGTCGGCTCGGCAGCCGTCTCATCGGCGGGTTCTTCTTCGACAACCACCGGGTCAACAACAGACGAAACAATCTTCTTTTCGCCGTCGACCTTCTCCACCACAACGTGGTTGTACGACGTGTCAGCGAGCCACGCGACCATGTCGCTGGTGCGACCGTAGGCGGCGAAAAGGTCTCCTTCACCGCGTGCAATCAGGGTCTGACCACCGGGCAGATACGCGAGAACACCAGCGTCGACGAGGGTGTACTTCTCGCTCGCTTCGACCGGAAACTGCTCCTGGTGGCTGTTCGGCCCGAGCCACAGGGTGCGTTGGCCGACTCCGACCGCAGCGCACAGAAACGCCAGGCAGAACGACACAACAGCCAATAAAAATCGCACGAAATGAACTCCTTCGCGACGGCGCCGGGCGCCGATCGCTTGATTCTCGACATTTCAGGTTAGCGAACATCACTGAAAGTTGCCCCGACATGCGTGCGCATCCTGCTGAAGGGGGTCGTTGGGGTTACTCTGGCCTGAGTTCTGTGAGGAGTTCGGTGAAGATTCACAATCCCTTCCGCACCGCCCTGGTTGCGACCCTGGGCGTCGGCGTTGGCCTGTTAATTATTTCGGCCGTGCAGGGGCTGTCGACGATCCTGTTGTACGTCGGCACCGCACTCTTTCTGAGCCTGGGACTGGATCCGGTGGTCTCGTTCTTCGAACGCCGTGGGCTGCCCCGCTGGCTCGCTGTCACCCTCACCGTCTTCGGAATTCTCGGCCTCTTTGCCGGCGTCGTCTTAATCGTGCTGCCGATCATTGTGGAGCAGATCACTCAGCTGGTGAACCAGATCACGACGGTTATTAACCAGTTGAACCAACAGGGGTCCTACGAGGATTTCCTGACATGGGCTCAGGAAAGATTGCCCGGCGTCGATGTCGAGCTGGTCTTCCAAGAGGCACAGAACTTCGTGCTGAGTAATATCCAGAACTACGCCGGCGAAGTGTGGCAATTCAGCCTCAATATTCTGGGCGGCCTCGCTGGCGCGTTCATCGTGCTCATTCTGACGATCTACCTCACTGCCTCGACGCCGCACCTGAAAGCGGCTGTCAACCAGCTGGTTCCGGCTTCGCGCCGCGAACGGTTCGTTGACCTGAGCGACCAGATCACCGACTCCGTCGGCTTCTACGTCATCGGCCAGGTGAGTCTCGGCCTGATCAACGGCATCCTGTCGTTCATCTTCCTCAACATCATCAACGCGCCGTTTGCCGCTGTGCTGGCCGTGGTGGCATTCTTCTCCAGCCTCATTCCGCTCGTCGGAACGCTGACCGGTTCGATCCTCATCATCCTGGCTTGCTTGATCCCCGACGTCGGCTCCGCGCAGACGGCGATCGCCGCGGCAATCTACTACTTCATCTACATGCAGGTGGAGGCGTACTTCCTGTCACCGCGCATCATGAACCGCGCCGTCTCGATTCCCGGTGCGGTCGTCGTGATTGCCGCGCTTGCCGGTGCGGCCCTACTGGGGCTCTTGGGCGCGCTCATCGCGATTCCGGTCGCAGCGAGCCTGCTGATCATCTACCGCCAGGTGATCATCCCGCAACAGAACGAACGCTGAGCCTAGTCAGCCCACTCGGTTGGCATCGGCAGCGCTGTGGGATTGACGACACGCACGATCTCATCGAGGACACGACGGGTCTGCGTCTCCCCCACCCAGAGGTGCTTACCGTCGTCGACGTTGATGAGCTCGATCTCCGGCACCGACGCAAAGCGCTCGGCCGCCTCAGCGGGCTTCAGGTAGTCATCGTGTTCGGGAATGAGCGCAACGAGACGACGCTCGTCGCCCGCCCACGCTGCGACTTCATCAGCGGTCGCGCGATGCAGCGGCGGCGACAATAGGATCGCACCGAGAATGTCGTGGTGACGGCCGTACTTCAGCGCCAGCTCCGTACCGAATGACCAGCCCACGATCCACGGGTTGGGCAGACCACGTTCGCTGACAAACGCCATGGCGGCGGCCACGTCGTGCTGCTCAGCCACACCGCCATCAAACGCACCCTCACTGGTTCCGCGTTGTGACGTGGTTCCGCGGGTGTTGAAACGAAGCACCGCGAGATCAGCCAATGCGGGCAGACGAGCTGCGGCCTTGCGCAGGATGTGCGAGTCCATGAAGCCACCGTGCGTGGGCAGAGGGTGCAGAGTGACGAGGGTGGCGACAGGCTCCGCCGTCAGAGGCAACGCGAGTTCACCGACGAGGGTGAGGCCGTCAGCGGTCTGCAACTCGATGTTCTCCCGGCGCGCCGGAAGCTCTCGTGGGCCGCGAATCTCAGTCAACTCGTCCTCCAACAGTGTGTGTGCCAGTGTCGACGCGCGGCGAGGTCAGCCGCGTCGCCCATGATGCCATCGGCGCGCCACACCACAAGGTGTGCGACGCCGAGCGGAACAATCTGTGAGCACCCGGGGCACGTGTACTCCTTGAGCGCTTTCGCAGGCGACACGGGTTGCACATAATACTCGAGGCCGCGACGGCTCTCGGTACGCTTCATGCCGCCGAGAAAACGCTCGAATGAATCGTCGTCGGTGTTGTCACGACGACGGCGATTAGACCGTGGCATGACAGCTACTTACCACCAGTGGTTGGTGGTCCAGAATTCGTATGCGCCTGCCCAGCTGCCGTAGCGGCCGGTCGCATAACCGTTTGCCCATGTCAGGTTGACAACCGGGTCATACGCGTTATCGATCTTGCCGCACGGGTACACCTGCACGAGACCGCACGCGCCCGAACTGGAGTTCGTCGCGTTCGGGTTCCAGCCGCTCTCACGGCTCACGATGTAGTCGACGTAGCCCCAATCGCTTTGCGCGATGCCCGCCGCTGCCAGCCAGTCTTCCTTCGAGCCACCGCCCGAGTACGACGGCGGCGAATAGCTACCACTGGAACCCGATGACGAGGAGGACTTCTTTTCCGGCGTCGGCGTCGGCGTGGGAGTCGGCGTGACGTAGGCCTCGTAGACGCTGCTGGAGCGATCGAGGGCGGCGACAACGACAACGTCATCGACGATGAGCTGCTGCGCACCGGCAACCGCGGCGTCATACAGCGAGGAATCGGCGGGCTGTGCTTCGGGGGCCGTACCGGCCAGCGCAGCACCCGCGGGAATCGCGAAAGCACCGCCAAATGCGACAACACCCATGATGGCGAACATCGACGCCAAGGCACGCTTTCGCGAGGGCTTCGTGTTCGCAGCAGATCGCGGACGCGGCGTGAACTGCACGTCAACGGTTTGGGATGCGCGGTGCGTTCGGAGGTCTTTGCGATGAGTCACAGTGTTTCCAGTGTACCCACGCTTGCCTGAACAAGCCATTAGCGCGTAGGAGAAACCGCCAGCATCACGTCAACAACAGCATCGAGCAGCGCGTCGACCTGCTCTTCGCGGTAGCCACGGCGCTGCATCCGAAACGCTGCCGCGCGCACCTGTTCTACGGTGACGAGGTGGCCGCGCTCAAGAAAAGCAACGAGCTTGTCTGCCACGATGTCGACCTCATCGACCCGGTATCCGTAGGTGAGCGCTGAGGTTCGGGCAAAGCGCTGTTTTGCCGGACGCGACAGGTGCTGCAGAATCTCTTCGGCAGCTTCGCGTGCGTTATCGACCCACACGCGAGCGCCTTCGCGGCGCATTGCAGCGTCGCGCTCGCGAGCAGCAAACGCATCTTCAATTCGCCCGAGTGCGCCATCAACGTGCGATATGGAGTATCCCTCTTTGACGAGCGGGAAGGCGACTTCGCGAATGGCTTGCGACGTCACCGTCGGAGCACCCTCGCGGCGCTCGAATGCCGCGCGGGCCTGCGCAAGAAAAGCGTCAACGGCACGTTGTTCGTAGCCCTTTTGACGACCAGATGTCAGCGGGAATACGGCAGCCGACATCATGCACCTACCAACGGAGTGAGCCAGTAGCAGAGCGCGAGCGTCGCGGCAGCCGACGGCAAAATCGAGTCGAGGCGATCAAGCAGGCCGCCATGACCCGGAATCCACGAGCTCATGTCTTTGATTCCCAGGTCGCGCTTAATGAGCGACTCTCCCAGGTCTCCGAGTGTTGCGGTCACCAGAATCACGAGACCCATGATGACACCAGCCCACAACGGCAGGTCAAGCACAAAGTATGCGAGCAGCGTCGCCGCCGTGGTCGCAGCGAGTGCGGCACCGGCGAAGCCTTCCCACGTTTTCTTCGGGCTCACGCGGGGAACCATGGGGTGCTTGCCGATCCAAACCCCAACCGCGTATGCACCTGTGTCAGCAGAGATCACAACGATGATGAACGTGAGAATCCACGCGGCACCGTTGGGCTGCTGCTGCAAGATAAGCACCAGCGCGAGCAGAAACGGCACGTACATGGGCAAGAAACCGGCCGCAGCGATATCAGCCAGCACGTCGCCGTACGTGCGTCCGTCGCGCGCCGCCATCTGCGCGACCATGCGCCACACGATCAGCACGGCGACAACGGCAAACGTCATGACCCAGAGTTGCCACAGAGCGCTGCCGAAATAACCGGTGGCGGCAAGCGCCACGGCGCCGGCGATCTGCACCCAGACGTCGACCTTACGGCCACCGGTTTCCAGGGCACGCGCAAGCTCAAACGTCGCAAGACCGCTGACGACGATCACAATGCTCGCGAACAGTGACGGCAAGAACAGCAGCGAGCCAAAAACGATCGCGGCCAGAACAAGCCCGGACAGGACCGCGAGGATGAGGTCGCGGCCCGTCCGCTGCTTGATCTTTTCGTTTACTTCTTCGAAGTGCTCGCGCGCGGTTGCGACCTGGTCGCGAAATTCAGCACGGCGCGCCTCAAACTGAGCTGCCGCACCGTGCCCGGAGCTCGTGGCGTCGTCGTGCTGCGCGTCGAGCGGTGACTCGAGCGCATCGTCCTGGGGATCGGCGCTCATAACGTCAGACCTCGAGGAGCTCTGCCTCTTTGCGCTTCAGCGCTTCGTCAATGAGGTCAGTGTGCGCACGGGTGAGAGCGTCAAGCTCCTTCTCGCCACGAGCGACCTCATCTTCGCCGACCTCGCTCTTCAGCGCGTCAAGCTCATCCTTGGCCTTACGACGAATGCCACGAACGTGAACCTTCGCGTCTTCACCCTTCGACTTCACCAGCTTGACGAACTCCTTGCGACGGTCTTGCGTCAGCTCGGGCATCGTGACACGCACGATGTTGCCGTCGTTGCTCGGGTTTGCGCCGAGATTTGGCATCGAGCTGATGGCGTCTTCAATGGCCTTCAGCGCCGATTTGTCGTAGGGCGTCACGATAATCGTGCGTGCCTCGGGGGTGTTCAACGAAGCCAGCTGTGCGAGCGGCGTCGGCGTGCCGTAGTAGTCCACCAGAATCTTCTGGAAGAGCTGCGGGTTAGCGCGGCCCGTTCGGACGGTGGCGAAGTCTTCCTTCGCTGATTCGACAGCGCGCTCCATGCGGCCACGGGTTTCAGCAATCACGTCGGCGATCATGCGTGCTCCAATCGGATAGGAAGAATCAAGTTCTCAGTCTAGTAGGCGGAGGCAGGTCAGCTTGTGACCAAAGTACCGATGGGCTCGCCCAGCAGCGCACGCGTAACGTTGCCTGCCGGCTCCATACCGAACACGCGCATGTCCATCTTGTTGTCCATGCAGAGGCTGAATGCGGTTGAGTCAACAACCTTGAGCCCCTGCTGCAGTGCGTCCTGGTAGGTGACGCGGTCAAGCTTCACAGCGTTCGGGTCAACGCGCGGGTCGGCGGAGTAAACGCCATCGACGCCGTTCTTTGCAACGAGAACTTCGTCAGCACCGATTTCCAGCGCACGCTGTGCGGCGACGGTGTCGGTGGAGAAATACGGGAGACCGGCGCCGGCGCCGAAGACCACAACGCGGCCCTTCTGCATGTGGCGCTCAGCACGCAGCGGAATGTACGATTCTGCGACCTGCGTCATCTGGATAGCGGACTGCACGCGCGTTGCGGCACCTGCCTGCTCCAGGAAGTCTTGCAGCGCGAGGGCATTCATGACGGTTCCGAGCATGCCCATGTAGTCGGCACGACCGCGGTCCATGCCGCGCTGGCTCAGTTCTGCACCGCGGAAGAAGTTGCCGCCACCGACGACAATAGCGACCTCAACCGTGTCAACGACCGCGGCAATTTCACGAGCGATTTGGCTCACAACGTCGGGGTTAACACCGAGCTGGCCGCCACCAAAGGCTTCACCAGAGAGCTTCAGGAGGACGCGACGGCGTCCGGTTTCTTCGGTAGCCATGGCGGCTCCTTTCATCGCTGCGATTTATGTGCGCCCGGCCTGGACGCGTGAAGAAGGGCCCGGATCGAATATATCGATCCGGGCCCTCACATAGGTGTTACGCGCCGACCTTGAAACGGGCGAAGTCGGTCACCGTGATACCGGCGTCCTTCGCAACCGCTGCAACAGACAGCTTGTTGTCCTTGGCGTAGTCCTGCTCGAGCAATGCAACCTGCTTGATGAAGGAGTTAACGCGACCCTCAACGATCTTCGGGAGGGCAGCCTCAGGCTTGCCCTCTTCGAGCGAGATCTTGGTAACGATCTCGCGCTCCTTCTCGATCTCGTCTGCGGGAACGTCGTCCTTCGAGAGGAACGACGGGTTCGCGAACGAAATGTGCTGAGCGATCGAACGAGCGGTGTCAGCGTCGTCACCCGAGTAGGCAACGACAACACCGATCTGCGGGGGCAGGTCCTTGCTGGTCTTGTGCAGGTAGATCTCGAACTTGTCGCCCGAAACGGTGCGCACCTGGCGCAGCTCGATCTTTTCGCCGATAACGGCAGCCGACTCCGAGATGACGTCAGCGACGGTCTTGCCGTCGATCGTGACGGCAAGAGCTGACTCGAGCGTCTCGGAACCTGCAGCGGCAACAGCGTCAACGACGGTGTCAGCCAGGGCGATGAACTTCTCGTTCTTTGCGACGAAGTCGGTCTCGCAAGCGAGCTCGATCAGCGTGACCTTGCCGTTGACTTCGCGCGAAGCTACGAGGCCCTCGCTCGTCGAACGGTCAGCGCGCTTCGCGTTGCCCTTGGCACCCTTGAGGCGCAGGATCTCCGTCGCCTTCTCCAGGTTACCGCCGGCCTCTTCGAGAGCCTTCTTGGTGTCGACCATGCCGGTACCGAGCTGTTCGCGCAGTGCCTTGATGTCCGCGATAGAAATGTTGGCCATGTGTGTGGCTCCTTCTGTTTCGTGTAGGCGGAAAGTTACTTGGACTCTTCGGTTGCTTCGACAGCAACCTCAGCAGCAGCTTCAGCGGCCGGCTCAGCAGCGGCAGCTTCGGTGCCCTGCTCGAGAAGCTCGCGCTCCCACTCAGCGAGGGGCTCAGCGTCGCTCTGTGCGTCAGCCGGCTGGTGCTTCTGGATGAGACCCTCAGCAGCTGCGTCAGCGATGATGCGCGTGAGCAGACCGACCGAACGGATCGCGTCGTCGTTACCCGGGATCGGGTACTGCAGGTCGTCCGGGTCAGCGTTCGTGTCGAGGATACCGATCACGGGGATACCGAGCTTCTTGGCCTCGTCAATGGCGAGACGCTCGCGCTTGGCGTCAACAACCCACATCGCCGACGGCGTCTTGGTCAGGTTGCGGATACCACCGAGCGACTTGTGCAGCTTGTCGAGTTCGCGCTTCTTGAGGAGGAGCTCCTTCTTGGTGAAGCCCGATGCAGCCGGGTTCTCGTAGTCGAGCTCTTCGAGCTCCTTCATACGAGCGAGGCGCTTGGAAACCGTCTGGAAGTTGGTCAGCAGACCACCCAGCCAGCGCTGGTTAACGTAGGGCTGACCAACGCGCGAAGCCTGCTCAGCAATAACTTCCTGAGCCTGCTTCTTGGTGCCGACGAAGAGAACGGTGCCGCCGTGTGCGACCGTCTCCTTGACGAAGTCGTATGCGCGGTCAATGTATGCGAGCGACTGCTGCAGGTCGATGATGTGAATGCCCGAACGCTCCGTCAGAATGAAGCGCTTTACCTTCGGGTTCCACCGACGCGTCTGGTGTCCGAAGTGCACACCAGCGTCAAGCAGCTGGCGAATGGTTACAACGGCCATGCCGTTCTCCCTTGTTTATGGCGCAAAAGCGCCGATTGCGGTTATGCGAGCGGATGCTCAATTCCTGGCGCCCGGCACACACTCCCGCCTTAAAAAGGACCGTTGGGAAATGTGCCACGTAAAATACGCATTGGGCACGCGAAGTCACCCCGACAAAGCGAGGTGCTCCTTCAGCATAGCAGGGTGAGAACCATTGGGATTCCTCCCCAAACATCGAATTCGGCGAGTTTTCCCCGGTTGTTCCGTCCCACTGTCCTGGTGACGCACAACAGCGCACCGTGGTGACATGACCTCGCCACGAATTTGTTCTCATCACCGGTCGCGCCTGCTCGCTGCGGTGGGGTTCATCGCGGCGCTCATCTTTCTCCCCACGCCCGCCACCGGCGTTGCACAGCGGCCCGTGGTTCCGCAATCCATCCAGGCGGCGCACGCACAGTGGCGTTGGCCCGTCGCCGTAGTCGTCAGCATTAGCGTGCCCTACCAGCAACCCGAGCATGACTACGGGTCCGGGCATCGTGGAATCGATCTCTGGGTGGGTGACGGCGCTGTGGCAGGGGCGCCGGCGGGCGGAACCATTGCCTGGGTGGGCACGGTGGCCGACAGACCACTCGTCACGATTGACCACGGCAATGGGTTTGTCACGACGCTGGAACCAGTCGTGGCATCGGCTGAGGTCGGGAGCGCTGTCGAGGCGGGAGAGATTGTCGGGTACGTCTCGACAGGCGGGCATGCGGCCACGGGCACATTGCACTGGGGTGTGCGCCAAAACGGGAGCTATATCAACCCGGCCTCCCTGTTCAGTCGTATCGCAAGACCCATTTTGTTGCCCTGTTGTGAGGAATAAAGTCATTCTGCACACGCGGGCACGAATCCGCGCGGCTTGCGTTCAATTCCTGTGAATATAGTTCCTAGACGATGGAAGCGGCGATAACCTCATGAGCGGCCCGCACGATGTTTGACCCGCGCGAATTGCCGGTCGGGATCGTGACGGCGCTCATCGGTGGCCCCGTCTTCGCGATCTTGATGATGCGGATGCGAGGCAATCGCGCATGAGCGAACTTCACACACAGCGCGTCACGTTCACGCGCGGTCACAGCCTGATCGTTGACGGCATCGACATCACCGCCCCGGCGGGCTCGGTCACGGCGCTTGTCGGCCCCAATGGTTCCGGCAAGAGCACGCTCCTCCGCCTCATCGCCGGTGCGTTGCGCGCAGACAGCGGCTCGATAGCGTTGGATGCGGAACCATTGAGCGGCTTGCACCGGCGGGAGCGGGCACAGCGGATAGCGCTGGTCGAGCAAGAATGGGCAACCGCCGACGGATTGCGGGGTCGCGACGTTGTGGCACTCGGCCGGGTGCCGTATCAAGGTTGGTTTGCCACGACCGCCGACGATGAGCGCGTCATCGCAAACAGCCTGACCGTTGCGAGGTGCTGACAGCCGAGACAATTGCTGCGGTGTGGGGAATCAGCCTCGAGGTCATGCGCCGTGCCGATAGCGATCGCCCGCTGCTCGTTTTTCCGTTGCTAGCGTGAGCGCCAGAACCGTCGCTGCCGGATAACGACCACGGGCTGCGTCACGATGCCGTCGACGACGAGCGCGCTGTCGGTCGGGCCGATCACCGGAATCGGTGTGGTGAGCGTGACCTCGACCGGATCAACCTTCATGTGGGCGAGCTTGCGGTGCGCGACCATATACGCGGGTACCAGCACCACGACAGCGCCGATCCACGCCATGGGGTTGCTCAGCGTCACGCCGAAGTAGCCGAACCAGGATCCGAAGATGACGGCCGCAACCACACGCATGACGAGTTCGATGATGCCGGTGATCGTCGGGATGAGCGCCTGCCCCAGGCCTTGAAGCGCACCACGCACGACGAAGAGCACACCCAGAATCGCGTACGTCGAGCCGTTCACGATGAGGAACAGGTGCGCCATTTCGACGACATCTTCTGAACCCTCGCCGATGAACAGGCGAATGAGCGGCACACCGAACGCGATCACGACAGCCCCGAGTACGACAGAAGCGATGATGGCCATCCAGATGGCCTGCTTCATTCCGCGGCGAATGCGGTCGGGGCGACGCGCACCGATGTTTTGTGCGGTGTACATCGAAACCGCCAGGCCCAGCGATGCGAGCAATGCGGAGGCGAGTCCGTCAACGCGAGCGGCGGTCGTGTACGCCGCAACAGCGTTGGTGCCGAGCGTGTTGAGCGCAACCTGAACCGTCAGCGTGCCGATCGCGATGATCGACGCTTGGAAACCCATCGGGAGGCCGAGGCGCAGGTGCTCGGCGAATTCGGCACGCGTGACGCGCCAGTCCTCGCGCTGCACCCGGAGCTCCGGAACGCGGCGACGAACGTAGTCAATGCACAGCACGACCGAGATCGCCTGGGCCACGACGGTTGCCGTTGCCGCGCCACCGACGCCCCAACCCAGCGGACCAACCATGACGATGACGAGACCAACGTTGAGCACACACGCCAGCGTGAGGAATACGAGGGGCGTGCGGGAGTCACCGATCGATCGGATGATCGCCGCAAGGAAGTTGAAGAACATCGTTGCTGCACCGCCGAGGAAGCTGATTTGCGTGAAGATAGTCGCTTCAGCGATCAGCTCGGGCGGGGTCTGCAAGAGCCTCAGGATGGGCTCGGCGGCCAACGGCCCACCGATTGTGATGACCAGGCTCACGATGGCGGTCAAGATGGCGCCAGCGGCCACCGAACGGCGAACCGCGCGTGCGTCAGCCGCGCCATAGGCCTGCGCCGTCGGGATCGCGAAGCCGCTCGTCATACCCCAGGCAAAACCCAACAGCAGAAACAACAGCGCACCCGTCGCGCCGACGGCTGCGAGCGCGTTGACGCCGAGGTATCGACCGACGACGACAGCATCGGCGAACTGGTACAGCTGTTGCACGATGTTGCCCAGCAACAGGGGCACAGAAAACGCAAGTATGACGCGCCAAGGGCGGCCGGTCGTCAACGGAGTGGCCATGCAGAAACTCGCAAAGTGCAGAAGATGTGGAGCGTCGAGTGCGGCGCCGCCGATAATTGTATCGAATCGGTTCGATGGTTGGGAAGACGCTGGCTACGGAACCCCGAGGCAGGGTGTGAGGCGGCGTACCTCGCGTGGCGCTTACGCTCGCGGGTGCGCGAGCTTGTACACGGCGGCGAGACGCTCGCTCGAGACGTGCGTGTAGATCTGCGTCGTGCCGAGGCTCGCATGGCCGAGGATTTCTTGCACAGCACGGAGGTCAGCGCCGCCGTCGATTAGGTGGGTCGCCGCGGAGTGCCGCAGGGTGTGCGGGCCAACGTGCTCCCGGCCCGTGACCGGCGCAATTTCGCGCGAGACCACCTCATACACAGCGCGCGGCGACAGCTTGCCGCCACGCACCCCGAGAAATAGTGCTGAGGTTCCGCTCCCCCGCGCAACCAGCGTCGGCCGCGCTCGGGTGAGGTAAGCGTCGATGGCATCTCGTGCGGGCAACCCGAACGGCACGACGCGCTCTTTCGACCCCTTACCCCAGACCCGAACGGTGGCGCGGTCGCGGTCGATGCTGTCGACATCGAGCCCGCACAACTCGGAAACACGGATGCCCGCCGCGTAGAGAAGCTCAAGCATCGCGTGATCACGCAGGGCGATCGGGTCGCCGTCAGAGGCGGCTACGCGGAGGCCAGAGAGCACTTCGTCGAGGCTCGTCGCCGTCGCTACCGCGGGAAGGATCTGTGCCTTTTTAGGTGTCACCAGGCGGAGTGTGGGGTCGGCTGTCACGTGGCCGTGCTCGAGCGCCCAAGCGAAGAACGTACGCACCGTGGCGGTGCGGCGGGCGATCGTCGAGCGGGCGTCGCCGCGCTGCGTGGCGTGCCATAACCAATCGCGCAGCGTATCGACATCGATGAGCGTGATGTCGTCGTCTTCGAGGTGGGAGCGGAGGTCTCTGAGGTCAGCCGCGTAGGCGCGAATGGTCGCCGGGGAAAGGCGGCGAACCTGCGCCAGGTGCGTCGCAAACGCCTGTGCCGCATCATCGAGCCTCATGACTCCATGATGCGGCACAGTGTTGCGCACCGCGTGGTGGCTGGCCGAGATTGACCAGCTTAGAGCTTGCGTGCCGAAACGAGGGCGACGACCGCGCCGACGGTGACGACGATCGCACCGAGAAGCACGACGTAGATGGCTGGGCCGAGCGCAATCTGGTATTCGACGCTCGTTGAAATACCGGAGATCGTCGAAATGAACAACAGAATCTGGCTCAGAATCGCCACCACGCCGGCAACGATGTATGACCATTTCGCGGGCTTCACGATCGCGAGGACAGCCACGGCGATGGTGATCAAACCACACACCAGAATGATCGGCCCGTCGGCACCCTCCGCCCAGTAGTTGAAGGAGTACGAGCCCATGCTGATGACGGGCAGGAAGCTCCCGATGATGGCGATCACGGCACCGATCGGAATCAGGATGAGGAGGCGGCCCAGCGCGCCGAGCTGTGCCGGGAATCCGGGCTTGTGCGCTACAGCGGCCGGCATGCCCATCAGCACCTGGTGTGGCAGCTGGCCGGCGGCGACGGCGTTCTGGTAGTCGGCAGGCCCGGGCTGGCGGCCGGTGTTCTGCTGGAACCACTGCGCCCAGGCGACTGCCTGCGGGTGCTGCGGAGCTTGCGGCTGCGCAAACTGTTGCGATGCCTGTCCATACTGCGGTGCCTGACCGTACTGTTGCGGCTGCTGTTGGCCGTACTGTTGTGCCTGGCCTGCGAACGGCTGTGCGCCCGGCGTGCTTGCGGCCTGCCCCAGGTTGAATCCGGCGGGTGCCTGCGGCACGGAGGGAACAACCGGTGCAGTCGGCGCCTGCTGCGGCGCGGCGCTCGCATGAATCATCTGCGCCAGTGCGGGCGAGCACGCGGGGTGCTGCAAAACATAACCACGGAGGTCAGGGCGGTACTGCGCAATGTGACGCAGCGTCGCGTCGTCGAGCGCCGGGTTCGCGAGATCAGCGGCGGTGTACGTGGATGGATCCTGCAGGGCCATGAGGTCTGCCTCTTCTGTGTGATGCGACGCAGGCGCCAGTCTGCCTGCTGCCGTCAGCCTATCGGCTCCCATCCATTCAAGGACAGTGACATTTGGTGATGCCCATTCCAACCCACGATGGGTTCATTATCCGCGCCCTTCCGGAACATTGGCGAGCACATATCCACCATCGACGGCGAAGACGGCCCCCTCCAGCATCAAAAGCCCGACGGTTGCCTGCACCTCGTCGCGCGGCTGCCCCGTGCGACGAGCCAGTTCGTCGACGTCGCGAGCAGCCCGCACGCTGAGGGCATCAATGAGGCGGTTGGTTGAGCTTCCGGCGTCACCATCAGCGCCGCGCTCGGGTGTTGCAGCCTCGTCAAGCCATCCGGCAAGCTCGCGTACTTCTTCGGGAGTTGTCACGCAAGCCGCGTCGAATTCGCGCATCAGTCGGTGACACCCCATCGAAGCGGGCGACGTAATCGGCCCGGGGACCGCACCCAACGGTCGCCCCAGGGATGCGGCGTGCCCCGCGGTGTTGAGCGAACCACTGCGCCACCCGGCCTCCACGACAACCGTCGCATCTGTCATCGCCGCAATCACGCGGTTCCGACTCAAGAATCGCCACCGCGACGGTGTAACCCCGAGCGGTAACTCGCTCGCCACAACGCCAGTGCGGGCAATTTGCGCGAGCAAGTGTGCGTGGCCAGCCGGGTACGGGCGGTCAACGCCACCCGCCATCACCGCAATCGTGACTCCGCCAGCGCCGAGCGCGGCGCGGTGTGCGGCGCCATCGATGCCGTAGGCACCACCCGATACGACGGACGCTCCGCCGCGGGCCAGTGCGTCCGCAAACTCGCCCGCGACGTGCTCGCCGTACCCGGTGGCGGCTCGCGCACCCACGAGAGCGACCGACTGTGCACTCGATAACAGCGTCGCGTCGCCTCGCACCCACAACAGCAATGGAGCGTGCACCCCCAGGTCATCGACCGCGTCGGGCCACTCGTCATCGCCCGGAATCACGAGCCGCGCGTCAGCACGCCGCGCACGTTCTCGCTGGTCGTGGCCGTCGAGCACACCGAGCCGCGGCGCCCACCGCGCCGTTGCTGCTGTCCAGGTGCGCTGAGGCACGTCGGGCGGGTGCGTGCCGGTGCGAATAATGTCGACGGCTTTCGGCGCCCCATACGTGGTCACCAACGCGCCAATGTCGGCGTCGCCCGGTTCTGCCAAGAGACTCAGGATGACGCGTGCCGCCGCATCTTGTCGTCGTTCGTCGTTCATACTGCCATTCCCTGTTTCAGTAAGAGTGCGCGCCCCACGTGGGTGGCGCTGAGTTTGTCGGTGCCGTCGAGGTCGGCGAGTGTCCACGCCAGTCGCATCGACCGGTCGTAGCCGCGGAGCGTGATCTGTCCGCGTTCCAGCGCTCGATCGAGCGCATCGCGTGCGCCGGCAACGACCGGCTCGCGCCGCAGAAACGCGCCGGAGACCTCCGCATTCACCCGCCACGGCGTTTCTCGCAACCGGTGTGCCGCGCGTTCCCGTGCCGCAGCGACGCGATCTCGGGCTTGCGCTGTCGTCACGGTAGAAGCGAGCGTCGTTGACGTCACGCGCCGCATCGGCAACTCGATATCGATGCGGTCTCGCACGGGGCCCGAGAGTCGCGACTGATAGCGGCGAATCGCGGGCGACGGACACGTGCACTCAGCTCCTCGAACGCCGTAGTTTCCACACGGGCAGGGGTTCATTGCCACCACCAGCTGACACCGCGCGGGGAACGTGGCGACGGCGCCCGCACGGTGAATCGTGATGCTCCCCGACTCCAGCGGCTGACGCAGCCCATCGAGCACGGCCGACGGAAATTCGGCGGCTTCATCAAGAAATAGCACCCCGTGCGCGGCGCGAGCAATCGCTCCTGGGCGAATAATTCCGCTCCCTCCGCCGATCAGCGCCACGACGCTCGCGGAGTGATGCGGGGCCTCGAACGGAACCACGCGCGGCAGAGCCATCAGTGGGGCTCCGGCGAGCGAGCGGATACAGGCAACATCGATGGCCTGCTCATGCGTGAGATCCGGCAGGATCCCCGGCAGCCGGGAGGCCAACATCGTCTTTCCGGCCCCTGGTGGCCCGCTCATGACAACGTGGTGCGCACCAGCGGCCGCAACGATGAGCGACTCCACGGCGTCGCGTTGGCCGACCACATCTTTCAAATCGCCCGGCAGCGGAGCGGCAACAACCGTGCTCGACGATGTGATTGGTTCCAACTCGTGTTCTTCACATTCCACCCCGTGTGCCCGCGCAACATCGCTGAGGGCAACCGCGCCAATCACCTCGATGCCGGGCACCAAGAGTGCCTCGTCACGATTCGCGAACGGCACGACCACGCGATCGAAGCCCGCGTCACGCGCCGCAATCACGCACGGAAGCACACCGGGCACCGGCCGCAACCGGCCGTCAAGGCCTAACTCGCCAATGTGAACGGTGCGGTGCAACGACTCGAGTGAAATCTTGTGCTCGGTGGCGATTGCGGCCATCGCAATCGCCACATCAAAACCGGAACCCCGTTTGGGGAGTGCCGCCGGCGACAGATTGACCGTGATGCGCCGCCGCGGCAATGGCAGCTGCGCGTTGAAACAGGCGTTGCTCACGCGACGCACGGCCTCGCCCAGCGCCTTGTCTGCCAGCCCAATGAGATCGAACGCCGGAGTCTGCGACGATAAATCGGCCTCAACCTCAACGAGCGCCCCGGTGATACCGTTCAACGCAATCGCCCACGTGCGTACGACGCTCATCGCACGTCCTCCAGATGAGCGATGTCGAAACCGTGATCGTCATCGCCCGTGATGCCGATGATGTCGAGGCGCACGGCACGACCGCGCGCGATCTCGGCGTGCGCGCGGCTCCACTCCCGCGCCAGACGCCAAAGCCGCGAAATCTTACGCGGATCGACGGCCTCCAGCGGGTCGCCAAACGCGATGCTGCGTCTGGTCTTCACCTCAACGACAACCACGAGGTCGTCGTTGAGCGTTACGACATCCAGCTCCCCCTCGGCGCACCGCCAATTGCGGCTCTGCACCACGTGGTTCCGCTTGGTGAGGTATTCGACGGCGAGCTGTTCGCCACGTCTGCCCAGATCATCTTTCGCTGCCATCCCCCGACTCTGCGGTACCCAGGCACGCAAAAACCCCGCGAATCAGCCGCGGTGGACAACACGCGAAAAATCGCGCGTTGTTAGGGAACGAGGATCACTTCTCGCCGTCGAGGGCGAGGTCGTCAGGAATCTGAATGTCGTGGCGCGACAGTTCTTCGATATTGACGTCTTTAAACGTCAGCACGCGCACCGACTTTACGAACCGATCGGCGCGGTAAATGTCCCACACCCAGACATCGGTCATCGTGATTTCGAAGTAGAAATCGTTGGCTGAGTCGCGGCGCACCACGTCAACGGCGTTCGCGAGATAGAAGCGACGCTCGGTCTCGATGACGTACTGAAACTGACCGACAACGTCGCGGTACTCGCGGTACAGCGCGAGCTCTAGTTCGCGGTCATAGTCGTCAAAAGCATCCTCATCCATGGTTCATCCATCCTATGCCGCAACAACAGATAAGGGCGAAACGACGTTGAGCTTCACAACGAGGCTCAGAAGTCCACCGTGACCGCGGTCGGCAAGAGCCGAAACGCCAGCGATATACAGCCGGCGAGCGGAACCACGAATGGCTCAGAACAGCGTGTTGCCTTCAAATGCCCACGAGACACGGTGGTGTGCGGTGATGCCGAACTCGACGATCGCGGCGCGGTGCTCGGCACTGCCATAGCCCTTGTTGCGCTCCCACTGATACGCGGGCGCTTGGGCGTGAATTTCCACCATGTAGTCGTCGCGGGCCACCTTAGCGAGCACGGAGGCGGCGGCAGCCGACGCACAATCGCGGTCACCTTTGATGACGGGGATGACCGTCATCCCCCACCCGCCAGCGGGCTGAATGTAGTCGTAATTGCCGTCCAGCAGCACAACGCCGTCACGCGGATCAACGCCGGCTTCAGCCGCCACGGTTTCGATCGCGCGGAGTGCGGCCGTACCCAGCGCCCGCATGATGCCGGTCTGGTCAACCTCAACAGCGCTCGCCCAGCCGAGGCCCGAACCGCTCACCCAATCGCGCGCACGATCGGCAACGTCATGACGCTTCGCCTCAGCGATGAGCTTCGAGTCGCGCAGGCCCTCGGGAATAGCGCTGCCCAAGTGCGACGCGTAGACGATCGAGGCACCCACGACGACGGGCCCGGCGATCGCGCCGCGGCCGACTTCATCGCACGCGATGATGAACGGATATTGCTCGAGCAGCGTCGCTTCGCGCTCTAGCGTGGGAACGGCAGGGCTCACTGGTCGGCCGGATCTGGCACGCCGATGAATGCCGAGTCGCTGGAGCCCAATCCGCCGAAGCGGTCGAACGGCCACGTGCGCAAGAATGCGCGTCCGACGACCTCAGACAGAGGTACAAAGCCCTGCCCGGGCTCATCGATGTGGAAGCGAGAGTCTTGTGAGTTGTTCCGATTGTCGCCCAGTACCCACAGCGAGCCTTCCGGAACCACAACGTCGTACTCGTATTCAGGACGATCGGGGCCGGGCGTGAGCTGTACGTACTCCGACTCATCGAGGGGCACGCCGTTGACCGACGTCTGGCCGAGCTCGTTGCAGCACACCACATGGTCGCCGGGCAAGCCAATGACGCGCTTGATGAGGTGCTCGGACGAGTCTGGTGCCGAAAGGCCCACGAGGGACAGCACCCAGTCCACACCCTCAGCGATGGGTCCACGGTCGGGCTTCGGCACGGAAACCCCCTGAAGCCACCCGCCCGGGTCACGGAACACCACGATGTCGCCGCGGTCGTAGCCGGTAAAGCGCGGGGTCAGTTCGTCAACGAGAATGCGGTCTTGCACCTGCAGCGTGTTTTCCATCGACCCCGACGGAATATAGAACGAGCGCACCACAAACGTCTTGACCAAGAACGACACCAGAAGTGCCACCAGAATGATGACGATCAGGTCGCGGAAAAAGACACCCCAGCCGCCCTTGCGCTTCGCGTTATTGCGGTGGCGGCGAGCATCGCGTCGCGACATGTGCGCGTCGGCATACTCGCTTGTCATGGTGTCCTATCGGGGGTGGGGGCTGCCGAAAACAGACCGTATGTCACAGCCTGGCACATCTCGTCTGCGAATAAGAAAACCCCACGGAGTGTTCCGCGGGGTTTTCTCGAAGAGGCGCTTAGTTAGGCGCGCTTCTCCTTGATCTTTGCCTTCTTACCGCGCAGTTCGCGCAGGTAGTACAGCTTGGCGCGACGAACGTCACCGCGGGTAACAACCTCGATGCGCTCGATCACCGGGGAGTGCACCGGGAAGGTACGCTCCACGCCAACCTGGAAGCTGATCTTGCGGACGCAGAACGTCTCGCGAATGCCGTCACCAGAGCGGCCAAGAACAACACCCTGGAAGATCTGAACGCGCGAGCGCGAACCTTCCGTGATGTTGACGTGAACCTTTACGGTGTCACCGGGGAAGAACTCGGGAATGTCCGAGCGAAGCGATGCCGCATCAACGGCGTCAAGGATCTGCATGATAGATCGCATTCTGCAGTCGCGTCAGGTCTCCTGCATAAGGGGTTTTCATTTAAAGAATCGTGCACCTTGCGGCCGGATACTCCCCTGAGGCAGAGCACCTGCGTGGGCACGTCGAAACGTGCATGGTCACGGCACAGCTCTCTATTCTGCCATATCGCGGCGGCGAAGCGAAATTAGGATTCGTGCTTTTCCGTCACGATAAAAACGTCGCCAGCGGAACCAGTCGGCGGTGCCGACGGAGGTGCCGATGGGCGGGCGCGGGGAAAGACACCGTCGACCGGCGTCTCGTAGCGCGCACCGGTCGCTTCTTGCCACAGCTGCCACATGCAGGAAACGAAGACGCCAATGCCGGCAATAATCGCGAGCGTCAGGAACAGCCAGAACCACTCCGAGTACAACCCGGTCAGGATTGTCAGCACGTGCCAGGTTCCGAAGGCCGCAATATCCAGGGTCGAAACCGCTTTGTTGCGACGCACCGACGTACGCGAGCGCACCATCAGGGTGAAGATCAGCTGCCCGATGAAAACGGCGGGCATGGCCAAGAAGAGGAGCCAGAAAATGGTCCACACATTGGCCTGGAAAACCATGTAACCAACCAGGAGCCACAACGGCAGCACGAAGGCCGCCGGGAGAAGCCACCGATAGAAAGCTTGCCGAAGTGCCATACCGCGATGGTACGCCGTATTTCAGTGCGAAGGGTGTGAGTAATGCCGAACAGTCTTCGGCTCCCCCATTTACGCGAGAGAATGGAACCATGATCGAATTGCGCACGCCAGCTGAGATTGAGCAGATGCGTCCTGCGGGACGCTTCGTAGCCGAGGTCCTTGCGACCCTTCGGGACGAGACGAAGGTGGGCACCAACCTTCTCAGCATCGACAAGCGCGCGCACGAAATGATTCGCAAGGCGGGCGCTGAGTCTTGCTACATCGACTACCACCCCTCGTTTGGTGCGAGCCCCTTCGGCAAGGTCATCTGCACGTCGATCAACGACGCCGTGTTGCACGGTCTCCCCCACGACTATGTGCTGCGCGATGGCGACCTCGTGAGCCTCGACTTTGCTGTCTCAGTCGACGGCTGGGTGGCTGACTCCGCGATCTCATTCATCGTCGGCACGCCCCGCGACGAAGACCTCAAGCTCATCGACACGACGCAGCGCGCCCTGGCTGCCGCGATCGAGGCGTCGCAGACCACGAACCGCATCGGCGACATTTCCGCAGCTGTCGGCGCAATCGCAGCCGCCGAAGGTCTCAGCGTCAACACCGACTTCGGTGGCCACGGCGTTGGCCGCACGATGCACGGTGACCCGCACGTCGCCAACAAGGGTAAGGCTGGGCGTGGATACCCGCTGCGTGCCGGCCTCGTGCTCGCGCTTGAGCCGTGGTTCTTGCAGACCACCGACGAGATTTACACCGATCAGGACGGCTGGACGCTCCGCTCCGCCGACGGCTCGCGCGGTGCACACTGCGAGCACACCGTCGCGATGACCGACGACGGCCCGATTGTGCTCACCGACCGCTCCTTCTTGGGCGTCGACTAAAGCAAATACGAAGCGGAACCATGCGCTGCTAGCCGCTGCATGGTTCCGCTTCGTCGTTTCTCCGTAGGGAGAAGAAGGTTTTAGTCGTTCAGAAGGTCGGGGCGACGCTCGCGCGTGCGCTCCACCTGCTGTTCGTGACGCCACGTGGCGATAGCGCCGTGGTTGCCGCTCAGGAGGATCGGCGGAACCTCCCGGTCGCGCCATACAGACGGCTTCGTGTACGACGGGTACTCAAGGAGGCCGTCTTCGTGCGACTCTTCAACGAGGCTGTCGGGGTTGCCGACGACGCCGGGGATGAGGCGGCCGATCGCCTCGATCATGGCCATCGATGCGACTTCGCCGCCGTTGAGCACGTAGTCGCCGAGGCTCATGAGGCGCACGGCACCGAGTTCAGCTGCGTAGTTGAACACACGCTCATCGATGCCCTCGTAGCGACCGCAAGCGAACACGAGGTGCTCGTCGATTGCGAGTTCGCGGGCCTTTGCCTGTGTGAAAACCTCACCGGCAGGCGACGGAAAAATAAAGGTCGGGCGTACGGTGGAGTCTGCGACGATAGCGTCAAGCGCCTCGCCCCACGGTTCCGGCTTCATAACCATGCCAGCGCCGCCACCGTACGGGGTGTCGTCGACGGTGCGGTGACGGTCATACGTCCAGTCCCGCAGGTCGTGAACGCGCACGTCAATAATGCCGGCAGCGCGAGCCTTGCCGAGCAGAGACACGTCAAGAACGTCGAAGAACGACGGGAAGATCGAAACGACGTCGATCCGCATGATTACGCCTCGGTGGGTGCGTCGTCGGAGTCGCCAGCCTCAGGCTGGGCGTCGTCATCCGACTCTTCGAACAGGCCGGTCGGCGGCGTTACGGTGACGCGACCCTCGGCAATGTTGACCTCGGGAACGATCGCCGTCACGAACGGAACCATAACCTCGCGGTCATCGACCTTCACGATGAGAAGGTCTTGCGCGGGCATGTGCTCGAGGCGGGCGACGCGGCCGATAACGGCGCCGTCGCGCACTACGTCGAGACCGACGAGTTGGTGGTCGTACCACGCGTCGTCTTCCTGCTCGTCTTGCGAGTCGTCCATCCACAGGATGGCGCGTACGAGTTCGTCCGCGGTGTTGCGGTCATCAACGCCCTCAAGGAAGAGGACGGCGTGAGAGTTCATCCAGCGGAACTCGCGAACGGTGACGGTCTTGCCGTGCCACGGCGAAGACTCCGGCACCTGAAGAGTGAAGACAGCACCCGGAACGAAGCGTCCGTCGGGATTGTCGGTGTACAGCTCGAGCTTGAAGGCGCCCTTCAGGCCATGTGCCTTGACAAGGCGGCCGACGCGAAGCTGGTTTTTCTGACCCTCAGACATCAGTCGTCTGCAACGTCGACGCGAACGCGACGGTTGTCGGCCAGTGCGGAAATGAGCGTCCGTAGCGCTTTCGCGGTGCGGCCGCCGCGCCCGATTACGCGGCCCCGGTCGTCAGGGTGCACATGCACCTCGAGGAGGTCTCCTCGCGACGACGTTGAGGCGTTGATACGCACCTCATCTGGGTGATCGACGATCCCCTTGACGATGTGCTCGAGCGCGGCAGCCAGCACGACGATTACTCGGCGTCTGCTGCGGCCTCGGGGGCCTCTACAGCGTCAGCGTCAGCGGCGGGAGCTTCCTCAGCGGGAGCTTCAGCCTTCTTCTCAGCCTTGGGCTTGACAACCGACTTCTTAGCGGTGTCAGCCTCGAAAGCAACCTTTTCGCCAGCAACCTGAACGGTCGACTTAGCGTCCTTGTCGCCCTTGAACTTGCCCCAGTCGCCCGTGAGCTTCAGGAGCACGAGGACCTGCTCGGTCGGCTGAGCGCCGACAGACAGCCAGTACTGTGCACGCTCCGAGTTGACCTCGATGAACGAAGGCTGCTCGGTCGGGTGGTACTTGCCGATTTCTTCGATGACGCGGCCATCGCGCTTGGTGCGCGAGTCAGCGACAACGATGCGGTAGTAAGGCGCACGGATCTTGCCCATGCGCTTGAGACGAATCTTGACAGACACGATTCTCCAGAGATGTGTTTGAGGAAGACGAACTGGTCGCCCGGAGCGTGGGGTGCACACCCGGCGGAAGCTCTAGGGTGGATCGCCGCCCTGGATAGAGGGTCGAGAGCGTGATCCGAGGTTCTATTCTGCCAGACTCCAGCGGGAGTTTCGACCAGCGGCGCCCTCAGAGCGTCCTCGTGTCGTACTTTCCCAGGAATCAGAGCATATTAGTTCTTGCCGAGGAGTTTCTGAATCTCGGCGAGGTCTGCTTCGGTGGGCACCTTGCTGGCGCCACCGAGTCCGAAACCGGAGCCGGTCGGCTGCGCGTTGGCCTGCGCGAGGCCAGCGGCCTCCGCTGCGCGCTTTGCCGGGTTTCCGGAACGCGGAGCCTGCTTCTTGGCACCCTTCTTGCCGCGCTTCGCGGAAGCGCCGGGGCGAGCACCAGGAACCGGGCCCATACCGGGGATGTTGGGCACGCCACCACGCGCGACCGTCTTCATCATCTTCGCGGCCTGTTCGAAGCGCTGCACGAGGGCGTTGACGTCGGTGACGGTGGAGCCGGAACCACGCGCGATGCGCAGACGACGGGAACCATTGAGAAGCTTGGGCGTGCGCCGCTCAGCAGGAGTCATGGAGCGGATGATCGCCTCAGTGCGGTCGATCTCACGCTCGTCGAAGTCTTCGAGCTGCTGCTTCATGTTGCCCATGCCGGGAAGCATTCCCAGCATCTTCTTCATGGAGCCCATCTTCTTGAACTGCTGCATCTGCTCAAGGAAGTCTTCGAGGGTGAACTGCTCATTGGCGAGCTTTTCAGCAACCTTGAGCGCTTCCTCCTCGTCGAACGCCTGCTGCGCCTGCTCGATCAGTGTGAGGATGTCACCGAGGTCGAGGATACGGCTGGCCATACGGTCGGGGTGGAAGGCTTCGAGGTCATCCAGGCCCTCACCCGTCGATGCGAAGATGATGGGGCGGCCGGTGACGCTTGCCACCGAAAGCGCAGCACCACCGCGGGCGTCACCGTCGAGCTTCGACAGCACGACACCAGTGAAGTCGACACCCTCCTGGAAGGCCTTGGCGGTGTTGACGGCGTCTTGACCGATCATCGAGTCGATGACGAAGAGTACCTCGTCGGGCTGAACTTCCTTGCGGATGTCAGCGGCCTGCTTCATGAGCTCAGCATCGACACCCAGGCGGCCGGCGGTGTCAACGATGACGATGTCGTGCTGGTGGCGCTTGGCGTATTCGATACCGTCGCGTGAAACCTTCACCGGGTTGCCAACGCCGTTGCCTGGTTCCGGAGCAAAAATTGCGGCACCTGCACGCTCAGCGACAACCGTCAGCTGGCCGACGGCGTTCGGACGCTGCAGGTCGGCTGCGATCAGCAGCGGCGTGTGGCCATCTTTCGCGAGCATTTTCGCGAGCTTTCCGGCGAACGTGGTCTTACCAGAACCCTGCAGACCCGCCAGCATGATGACGGTCGGCGGAATCTTCGCGAACTCCAGGCGGCGCTGCTGACCACCGAGGATGCTAATGAGCTCCTCGTTAACGATCTGCACGACCTGTTGCGCGGGGTTAAGGGCGCGGTTGACCTCATCGCTCAGCGCACGCTCGCGAATCTTCGCGGTGAACTCCTTGACGACCTCAAGCGCAACGTCGGCGTCCAGCAGGGCGCGACGAATCTCGCGAACGGTTCCGTCAACGTCTGCGGGCGTGAGCTTGCCCTTGGTGCGGAGGTTACGGAAGGTCTCAGTGAGGCGCTCAGACAGCGTGCCAAATGTAGCCATGATGATCCGAGTTTACGCGAGAACGAGGCGGTGCCGCTGACAGCGACGCGAGCGACTATGCGACGAGCGCTTCAACGGCCGCGACGGCCTGCCCCAGACGGTCGCTGAGGAGGGCACGACCGGAACCATCAAGAGCCCAACGCTGGGTTGCTGACAGCACAGCGGCAGCATAGGCGGCGCCGAGAATTGCCGCGTGCAATTCGTCGCTTCGGGCGCGCGCGAAGCGCGACGAAAGCGCAGCGGCCATGCGCACCATGCGCAGCGACCCTTCGCGCTCGAGATCCGCCTCAGCATCCATTGCGGCGGCGTTCGACATCACGAGGGCAAGGGCATCGGGCGCGAATCCGTCGGCGAAACGCACGATCGCGTCGCGCACATCAACACGAACGTCATCACGCGCGCTCGTGGTCAGTTCAGAAATGAGGCGTTCGAGGCGCTCGTCAAAGCCTGACCAGATGACGTCGCTCTTGGCCGCGAAGTAGTTGAAGAAGCTACTGCGGCTCACCCCCGCGCGCGCGGTGATGTCACTCACGCTCGTGGCGTCATACCCCTTTTCCAGAAACAGCTCGCAGGCAGCTTCGGAGAGCGTTTCTCTCGACGACGCTTTGGGGCGTCCCTGCTTGCTCACTGGTTCCATGCCCCCAGCGTATGGGGCGGGGCGCCATGTGCGCACTGTGCGCGCCGAGACCCCCCACCAGGATTCGTCGTGTAGCCTTCTTCCCGGAGTTGTTATACCGAGTCTAACAATGAGGAGTCATGCGCGTTCTACATGCGGGGTTTGCCCCCGATTACGTCGAATACACCGCCGGATGGGAGCTGCAACGGCGCACACACGCCGAGGTTGTCGCTGGCGATTTCCCCAACACGCTGATTCTGCTGGAGCACGCCAGCGTGTACACCGCAGGAAAGCGAACGGAACCATCAGAGCGGCCCGATGACGGGTCTCCGGTTATCGACGTGGATCGCGGCGGCAAGATCACGTGGCACGGGCCCGGGCAGTTGGTTGGCTACCCGATCATGCGTCTCGATGACCCCGTTGACGTCGTGGCGTACGTGCGCCGCCTGGAATCGATGATGATCGACGCCCTCACCGAAGTTGGCGTGGCCGGAACCACGGTGCGCGGGCGCAGCGGAGTGTGGCTCGCCGACAACGGTCGCGAAGAAAAGATCGCCGCGATCGGCGTGCGCGTCGAGCGCGGCGTCACGATGCACGGCTTTGCGATCAACGTGTCGAACACCCTCGACGGCTTCAACCACATCGTGCCGTGCGGGATTGCCGACGCTGGCGTGACGACCATCGAACGTGAGACGGGCGTCACCCTCTCCCCAGCAGCATTCGCCGAAACCATCACCCGCGCGTTCGAGCGTGAGTTCTCAGGAGTATTTGCATGACCACCACCGCCCCCGACGGCCGCAAGCTCCTCCGCCTCGAGGTTCGCAACGCCGAAACACCGATTGAGCGCAAGCCGGAGTGGATCAAGACCAAGGCCCGCACCGGCCCCGAGTACCTCTCGCTCCGCGCCCTGGTGAAAGACGAAAACCTGCACACGGTGTGCCAGGAGGCCGGGTGCCCCAACATTTACGAGTGCTGGGAAGACCGCGAAGCCACCTTCCTGATCGGTGGCGCCGAATGCACCCGCCGCTGCGACTTCTGCCAGATCGCGACCGGTAAGCCCGCCGCATACGATCGCGATGAGCCGCGTCGCGTCGCGGAGAGCGTTGTGCGCATGCAACTGCGCTACGCCACCGTGACCGGTGTTGCCCGCGACGACCTGCCCGACGAAGGCGCGTGGCTTCACGCGGAGACGGTGCGCCAGATTCACGCCATGAACCCCGGCACCGGCGTTGAGATTCTCGCGACCGACTTTTCGGGCAACCCCGATCTGCTCGCCGAAGTCTTTGACTCACGACCCGAAGTTTTCGCGCACAACGTTGAGACGGTTCCGCGCGTTTTCAAGCGCATCCGCCCCGCGTTCCGCTACGAACGCTCGCTCGGCGTGCTCACGATGGCGCGCGATGCCGGTCTCATCACGAAGTCCAACCTGATTTTGGGCATGGGCGAGACAGACGACGAGATTGTGCAGGCGATGCACGACCTGCATGATGCCGGTTGCGACATCCTCACGTTGACGCAGTACCTGCGCCCGTCGCCACGCCATTTGCCGATCGACCGCTGGGTTAAGCCCGAGCAGTTCATCGCGCTGCGTGAAGAGGCCGAGCGTATCGGATTCCTCGGCGTGCTGGCCGGCCCGCTCGTGCGTTCGTCGTACCGTGCGGGGCGCCTGTGGGCGCGGTCGATGGTGTCGAAGGAACGCGAGATTCCGGAGAATCTGCGCCACCTCGCCGAGAAAGACGAGTTCGCGCAGGCTGTGTAGCGCCTATTCGGCGCTGGTGACGGAAAGAATGGAACCGCTGCTGGAGAGATTGACGAAGAGAACGTCGTCCATGGCGTCAGGATCCAGCGCATATTCGAGCACGCAGAACGGGTCTTTGCCGCCGTGCTCGTCAGCCAGGATTGTCACGCTCATGAGGCGCAGCGAGCGAATCATGTCAATGTGAACGTCGCCAGACATTTCGATCAGCACGTCGTGCAAGGTTTCGGCGAGGTCTTCCTGCTGTTGCAGGAGGAACTCGGTGACTTCGCTGGTGCGGTCACTGAGCTCAGAGATCATGGCCTCGCGTGCCGTGAGGTCGATGGATTCGAGGGAGCGGATCATGGCGGCCGCAACGTCGAGCGCGTCAGAAGAGACGTCGTCTTGGTCGGGCGCCGTCAGGTCGATCGTGACGTACTGATCGCCGAATTCGAGCGCTTCAGACCAGAAGATCGACCCGTCGGGGCCAGATTCGAGGAGTCCGAAGAAGTCGTGCTCAATCGCCATGTCGCTATACAACCAGTCTCTGCGCGCGGAGGAAAGACCCCTCTGCGGAACTCTTAGAAATGAGCCACACGCCCGCGTTTAATGACACGCGCGCGGGAGGCGAATTAGTCGACGAGCGACTTCGCGAAAACGTGTGGGGTGAAACCGGTGAGGTCATCAATGCCCTCGCCCTGACCGAGGAGCTTCACCGGGATTCCGGTGCGCTCCTGCACGGCGAGTACGAAGCCGCCCTTCGCAGAACCATCGAGCTTGCTGAGCACCAGCCCGGTGACGCCAGCGTGCTGCAAGAACGCTTCGGCCTGCATCACGCCGTTCTGTCCGGTGGTCGCGTCGAGTACTAGCAAGACCTCGCTAATCGGTGCTTGCTTCTCGATGACGCGGCGAATCTTGCCGAGCTCGTCCATCAGCCCACCCTTGGTGTGCAGTCGTCCGGCGGTGTCGACAATGACGATCTCGGTTCCGTTTTGCAGCGCGTACTCAATCGTCTGGAAGGCGACAGACGCGGGGTCTTGCCCCTCCTGCTGCGGCTTCACGATGGCAACGCCAGCGCGATCAGCCCACGTCGCGAGCTGATCGACAGCAGCAGCACGGAACGTGTCAGCGGCACCGACGACGATTGACCGACCGTAGCGCACCAGGAACTTCGCGAACTTGCCGATCGTCGTGGTCTTACCGACGCCGTTCACACCCACGACCAGAACCACGGCGGGGCGCTCGGTGAGTTTGAGCGTCGTGTCGAACTTCGCGAAGTGCTCTTCCAACGTCTCAACCAGCATGCGCTTGAGGTCACGCGGGTCGGTGGTGCGGAAGCGCTCGACCTTCTCGCGGAGCTCATCGATGATGCGCTCCGTCACGTCGGGGCCGAAGTCGGCGGTCAGCAGTGCCGTCTCCATGTCTTCCCACGTCGTTTCATCGATCGTGGGCTTGGTGAAGACGCCGCGCAGTGCGCGACCGAGTGACCACTTGCTTTCCGCCATGACTCCAGCCTACCGAGGGATCAGGCAGGCTGAACGATGCGCTGGCCGACGACAGCCGAAACGCCGTCCTGGCGCATCGAGACACCGTAGAGCGCATCGGCGATTTCCATCGTGCGCTTTTGGTGCGTAATCACGATGAGCTGCGACGATGCACGGAGCTGCTCGAAGACGCCGAGCAGGCGGCCGAGGTTCGCGTCGTCAAGCGCCGCTTCAACCTCGTCGAGAATGTAGAACGGGCTAGGGCGCGCCTTGAAGATGGCGGTCAGTAGCGCGACGGCCGCAAGCGAGCGCTCGCCACCGGAGAGGAGGGACAGTCGCTCAATCTTCTTACCGACCGGGCGAATCGAGATCTCGATACCCGTGTTGAGCATGTCGTCGGGGTTCGTGAGGGAAATGGAACCAGTGCCGCCGGGGAAGAGAATCGGGAAGACTTCACCGAAGGCCACCTTGGTGTCTTCGAAGGCTGCGGCAAAGATCACCTGCATGCGCTCGTCGAGCTCTTCGATAATCGCGAGAAGGTCTTTGCGCGTTTCAGTGAGATCGTGCAGCTGGTCGCTCAAGAACGAGTGGCGCTGTTCGAGCGCGGCGAACTCTTCGAGTGCCAACGGGTTGACGCGGCCCAACTGGTTGAGTTTGCGCTCGGCTTCTTGGAGGCGTCGCTGTTGCTGGCGGCGATCGAACGCGATGCCTTCTTCGGCGTCGGGGGCATCGCTCGGTGCCAGGGTCTCGGGGCCGTACTCGGCAACGAGAATCTCTTCGCTGAGGCTCAGTTCGCTGTGCACACGCTCCAGCAGACTCGTGACGTGGAGGCGCTTCTCGTGCATCTGCAGTTCGATTCCGTGCACGCTTTCGGTGAGCGTGCTCAGGCGATCCCGCAGCGCCTTCTCTTGCGCACGAATCTCGACCAGTTCTTGTGACTGCGCGGCGCGTTCCGCTTCTGCCGTCGCCAACGCAACGCGAGCCTCCGAAACGGAACGGTCGACGGAGTCGAGCACGTCGGGCAGTTCGCTCGCGACGCCTTGGGCAGCATCCCGCTGTGCGCGACGAATGACCGCGCGGCGAGCCGCTTCGGCAGCGGCCTCGCGCTCACGCTCACGCTGGTTCTCGAGGTTCACGACGCGGCTTTCGGCCGCCCGCACACGTTCGCGCAGGGTCTCGACTTCGAGTCGAGTGCGCACTTCGGTCTCACGCGCTTCGTCGAGAGACGCCAGCAGACCATCACGGGCTGACGCGTCGAGAATGGGGCGCGGTGCTTCGAGGGCACCGTTGAGCTCGTTTGTCGCAGCGCTTGCCTTCGCCTCAGCGTCTGCTACGGCTGATTGTGCTTGCGAGAGCCCAGCCTGAAGGCGCTCTGTTTCAGCCACAGCAGCTTCGTGGCGCATCGTGATGCGGTTCACGTGCTCAGCGTGCGTGGCCACCGCGGCATCAAACTCACGCAGCGTTTGCAGGCTCTCCTTCGCGCGACGGCGTGCCTTCTCGACGACGTCTTTCGCGTCTTCGAGACCTTCGCGCAGTGCGTCGACGATCACGGTGACTTCAGAAAGGCGATCGACGGCGGCATCGCGTTCTGCGGCGAGCTCCAGTCGCGATGTCTCGCCGCTACCAGCACGGATCATGTGCTCAGTGCAGACCGCTCCGCCGCGCGTCACGATCGTGACGGGGAATCCGGTCACGCTGGCTTCGAAAGCACCGCTCGCAGCAAGTGCCGCGTCGAGGTCTTCAGCGATGACGACGTAGGCGAGCAAGCCACGAATACCGTCGGGCGCTTTGACCACGTCGAGAGCGTGCGTGATGCCCTTGGCCTTCGGCAATGTGGGTGTCGCAACGGGAGCGTCGGCGATCACGATGTCGACAACACCGAGCGACTCGGAGCGTGCCTGTTCAACCGCCGTGATCGCATCAGGCGTCGAGTGCACGAGGAGGCCCTCAGAGACACCACCGAGCACAGCGGCGATGGCGGCCTCAAAACCGGCCTTGACCTTCATGCTGTCAGCCACGATGCCCACGACGCCGTGTCCGCCGCGTGATGCCAAGGCAGCCGCACCGCCACGCACAGCGAGGGCCGAGCCGAGCGCCGAAGCTTTAGCCGTCAACGAGTCTTTTTCACGCTCTGCGGCGTGGAGCCGGTCGCGCAAGCCTTCGAGGTCAGCTTCAGCGGCTGACGTTGCCTTTTGAGCAGCTTCGTAGCGGGCGGTGTGCTCCGCGGTAGAGCCATCGGGAGCTTCGGCGTCTTCCAGAAGCTCGGCGGCTTCCGCGGCTTCGATACGTCGCGCTTCGGCGGCGTCCATCGCGTTCTGTTGACGCAGAACGGCGCCGCGCACTGCCGCGAGCGCAGAGCCTGCCGCGTCGGCCTTGCCACGGAGCTTCGTGATGCGCATGTCGTGTTCGCTGACGAGGGCGCTTTGTTCGGCAATGTCGACGTCAAGCGCATCAAGTTCAGCACGCGCGCGAATGGTTTCTTTCACGGCCTCGGCCGCGAGATCTTTCGCTTCGCCCAGGCCCGAGGAGATGCGCTCAATCTCGCTCTTCGCCTCATCGACGTCAGCCTGCGTCACCGTGATCGGGGTACCGACAGAGTCTTCTTCGGCGCCCAGCAACGACAGACGCTGATTGGCCAGGCTATAGAGGCCACGAAGGCGCTCCTGCACCTGTTCGAGGGCGAACAACACGCTGCGAGCGCGGTCAACGGCTTCAGTGTTCTGCGCGCGTTCGAGGTGTTCCATGCGGGTACGCATGGTTGTCGCCTGGTCTTGCAGCACCATGCGTTCGGCCGAGCGCTCTTGTTCCGTCTGCGCATGATCTGCCAGCGCGGCGCGCAACGTCACCAGGTCGTCAGCGAACAGGCGCGCCTTAGCGTCACGCACCATCGCGGCAATGGTTGCCGCTTCACGCGCAATCTCGGCTTGCTTGCCGAGCGGCTTGAGTTGGCGGCGAATCTCGCCCGCGAGGTCACTCAGGCGCGTGAGGTTTGCTTCCATCGCTTCGAGCTTGCGGAGAGTCTTCTCTTTACGCCGGCGGTGCTTCAGAATTCCGGCGGCTTCTTCGATAAAACCGCGCCGGTCTTCTGGAGTTGCTTGCAACACGGTGTCGAGGCGCCCCTGGCCGACGATCACGTGCATTTCGCGACCGAGGCCCGAGTCGCTCAGCAGCTCCTGTACATCGAGCAAACGCACCGTGTCGCCGTTGATGGCGTACTCACTAGAACCATTGCGAAACAACGTGCGGCTGATCGTGACTTCGGCATACTCGATCGGCAGTGCGCCATCGGAGTTATCGATCGTGAGTTGCACTTCGGCACGCCCCAACGGACCGCGAGTCGAGGTTCCGGCGAAGATGACGTCTTCCATCTTGCCGCCGCGGAGGGTCTTCGCCCCCTGCTCCCCCATCACCCAGGCGAGCGCATCGACCACGTTGGACTTGCCGGAACCATTGGGTCCGACGATCGCGGTAACTCCTGGTTCGAGAGCAAAAGTGGTCGGCTGAGCGAACGACTTAAAGCCTTTGAGCGTGACACTCTTCAGGTGCATTCGTCCTCCCGGGTGTTAGTGCCTCAATTACGTTATCGGATTGGCGCGCTCGAGCCCGGCAGAACCCGCGGAAACATGCGCGACACGCCCGGGGTATTGCGTAAGCTGAGAGATCGCGCTAATGTCGTTTTTCGGTTCAACGAACGAAAGGAGAGACCCATGATTAAGAACACCACCGGCATCGCCGCATTGGCCCCTGTATCTGCAGGAGTGGTCTCTCCCGTTCGTCGGTTCGCACCGCGTTCGGCTCACTAACACGAGAGGGCTCTGCCCCCGTTTACGGCCACTCCGCGCACGTTCTGAATTCGTGCGCTCCGACGTTCTCGTCACCCCTTCCAGGAACCTGCTCCATGGTTCCGCTTCGAGCATTTCGCTCCCATCAACCGTAAGGATCGGTCGTGTCTACGACTCTCGTTTCGCGTCGCCTCGATGTGCACGAAACTGCCCATCTGCAGGCTTTGCCGACAACTACCGCGCCCCTGCGCGAGCTCACCATCACCCGCCGCGTATCTGTGCGCGTTGCCATCTGGCTTCTCGCTCATGTCCCGGCGCCCATCAACCACACTGCTCGCGCCGAGCAACTCCGCCTTCGCGAGGACCGCGAACGCCGTGAGCTCGTTGCCCGCACGGAGCACTACCTGCACCTCGTGCGGGTCTAAGGAGAACCATGAACACAAACACGAAAACTGCCGGCCCCACGATTCGCCCCTATGTCATCCCGACCAGTGTCGACGCCACCGACGCCGGAGACTTTCTCGCAATGGTGGATGTGCGTAACCGCATCTACCGCGAGATCTCCGGCGCCGATGACGAGTTCATGACCGCGTCAGAGTTGCTTCCAAACTTCTGGGCGGACGAATACACCAAGCGGCACTTCCTGATCGTCGAACTCGACGGGGTTGTCGTCGGCCGCGTCGGCGTCGACCTCCCGCTCGAGGGCGACTCGCATGTGGCTTTCTGGAGTATCGAACTCATTGAGGACGTGTGGGGTCAGGGCATCGGAACCGCGGCGTATGACGTCGTGGAGCAGATTGCTTGTGACGCGGGCCGCACGTCACTGCAGTCGTGGGCCGAACACCCGGCAAGTGATGCCCCCCGTCTCGAGCCGCCCACCGGGTTTGGTTATGTGCCGAAGGACCACATCGCGCGGTTCTACTTGCGACACGGCTATTCACTCGAACAGGTGGAGCGCAAGAGCCTGTTCGATCTGCAGGGAGACCTGTCGGCCGTTGACCGTATCGGGCGTGAAGCCCGCGTTGCAGCGTCGGCCTACGAGGTCGTGCAGTGGATGCTGCCGACGCCCGCGGAGTTCGTCGCCGGTTATTGCCTCATGAAAGAGCGAATGGTGACCGATGCGCCGAGCGCCGACATGGAGTTCGACGAAGAGTCGTGGGATGAGGCGCGCCTCCGCAAAATGGAATCACGCATTCTCGATGGCGAACGCACCCAGCTCGTGACGGCTGCTCGCCACCGCGTGACTGGTGAACTGTGCGCGTTCAACGAACTCAACATTCCGTTGGATCACACGCTCACCACGCACCAGAACGACACTCTCGTGCTGAGCGATCACCGTGGCCACCGTCTCGGTGCGCTCGTGAAATCGGCAGGCATCCTCCGGCTTCGCGAGATCGCTCCCGATTCACCGCGCATCATCACGTGGAATGCGGAGGAAAATCGTCCGATGCTCTCGATCAACGAAGAGCTGGGCTTCTACCCCGCCGCCCACATCGGCGCGTGGAAGAAGGTTGTCGCCTAATCGAATGGTTGGGGTCGGCGCTCCGGCGCTGCCCCAACCATTCGTCCGTGGGGCGGCTCAGAACAAGAACTCGGGCCGCACTTCAGCGACACCGTCGATCTCGGCCTGCAGGCGCTCATAGAGAAGCTCGCCCTCCAGCCGCCACGTACGCGGCAGGGGGTCGTCGAGCGAGCGAGCGCCATACGCGTCATTCCACGCGTGTAAATCGGCGGCAAGTGATGTTGACAGCCCGAGCGCACTGGGGTGACACGGGTAATTGTCGGTGAAGCTTTCCCAAATGCCCCAGCAGTCGCCCCACTCGCCAAACATCCGAATGAGGCGTAGCCCCGTCGGCAGTACCTTCGGGGCCGCAGACCCGCTCTTCGCCAGCAGGTAGCGGTCCTGCATGGTTCGGCGATGCTGCCATTGCCTGACCGTCGTCGGCATACGCGTGTAGTTCATACCGGAAATCCAGGTGAGGCCATCATTGGCTGCGGCATCGAGGAGCGCTAGCGCCCACATCACGCGGTGGCCGTGCGAAAGCTTTTCCGCCACTTCCAGAGCATTTTCGATCGATGTATCGCCGATGTCGTAGGCGGTCATCGCGAGCGTTTCGTCGGCGAATAGGACGAGACGGAACCGCGCATCGTCCTTCTCAACGACATCAAGAGGGTTCTCGACAGCCTCAATACGCATGCGTAGCTCCGTCTCGCTCCGTGTGATGGTTCCGCGCCCCACGGCCGAACCACCCCTTGCGCTTCGGCTTCTCTTCTGGCGCCGCCTGCGGTGCGTTCGCGGTGGGCACGGCTTCGAGAACCTCACCGAGGCCGATGATGCTGGGTGCCGAAGCCAGCACGTTCGGAGTGCACTCACGCTCGTCTTCAGAACTAGACATGTTGTCCTACTTGCCCCGTGGTTCCGTCTCGATGAAGAGGTCATCGAGGTTGCCGCGATTGCTGGCGACCACGTGGCCGCAGAGCGCGTTGATCTTGAACTCCCAGACACGGGGGTGTGCGGCGGCTCAGGCCTGTTCAACGCGCCAGATGAAACCGTCAGCGGTGGCTCTTGTTGTGCACAACCCATCCAGTTGGGCCTGGCACCGGCGTCGCTCTAGTGCGCAGCTCAACGAAGGAGGAACCGATGAGTTCCCCTTCGTTGAGTGGACGACGATTAGGCGAGGATCTCAGTCAGAAGTTCCTCGATGCGACCTTTGATGTCGTCGCGAATGGGGCGCACCGCGTCAATGCCTTGTCCGGCGGGATCGTCGAGCTTCCAATCCTCGTACCGTTTGCCGGGGAAGAATGGGCATACGTCGCTACAGCCCATCGTGATCACGACATCGGAGTCTTGCACGGACTCAGTCGTCAGGACCTTGGGCTGCTCGGCGGTGATGTCGATACCAACTTCCTGCATCGCCTGGACGGCGACCGGGTTGATGTGGGCGGCGGGCATCGAACCGGCGGAGCGCACCTCGACTCGGTCGCCAGCAAGTTCACGGAGCCGACCAGCGGCCATCTGAGAACGGCCAGCGTTATGGACGCAGACGAACAGGACGGACGGCTTCTGTGTTTCGGTCATTGCGCGTTTCCTTCTGACGAACGAGTGAGGGCGTTGAGCGCGGGGCCGAGCAATACGGCGGCCGCTTCCTGGTGCGACTGTGAGATACGGTAGTACACCCACGTACCGCGTCGCTCGGACACGAGCCAGCCGGAATCTTTAAGAACCTTCAAATGATGCGAGATCGTTGGCTGGGAGACATCAGCGAGTTCTGCCAGGTCGCACACGCAGGCTTCACCACGAGGGTCCGTAACGATGGTCGCCAGCATGCGCAGTCTTAGCGGGTCGGCGATGGACTTGAGAGCACCCGCCGCAGTGGTGGCCGCTTCCACGCTGATTGCGTCGCGGGCAAGGGGCGTGCAGGTGTCAACATCGACTGCAGAGTTCACGATCTCTTCCCTTCAAACGGGTCGGTATGGAACCAAGCGCGGGCCGCCCAGAGCGAGACATAGACGAGGCCGACGAGCACAGGAACCTCGATGAGCGGGCCGACGACGCCAGCAAGAGCCTGCCCAGATGTCACCCCGAACGTGCCGATCGCGACGGCGATGGCTAACTCAAAATTATTGCCAGCAGCTGTGAACGCCAGAGTCGTGGAGCGAGCATAATTCAGCCCGATGCTTTTACCCAACAGCAATCCCGAGAACCACATCAGACCGAAGTACACCAGCAGGGGCAACGCAATCCTTGCGACATCCCCGGGGGTGTGACGTGATCGCTTCACCCTGTAGCGCGAACAGCAAGACGATGGTGAACAGCAGTCCGTACAGCGCCCACGGGCCGATGACCGACAGGAACTTCTCCTCGTACCATTTCCGTCCGCGCCGCTTCTCACCGATCCAGCGCGAAGCGAATCCCGCCAGGAGTGGAATACCGAGGAAGACCACCACATTGAGAGCAATCTGCCAGACCGAGACCTCCAGGCCCTGCGTATCCAAGCCCAGACATCCCGGTAGCACCGTGAGGTAGAACCAGCCGAGCAACGAGAATGCGAACGCCTGAAACACCGAGTTAATCGCCACCAGCACAGCCGTCGCTTCACGGTCGCCGCACGCCAGATCGTTCCAAATAACGACCATGGCGATGCAGCGCGCAAGCCCCACGATGATGAGCCCGGTGCGGTACTCGGGCAGGTCGGCAAGAAACAACCACGCCAGTGCGAACATGACCGCCGGACCAACCAGCCAGTTCAAGACCAGAGACGAAACCAGGAGCTTCTTGTCTCCAGCGACAGCCGCAACTTTGTCGTAGCGAACCTTCGCGAGAACTGGATACATCATCACGAGCAGGCCGAGGCCGTCAGCGAAGGACTTCGTCCCCGCGCGATCGCGGTGGTGCTCGGCCTCGCCGAGGAACTGCGCGCGCACGAGCTGCGGCTCGGGATGAACGTCAAGCTGAAGACGCCGAAGCTGTTCATCCAGGTCGACACACGCCGGCGGAGCCTGGAGCTGACGGAGCTCTTGGAGGAGGTGGCCCACGTCCCGACGGACGCTGAGCAGCGAGAGCTCCGGCGCTCGCCATGGAAGCAGATTCCGAAGTTCGACAGCGTGCCGTCCGGGCGGCTGCATCTCAAGATCGAAAGAGACGGATCGCACGAAGTTCCTCTCGGGGGCCAGAGCTATCGGTACGAGCGCAACAGCGACAGCTGGTCGGATGAGAAGAAGAAGGCTCTCGAAACTCGAGTCCGCGAGATCGCGCGCGCGATCAAGAAGGGCGTGGTCGACGACGTAGATGCGGCCGAGCGCGAGAGGCAGAGACGCATCGAGGCGCATGAAGCATACGAGCGTGAAAAAGCTGCCGAGCGACGCGCGTGGGAGGAGGTGCGCGAACGCGCCCGCGCCAAGGCCCTGCTGGTTCAGCGGGAGCTCATCTTCGCGCGAGCGTTCGAAAGCTGGCAAGGGGCGCAGGAGCTCCGGGACTTCGCAAGGCAGCTCGAGGCGGAAGCAACCGCCCAGTGACTGCTGGCCGATCGACCGAGGCTGCAGGAGTGGCTGGAATGGGCGCGCAGCCGCGCAGACGAGTTCGACCCGATCGTGAACCTCGAGCATCTCGACGATGGAGCCTTCGACGCGGAGCCATCGGCGAAAGACCTACGACCGCACATGGAGGGCTGGGACCCGTCAGCGCCGTACAAGGACTACAGCATCGGTCGCGACTCGCACGAGGCTCCGGCCAAGCATGCGCCCGAGCCGCGGGCCTGGCATCCGGGCATGCGCGACCGGCCCAGCTGGTGGCGTCGCTGACTCTGAGGACTGCGAGCAGGCAGGATCGGTGCCTATCGAGGTCGTTTGACCCTCCAGGCCCGATACCCCTGGCCCCGCTGAATGCCCAGGTAGCGATCCGGATACACGCCAAGATTGACCCGCTGGAGCGTCGCGCCCAGCTCGCCCGCGAATCGGGCGCTCATCGCGTGTGCGGCTAGGTTGCTCTCCTGCGTCGCGAACACGATGTCGCGCTCGGGTTCCGTAGTGGCAGCGGCGGCCAGCAGTTCGCGACCGATGCCCCGCCGCTGCGCAGCAGGCACCACGGCGACCACCTGAACGAACATCGGGTCCGAGGTCTTCACCCCAGGAAACGCGACGCAGAAGCCGACGTGCACGTTCTCGATCTCGGCGAAGAGCGCCAACCGATCGTTGATCGTGTGGGCGTTCGTTTCGAGGGACAGAACGGTGATGGGTTCGCACACAATCTGCATGTCGCGCATGCGTCGGGCATCCTCTGGCGTGGGCACCGCTGTGCGGATCGATACCCGCGGCGTGATCAGCGAGCTCAGCTCGTCTTGCCAGCGAAGGAAACGCTGGTCGCGGGAAGCTGGCAGCGTCGGCTCCCACGCGGCATAGTCGTGCTGCTCCATGGTTCCCCCTATGGCAGCCGAGCGCGTGAAGACGCAATCTCGCCGGCGGATGTCTCAGACAAGGACCTCGACCGTCCGTCCATGCCCGAGGAGTTTCCTCGTGATTTTGATACGGCCGTCAGCTTCGAGACGCCTGAACACAGTCTCAAGCGACGGGACGTTGTTGGGATAGTCGAACTTCGCGCCGGGCCCGTCGGCAAACGTGCTGTACGGTGCGCCGAGGGCGACGAGGATCTCGACGGCTTCATCTGTCGAGAGATCTTCCTTCGACAGCACCAGCTGGCGCATGACCGCACCGGCGGCTTTGGCAACGCGGGCAATCCTCCGCGCCTCCCCCAAAGGCAGCTTGAGCGATTCCGTGCGGGCGAACTCGCCGGCAGCTCGAAGGGCCCGTGCGTCGTCGTTGGGGACATATTGCGGCAGCTGGGTGACGACGATCCGCTTCAAGCGTTTCGTGATGTTCGGGCTCGCGAGGAAGTCGGCGACGAAGCCCTGCACGATCGTCGGCGACAAGAAGCTCCCAACCTTCTGAGATGCCCCGAAGGCCTCGGACATGGCGTTCCATCCACCCGGCGCGAAGTGGGAGAACGTGGGGAGATCGTCTTCGAACAGGCCCGCCTCTAGGCCACGAGCGAGAAGCTGATCTGTGCTGGGTGTCACGGAGTCCAGGTCGAAGCCGTCTACCGGGCTCACCTGCGCGGCAAGGGCAACTCGGTCCTTTGCGATCAAGCGCTCCGGGGCGTTCAATAGCCTAAACGCGAGCTCGGCGAGCGCGTCATCCTCGACCTCGTCGAGGTTCAGAATCTCAACGGGCTCAGCGCCGTGTGGCGACAAAAACTCCGCGAGTCCTTCATCGATGCCGTGTGCCTTCGCATAATCGATGACGTTCGCGGCCGAGGGCATGACGTGCCGCGACTGGACCAGCATCGGCCAGGTCGACTCGGGGACTTCGTTGAGATCCCCAATCGTGACGGAGGCAGAGGTGCCCTCAATCACTGCCCTGAGCTGCTCCGTCGTCCAGGACTCTTGCTGCTCGCCGATGATGTCGACGAGTACGGACTCCGATTCGACGAAGCTGTCAATTGACTCATCGCCTTGGATGGCCGTGAGGTATTCGTCGACATGCAAGCGGCAGTGCTCCCAGACGTGCTCGTTCCTTCTGACTTCGTCCAGTGTGGGCGCAGTATCGATCTCGAGCGCCTGCTTGAGATTGGCGACGTTGATCTCGTACATCTGCTTGGCTACGATGCGATCGCGAAGCGGCTTGCTTAGGAGGCTCAAGTCCGGGACTACGATGTCAGCGGCTTCGAGGATCTCGAGCAATCGCGCGGTCCTAATTGGAGTCTGGCCTGCTGCGATGGCCGTCATCTGCGGGTGGTGCGCGTTAAGGAGCTCCACCGTTGCTTCGCCGATCTCATACGACTCGACCGCCTGAGCATGCAGCAGCGCCGAGTCGAACAGTCGCAGCCGAGTCGAGTCGTTTGGGATCGCGTGATGCCCTGCCAGGTACTCGAAGACGGAGTGCCATGGGTGTTCAGCAAGCAGCCGGACGAACGCCTCGTGCTGTGCACCAGGCGTGTTGAAGTAGGACTCCAGGAAGCTCAGTATGTTCTTGTTTGCGTCGTTAGAGGCGATGTATGTGACGACCTCCTTCGCCAGATCAGGCTGATGCACCACCAGGTGATCGACCACATCGATGTTCAGCGCGCTCACGGTGCTCGTGAAGTCAGACGGTACCTGCTCGAGAAGGTTGCTCACGGCGTTCTCCGACGTGAACTTGTAATCGAGGTACATCTCGTTCGGTTGGACGCTGTGGTTGTAGAAGTAGGCGACGTCGACGCCCACGAAGCTGCCGTAGAAGATCGCCGAGTACTCGGCAAAATTGCGCGTGATGAAGCCTTTGCGGACAAGGTCGCGAGCCAGTTCAGATTCGAGATCGTCGTGGATCCACTGCGCGAACGGCTTCCGCCCCGCTGGCACTCTCCCGTACCCCGCGAGTTCCACGAAGTCTGCGCCCCGCAATGTCGCAATGTCTTCATCGCATTGCTTGCTCAGGAGCGCGAGTTTGTCAGCGTCAGGAGCGCGCCAGTACGCTGCGGTGTTGAGCTCGGGGAAGAGGCGATCGATCTGATCGCTTCCGATCGATGCTGATCCTGCGTGCGTGTGATTCACCGTTATCGCTCGGCTTGACGCGACCTGCACCCAGAAGTCAACACCTTGTATCGCGTCGAAGGCGAAAGTCGTTCCTCCCGCCACGAACGAGACCGGATAGCCGCTGTAAGGATTAGGGAACGCAGCCTTCATGTCCTGCAGCCGCTGCCCGAGAGCTGCAGCAACCGACGTTCTCTTCGCGCGGTGTGCCTCGAGTTGAGACGCCGTGCGGCGCTGCTTTTGGAGCCCATCGATCAAGGCACGGACCTCTTTGCGATGATGCTGTTCCAGGTCGTCCAGGGTGCTCGTTCTCTGAGCAATGTTCTCAAAATCGGTCATGTGGAAGTTTTTGTACACGACGAGCGCGAAAAGGTGATCTGCGGTCATGCCAGGAGCCGGGTTCTCGCTCCAGAGGAGGCGTTCGACGAACACCGCGAACTCGTTGCAGATGTTGATCATCAGGCGCATGTCGGTCGTGTGCCGCGCGACGAGGTCGAGCAAGGGCCGCGAGACGAAGTCCACCGGGAACCCGAGCTCTTGAAGGGCACCGGAGAGGTGGTCACGCGCATTCCGGTGAGAGAGGAATGGCACCATTGGGATGACCATCTCGAAGAACTTGGTGCGGTTGGCCCGGCGGACGGCTTCGGCCGCGAGATCAGGCCTGGGCACTGTCACCGCAGGCTTGCCGCCCGGTGCTTCGGACGACTGCTCGTCGTGAGCTTCGTCCTTCAGCGCGGCATCCGATCCGAGCTGCTCGAACAGGCTGTCCTTGATGGCGTAGATGAACCTGAGCGGCTGGCCCTTGCTCTTCCAGTGGGCGGAGGCGTTTACCAGCGTGTTCAACTCCCGCAGGGAGTCGAAGATCTGCGGGTCGTCGAAACGATCAAGATCCTCGAGGATCACGAACTGGGGCTCGACGGCGTCGAAGAACGCGACGATCTCGTCGAGGAAGCTGTCGAAGTAGGTCGTGGGTCCATCGCTGAGCGCGATCTTCGTGCCAGCGGTGCTCACTTCGGAGACGAACTTGTCCCCGATGAGCCAGCGAACCGCCCAGACGACGAGCACAACCAGGGCGAAGAACAACAGCCCCATTCCGGTCTTCACGAAGACGTTCGCCTGCGCACCGGGCCAGTCCGCGGACGGCCGGACGCCGAGTAGCCACAGGAGACCAAGCGCGACCGCTGAGACTATGAGCGCCTGCCACAGCGCCATCAACTTCGTGATCGGCATCGGACGCGCGAATCGTGAACGTCGGATCTGGCCGGGCTTGAGCCGGTAGACGAACTGCTTGACCAGTTCCTTCTGGATTCGGTTGGTGAGGTCCTCATCGTCCTCGTCCGGGCCAAGCGTGTTGATGCTGATGCGGACGGTCTCCGCCTCATGCTTCTTCTCGAACGCGTCGAGTACGCTGGATTTTCCAGCCCCGTAGCGTCCAGTCAGCGCGATGTTTCGGTTCTTCTTGTCCTCGATGGCCTGCTCGAGGTGTCGTACGTAGAGACTGTGGTGGTCCCCGTTGTACTCGGGCGCGAGGGTGCGGAGCTTGATCTTCTTCTCCGGGACCTCCTCACGTGAGGTTGCGTCCTTTGCGGCAGCTTCGAGGCGGACATCCTTCACGAGTTGTTCCCCACCGCGCCAGCATCGTCATCAGTCATTCGCATGCGGTGCGACCGGTAGATGTACTCGCCGATCAGGCGAACGCACTCTTCAGCCCTGTCGTTCTCCCCTGTCAGCGCCTCGGTGAACTTTCCTAAGGCACCTTTGTTCAATGAAGCAGCATCGATGAGATTTCCCAACGTCCCGCTCATCTTCATCTCGTTCTTAGGCTCACCGACCCGCTCCATATGCGTCGTCGACGGCCGCTTAGCTCCAGGCATTCAAGCACTCTTCCGATAGGTCGCGTTGAACACCGCGCCAGCGAGCCACTGCTTGAAGCTGCTGTTGTCCTGGAACTCCTTGAAAAGCTGAGTGTCATCAGAGATCAGGCGAAGCATGACCTGGCTGAGGGCACGGTCACTCTCGACACGGGCGTTCACCGGGTCATCGTTGGCCTGCGCATTCTTGTAGGCCTCGTCCTCGGACACGAGCCGCGGAATTTCCTCGGTAATGAAACGCTGGACACGATCAGCATCGTTCCACTCGATATTGCCGAAGTGATCGTTGAAGCTCCGGACGATCGCCGAGAGCCTCTCAAGCTCCGGATCTGAGAGGTGTCCCCCGCCGGCGGCCGGGATCGGTGCAAGAGTGCCGTCTTCGTCGTCAAGCACGATCTTCATCGCGTTGAGCTTCTCGGCTCGATACGACTCCAAATCGATGTTCTCGAGGATTCCGGCGGCGAGATCCTCTTCCTTGGGGGCCGGCAGCTTGGGCACGAGATGGTCAAGAAAAATCGATCGTTTCTCCCACTCAGTGCTGCCGTAAGGCAGGACGGTGGAGAGGAAGTTGTACGTGCGAAGGAAAGCTTTCGCATCGCCCTTGAACTTCACCTGATCGTCTTCGTCGGGGAGTTCGATGTACTCAGCGACGCTGGTATCCAGCAGCGGGTCAAGCTGGTCGCGCCTCTCCCCCGCCAGGTAGCGGCTGACGAAATCTTCTACCTGCTCAGGCGTGTAGATGCCGAACGCGTCGAGGTCGTTGACCAGGTCATGCAGCTTGTTGGCATCTGTCTCTTCCGCCAGCACGGTCGTGCGGTAGTACGGTTCAAACGCGCGCTGGATCTCCTCAGCATCATTCGCGAAGTCGAGGACGAAGGTGTCATGCTTCGCCGGATGTGCCCGGTTGAGCCGCGACAACGTCTGCACCGCCAACACACCTGACAACGTCTTGTCGACGTACATCGTGTGCAGCAGCGGCTCGTCGTAACCGGTCTGGAACTTGTTCGCGACGACGAGAATCCGATTCGGTTCGGTCTTCACCTGCTCGGCGATCGCGTTGGAGGGGAAGCCATTCAAGCTTGCCTCGGTGACCTTCAGCCCTTTGTACTCGTGCTCACCGGAGAAGGCGACGACCACCTTGTACGGGCTCTTGCGGGACGCGAGCGCGTCACGAATCGCATGGAAGTACTCGATGCACCGGGCGATCGACGAAGTTACGACCATTGCCCGCGCTTGGCCACCGATCTTCCGCTTCGCGACCACCTGAGCAAGGAAGTGGTCGATCATGATGTCGGTCTTCTGCGCAATGGCGTGCTCGTTGCCCTCGACATAGGCACGAAGCTTCTTCGAAGCGCGCTTCGCATCGAACTCGGGATCGTCCTCCACAGTCTTCATCAGCTTGTAGTAGCTGCCGACCGGGGTGTAGTTGGAGAGGACATCGACGATGAAGCCCTCCTGGATCGCCTGCTTCATCGTGTACGAGTGGAACGGCCGGAAGCTCGTACCTCCTTCAGGATTGGGCACTGGTTCGCCGAACATCTCGAGTGTCTTGTTCTTCGGCGTCGCTGTGAAAGCGAAGTAGCTCGCGTTCGTCAACAGCTTCTTGCCCTCGATGATGCGGTTGATCCGGTCTTCGACGCTGTCTTCCTCATCGGCTTCGACACCTGCAAGCGCGCGAGAGACGGCCGCGGACGTCTTCGATCCCTGGGATGAGTGCGCCTCGTCGATGATGATCGCGAACGTACGATCTCGGTGATCCGCGCCGATGTCATCCAAGATGTAAGGAAACTTCTGCACCGTCGTCACGATGATCTTCTTGCCGGCCGTGATCGCCCGGCGAAGATCTCCGGAACGGTCCGCATGGACCACGGTCGATCCCACCTGCAGGAATGACTTAATGGTCTGGGTGAGTTGGTTGTCGAGAATGATGCGGTCGGTGACAACGATGATCGAGTCGAACGCGATCTTGCCGTTATGTGTGGCCTCGGTGAGCTGGTGAGTCAGCCACGCAATCGAGTTCGACTTCCCGCTACCGGCGGAGTGTTGAATGAGATAGCGACGACCAGCACCGTTCGCCCCAACATCGGACAAGAGTTGGCGCACGACATCGAGCTGGTGATACCGAGGGAAGATCGCCTTAGAGACCTTCTTGCCACTCTTCTGGCTCTTTTCAACCACGATCTGCGCATAGTTCTCAATGATCCCGGCGAGGCTCTGCGGCGCGAGCACTCGCCGCCACAGGTAGTCCGTCATGACCCCATCGGGATTCGGCGGGTTACCCGCACCATCGTTGAATCCTTGGTCGAACGGCAGGAACCACGATGAAGCGCCCTTGAGCTCGGTGCAGAATCGTGCGCGCTGATCGTCCAGGGCGAAGTGAGCGATCGTCCGTCCGAACGCGAACAGCGGCTCACGAGGATCGCGGTCGCGCTGGTACTGCTGCACCGCGTCTTCCACGGTCTGGTTCGTGATGTTGTTCTTCAGCTCGAAGGTGAAGATCGGCAGGCCATTGACGAACGCCACGAGGTCAACGGCGTCGCCTGGATTACTGACGCTGTGGTGCACCTGCCTTGTGATGACGAATCGGTTAGCGGCAAAGTATTCCACCGCCTTCGGATTCCCAGCCGCGGGCGTCGGGTAGTACAGGTCAACGTGCAGACCGAGATGATCGATGCCGTTACGCAGCATATGGACAACACCGCGCCGAGTGACCTCACCCTGCAGCCGCGCAAGGAACTTGTGGCGCGTGGGAGTGTCCGATGCGAGCCCAAGCGGCGCGACGAGATCAGGCTGGGTCGACTCGATAAACGCAGCAAAGTTCGCCAGATCGATCGCGTAGGAAGCGACGTAGTCGCCGGGTGCACCCACGGTCCAACCGCCCTCGCTCATCTGAGTAACGATGAGCGTTTCCAAGCTCTCCTCGTTGAGTCGCTGCATGCTCACTCCTCGCCTTCGCCCAGTACTTCCTCAAGATCATCATCGGTTGCGGAGACCGTATTGTCGAACGACTCGGGTGCGTCCGGCAACGCCGCCGCGATGGCACGGACATCAACTTGACCCGTGACAACGTCGGCAACCAAGCGCGTCCGGAATTCCTGGAGCAAGGTAATCTCTTCAGCAATCTTTGAAGTGAGACGCCGTGTCTCTTCGTCGCGCATCACGATCTGGCGAACAATTCGCACTTGGCTTGGCATGTCTGGAATACCGACGCGCATGGAAAGGAAGTCCTCTGTGTATAGTCGCCAGAACCCTTCGACAATACCCTTAGTGCGCCGTCGAAGTTCTGGACGAAGGCCAGGAGACTGAAGTTTCCTACATAGAAACTCGGGAAGAACATCTCCATGAGTGCGCAACACTGTGTAGTCAGGACTCACCACACCCGACATCGGGGCCACCGAAAACACTCCGAGATGTGCCTTCAACCTATTGAGTACGATGTCGCCTGCCTGACAGATTCGCCCGCCTGCCATTGACTCTGCGGTGAGTGTGCGCGAAATACGATCGGCGGGTACCAGCCCAAACTTTTGACTCATAGACAGATGTTGCTCATCTCCACGAGTCGATCGATCGTCCGCCTCATAAAGGAGAGACTTGAGCCGCACGCTGTTGACGTTGTCGCTGCTCAGATCATTCAGGTCACGGTCATCGTGAGCGCGTTGTTGCTCTTGCAGTAGTGAAGCTAAGCGGCGCTTGGCGGCGATGGCCTTGTCGATGCGGGCGTTCGCGTGGGCGAGGTACTTCACGATCGCCGCCTGTTCCTCGGCCGGTGGCACAAGGCAAGGCATCCGTTTCAGATCCGACCAGCCCAACTGCTGGCGCAGGCCGCGGCCCATTCCATAGATGCGCTTCGACGAGTCGACAACGCTCAGATACTGATAAGCATACAGATCATCCCAGTCCCCAGAAGAGTGAAGACCAATGTACGCCGAGGTGATAATTCCACGGTTCTTGACATGCCCAATACGGATGCTCGTCTGGTCGTTTTGTAGGTCCGTTGGACGCACAACTATGTCGCCTGGGTCAAGGATCTGGTAGCCCTCGTAGGACTCAGGAACCAGACCCCGCTGCTTCTCGACGGGCTTCACAACTACCCGTCCGTAGCTCAAGGAGAGCACCTGGGACTCAATCAGTCCGTCGTTTTTCAACCGGTTCTCTTGCAGAACCGCCAGTCCCGGTTGTACTCGCCAGTGACTCGGAGTTAGAGATGACCAAAAGGCATTTGGCTTTGATTCTGCGTACTGCGGGAGATCTCGAAACATCAGTGCTCACCCGCGATTTCCGCGATCAAGTCATCTGTCTCAGCTTCGAGGGCGCGGATGTCAGCCTGGATCTCGGCGAGGGTACGCATGGGCGCGGGCTTGTAGAAGTGGCGTGTGAACGAAATCTCATAGCCGATCTTCGTCTTCGACTCGTCGATCCAGGCATCCGGAGCATAAGGAGTGACTTCACGTCGGAAGAATGCTTCAACTCCGTCGCTGTAGTCGCCGGCGGGCTCGGTCAGCGGGACCTGCTCCGAATCGCGGAGCTCGGTGTCTGGCTCGTACTCAACCACACGGGCGCGTCCGGCGATTGTCGCCTCGTACCGCCCGTGCAGCGGGTCGGGCGCGGCGGCGTACGGGAGTGCCTTCCTGATCACCGGCGGCGCTGCTTCATCGCGCACGCCGTCCTCCTTGAGCTGCTTGATTTCCTTCGCCGTGTACACGCGGTTCGGATCCACGCCGACAATACGCAGCGGTCGCTCGACGGTGATCTTTTTGTAGCCGAAGTCGACTCCCTCGAACACCTTGGAGCGATCGATGTCGTCGTACTGGTCGAATGCGGTGAAGGCCTCCAGCACCTTGTCGGCGTCGGTCGCGCTGACTTCCACGCCCTTCTCGCCGAGGTTCTTGCGCAGAGGCGTCGACCACCCTGTGGCATCGATCAGCTGCACTTTGCCTTTGCGGCGCTCCTCCTTGCGGTTGGAGAGGACCCAGACGTAGGTCGCGATTCCGGTGTTGTAGAACATCTTTAGCGGCAGCGCGACGATCGCCTCGAGCCAGTCGTTCTCGATGATCCACCGGCGGATGTTGCTCTCGCCCTGTCCCGCGTCGCCCGTAAAGAGCGACGACCCGTTGTGCACCGATGCGATACGGGAGCCCAGTTCAGTCTCTTGCTTCATCTTCGAGATCAGGTTGGCGAGGAACATCAGCTGCCCGTCGCTGCTGCGCGTGACAAGCGAGTACTCGCTGTCGCCATCGTGAGTCACGATGAACCGCGTGTCGATGATCTTCTTCGCGCCACCGAGTCGGTCTTGGTCGGTCTTCCAGCTCTTACCGTACGGCGGGTTCGAGAGCATGAAGTCGAACTCTTGGCCCGCGAACGCATCGTTTGACAGCGTTGAGAACTCCGGGCCGCCGACGATGTTGTCTGCAGCTTTGCCGTCCCCCTTTAGGATGAGGTCAGCCTTGGCGATCGCGTAAGTCTCGGCGTTGATTTCCTGGCCGTACAGATGTGTGGAGACCCTCTTTCCTGAAGGCTCAGTTAGGTGACGCAGCGTCTCCTCAGCAACAGTCAGCATTCCACCAGTGCCCATGGCACCGTCGTAGAGGCGGTACGTGCCCGAGGGGATCGCGTCAGCGATCGGTTCGAACATCAGCCTCGTCATCAGTCGGACAGCGTCGCGCGGTGTCCAGTGCTCACCAGCCTCTTCGTTGTTCTCCTCGTTGAAGCGGCGCACAAGCTCTTCGAAGACCGTGCCCATCCCGTGGTTGTCGAGCCCGGCCGGGGAGAGATCGAGATCCGGCGCGAGGAACTTATCGATCAACGCACCAAGAGCGTCGGCCTTCGTCAGCCGGGCCAGTTGGTTGCGGAACTCGAAGTTGTCGATGATCTCCTGCACGTTGGGCGAGAACCCGTCCAAGTAGGCCTCGAAGTTCTGGCGCAGACGCGTCGAATTCGACACGTGGCGCAAGTCCTTCAGCGAGAAGCCAGACGTGTTGTAGAAGTCCTGCTTGGCCGCATCCCGCAGCGGTGCATCCTGGTCGGCGACGCCCGCCTCATCCAGCATCTTCTTCATCGCCATCACGGCTTCCTGCGTCGGGCCAAGGACGCTGTCCAGGCGACGCAGGACAGTGAAGGGAAGGATCACGTCGCGGTACTTGCCTCGGACATACAGGTCACGGAGCACATCGTCAGCGATGTTCCAGATGAGCGCCACGATTCGAGAGTGGTTGATGGAGCTGTGTGGCACGGGGATCCTTCACTTGTGACTAGACATCCTGCCCAGCGGGGGCGGAGCGATGCGACGAGTACAGGCGATGCCGCCCAACCCTCACAGAAGGTAGACGGCACCACTGACATTCTCTCAGCTCGTGCGTAGTCTTATCTGCTTAACACTCCGATCGATGCGACCGACAACATAGCCTGGGTCCCGCGATCCCTCATATGTGCTTGAATTGGGCGCATTGGGTGGTCCCAAGATGCCCCTCTGATCTGGTTAGTTGCTTGTTTCGCCTCGTGCCAAGGAGCGTTGCTTGATTACTGCGCAGAGTGAACGCTTGGGTCAGCTCAGCGCTAAGGCATCAGGCGGCGTACTGGTTCGGCCGATCGAACTAGACGGTGGCGATTGCGAGATACCAAGGCCCATGCAGCATGCACGCAATCCACCGCAGGGAACGGCCTATCGGGACAAGCCACCGATCCTCGGCTTAAGAAGATGTCCGCTTGTCGACTTCCCGTAATCGATCGTCACTGGCTCGCGAACGGAAGCGCACCACCTCAACACGCCCGGGACAGAAAATCCTGACCGCGAGCATGGAAGCAATCTTTATGCGTATTGAGCGACCATGGCGAGCATTGAGTGATACCTCGAAGAAATTAAGTGTGACCAGGGAAAAAGATCGCGGTCAGGTCGCGTAAGCTTGTGACTACGAAGAGCGCTCGCGCTGACACTGAGGACAGAAAAACGAGGATCGGTTCATAAATTTCACCCGGCGGATGGGTGATCCACATCGTGCACATGCCTGGTCGGTTCGACCATAGGCATTTAAGGAGTGCGCAAAATAACCCGCTTGACCATTGACGTTCACATACTGCGCGTCAAAACTGGTTCCGCCCTCAGCAAGTGCCTTGTTCAAAACCGCACGCACGGCGGCGAGCATCTCCGTCACCTTGCGAGCAGAAATGAGGTTCGCCGGCTGCTCGGGGTGGAGGCGCGTCGCCCACAGCGACTCATCGGCGTAAATGTTGCCGATGCCGCTCACGACCGTCTGGTCGAGCAGCACCCGCTTGATCGCCGACGCCTTCTTGCCCAGCGCCGCACGAAACGCACGCTCGTCAAAAGCATCATCGAGCGGGTCACGCGCAATATGCGCAACCTGCGACGGAATCATTGCGAGGGCCGTTCCCCAACCGGCGGCAGCACCGTCAAGAGTCGGAACCATGTGGTCGATGGCGAGCGAACCGAACGTACGCTGATCAGCAAACACGACCGCCAGCTCGCCGTGCTCGGGGTGCTCGATCATGATGCGCACGCGCTCATGCCGCTCGGTCGGCGCGCCCGGCTCACGCAACAGCATCTGCCCACTCATACCCAGATGCCCAACGACAGCCTGAGTCTCAGAAATGGGAAGCCACAAGAACTTTCCGCGGCGTGCAGCCTCGCGAATAACGGAACCAGTGAGCTGCGATTCGAAGTCGGCGGCGGTACCGGCATGGCGAGTCAGCGCGCGCACGTCGTGCACCTCAACCGAGGTGACGCGAGCGCCAATCACCGCTGGTGCGAGACCAGCGCGAACGACGTCGACTTCGGGAAGCTCAGGCACAGCGAACTAGGCGCGGTCGTTCAGAACGTGCCAAGCCGTGAGAGCCGCAGCCATCTCCGCGGTCTTCTTGCTGGTTCCTTCACCCGTCGACACCACGTCACCAACCGTGACTGTGGCGACAAAACGACGGTCGTGATCGGGGCCGGAACCCTCGATCGTGTAGACCGGAACAGAATGTGCGACGCGCGCAGCCATCTCCTGAAGAGCAGTCTTCGGGTCGATGGCAGCACCGTAGCGATCCGGGTCTGCGAGCAGAGGCTCGATAAAGCGGTGCACCAGCGCGGTGGCCGCTTCTTGGCCGGCCGACAGGTAGGTGGCGCCAATGACGGCCTCGGTGGTGTCGGCAAGGATCGAATCCTTGTCACGGCCACCGGTCTGTTCTTCACCACGGCCGAGGCGGATGTACTCCCCCAGGCCAATGGAGCGTGCGACCTCAGCAAGCGCGACGGTTGAAACAACAGATGCGCGACGCTTCGCGAGCGCTCCTTCGTCAAGGTCAGGGTGACGCGTGTACAGCAACACGGTGGTCGCCTGGCCCAGCACGGAGTCGCCGAGAAACTCGAGGCGCNACGCTTCGCGAGCGCTCCTTCGTCAAGGTCAGGGTGACGCGTGTACAGCAACACGGTGGTCGCCTGGCCCAGCACGGAGTCGCCGAGAAACTCGAGGCGCTCGTTGTGCGGGATTCCGCCGTTCTCGTATGCGAACGAACGGTGTGTCAGTGCAAGCGACAGAAGCTCGGCGTCGATGTCGACGCCGAGCTTCTGTGCGATCGTGATCAAATCACTCACAAGTCATCCGAGACGAATTAAACGTCAGCGACCTTGCGACCCTTGTACTCGAGGAACAGCTCAGTGCCCTGCGAGTCGGTAACAACCTTGGCCTGGTGCGGACGGCTGTAAACAACCTTGCCGTTCTCAATCGTCTTCACGAGCGCAACGGGAGCTGCCTTCCACTGCGCACGACGTGAACGAGTATTGGAGCGGGAGACCTTCCGCTTTGGGGGGTTACCTGCCATGACTAGCTCTCTTCCGTGTTTTGCTCAGCAGAGTGTGCTCCGCTGGCCTGATCTGTGAATCCTTGAAGTGCGGCCCACCGGGGATCGGTAGGCGCATCGGCACGCTCAATCGGCGCTTCTGTCAGTCGCTCACCCGTGGCCGGATCAAGGCCGGGGCAATCCGGCTGACACACCGGCTGAAACGGAAGCGATAGGACAATCGCATCCCTGACCGGAATTTCAAGATCCACGTGGTCGTCTTGAACCTCAAAGTCAGTTGCTTCGTCACCAGAATACGCGAAAAGTTCCTGGATCTCGACTTCGACACTCTCGGAGAGCTCCGTGAGGCATCGACCACACACGCCATCGAAGATCGTGTGGATCTCAGCCGTCGCCAAAATACCCTCGTGAACCGACTCGAGACGCACGTCAATTTCGACGTCAGTGCCCGCTTCAACGGTGACGATACCCTCGCCCCACTTCTCGGTGAGAGGGATGGTCAACTCGTGTTCGCGCATCTCACCGGGGTGGTGAATGATGTCTCGAACATTGATCGAGAACGGGCCTTGCTTCTTGGTCTTCACAATCGTCAATCGTATCGCGCCGCACTGTGCTGAGGCTGTGTGTGGTGGCTTTGCGGCCGTGACTCAGATGTCGCGTGCGCCGGTGTCCAAGAAACGCGCCACAGCGGGCGGCACGAACGGCGAAACGTCGCCGCCAAGGCCGGCAACCTGGCGTACCAGCGAGCTGGACACCAGGGCGTGTGACGGGTCGGGTAGCAGGAAGACAGTCTCGATCTGCGCCAGGTGACGGTTGACAATGGCCATCGGGGTTTCGTAGGCAACATCGAGCTGCGAGCGAATGCCCTTGATCAGCACACCCGCCCCCACATCGGTGGCGTAGTCAACGAGAAGGCCCATGCTCCAGGAACCAACAATGACATTGCCGCCCATGCCGTCTTCTTTGATCGACTGTTCGAGCAGGCTGAGGCGCTGTGCAATAGGCAACATCGCTTCTTTGTCAGGGTTGTGCACCACGAGCACGTGCAATTCGTCGTACAGGGCTGCTGCGCGGCGGATAACGTCTAGGTGACCGAGCGTCGGCGGGTCAAACGACCCCGGAACGACGGCGATACGTGAGCTCATGCCCTTAGCCTAGCGACACTACGTCTTAGCGAGCGCCGCGCGTTCCGTCTGAGTCATATGCCGTGAGAGCGCTTCAGCGAGCCCGGGGTGCTTCGTGAGCATCGGGTCTTCGGCAAGAATCTTCTCGGCAACGTCGCGGGCAAGCTCGATCACGTCTTGGTCTTTCATGACGCGCAACAGTCGCAGCGACGACCGCACACCCGATTGCGCATCACCGAGCACATCGCCCTCGCCACGAAGCTCCAGGTCGACCTCAGCGAGCTCAAAGCCATCGAGCGTTGCCGCCACCGCTTCGACGCGAGCACGAGCCGGCGTGCCCACATTGGCTTCAGTGACAAGAAGACAAAGCCCCGGCACGCTGCCACGACCCACACGACCACGAAGCTGGTGCAGTTGCGAAACGCCAAATCGGTCAGCGTCGAGAATGATCATCGTCGACGCGTTTGGCACGTCAACACCGACCTCAATAACCGTCGTGGCGACCAGCACATCAATCTCACCGGCGGCAAACGACCGCATGATCGCGTCTTTTTCTTCTGACGGCATCTTGCCGTGCAAAATTTCAACGCGAATGCCGGCAAACGTCGGCAGTGTTGCGAGAGTCTCCGCAACCTGTACGACGCCCCAACGTGGCCGCTGCGCTTCGCCCTCGACGGGTGGCGCTTCTTCTTCGGTCTCGGCGGTGGCTTGATCGGTATCAATTGCCGAGCACACGACGAAAACCTGGTGCCCCTTCGCAACCTCTTCGGTTGCCCGCTCCCAGACCCGGGCAAACCAGCCGGGCTTCTCAGCGACGGGTGCGACAAACGTCGAAATGCCGGCCCGCCCGGCAGGCATCGTGCGCAGGGTGGCAACTTCCAGGTCACCGAAGACCGTGATCGCAACGGTGCGCGGAATCGGCGTTGCCGTGAGCACCAGCGCGTGCGGCGCCGTGCCCTTTGCCCGCAGCGTCTCGCGCTGCTCAACGCCAAAGCGGTGCTGTTCGTCCACCACGACGAGGCCCAGATCAGCGAATGTGGTCTTGTCGCTCAGCAGAGCGTGGGTACCGACCACGATCAGTGCTTGCCCCGAAGCCACCCGCAGTGCCGCCTTGCGGCGCTCCGCTGCCGTCATTTGCCCGGTGAGAAGCGTCGGCATGAGCAGCGGCGCGAGCTCGGGCCCGAGTGACTTCGCAATCGAGCGTAGGTGTTGCGCGGCAAGAACCTCGGTCGGCGCAATCAGCGCGGATTGCCCGCCCGATTGTGCGACCTGCAGCATCGCACGCAATGCCACGAGGGTCTTACCCGAACCCACTTCACCCTGTACCAACAGGTTCATCGGCCACGGCGCAACGAGGCTGTGGCCGATCTGCTCGCCAACGGCCTCCTGGTCGTGGGTCAGTTCAAACGGCAGTGCCGCGTCAAAGCGCTGCAGTAGGTCACCCTCGGGCCGCGGCGTAGCTTCCAGTGCTCGCACCGCCACCCGCTGCTGTGCGAGAGCGGTCTGCAACACGAGCGCCTCTTGCAAGCGCAGCGTGTCTCGCGCCCGCTCCGCTTGTTCCAACGACTCGGGGCGGTGAATGCCAACCAGCGCTTGGTACGCAGGCAACAACCCTCGCGACGTGCGCAGTGGTTCCGGAATCGGATCGGCAATGTTCTCGTCAATGCCATCGAGCACGAGCTCGATGGAGCGCCGAATCTGCCAGCTCGCCATCGCCGACGTAGCCGGGTAGATCGGAATCGGCGTATTCGCCCACCGCTCCGGCTCGATCTCAACGGCCGAGTCAAACAGCTCGTAGTCGGGGTGCGAGAACTGCAGCCCACCCTTGTACATGCCGACCTTGCCGGCGAAGATGCCGCGGCGACCGACCGTCAGGTCTTTTGCGCGCCACTGCTGGTTGAAAAATGTGAGGCTCATCTCGCCGTTGCCGTCACCAATGATGACCTCGAGAATCATGCCCTTGCGCGCCTGCATGCGGCGCTCGGTAACGCGCTTCACCTCGGCGATGATCGTGACCTGCTCGCCGACAGGCAACGACCGAATCGGCGTGAGCTCACCGTGACGGGCGTAGCGGCGCGGGTAGTGTGCGAGGAGGTCGCCGACCGTGCGCATGCCAAAAGCACGCTGCAGCACGGTCGCGGTTTTACCGCCGACGGCGCCATCCAGTCGAGAATCCATCACGAAGCGCACGCGTTCAGCCTACTGACTACCTCCCCCATTGCCCGAGAACGAGCGGAACCTGTGGGCAGGTTGCGCAGGCGGAACAACGGGAACGCGGGGGTGAGACGCCGATAGGCTGGAGGAATGACCAGGATCATTGCCGGCTCTGCCCGCGGACTCCCCCTCGACGTCCCGGGTTCTGGCACGCGGCCCACGTCAGACCGCGTTCGCGAATCGCTCCTGGGTGCGCTGGACTCTGCCGATGCCATCGACGGCGCCCGCGTCCTCGACCTGTTTGCCGGTTCTGGTGCCCTCGGGCTGGAATGCGCGAGCCGCGGCGCCGCCAGCGTCGACCTCGTTGAGAAGGCTGGCCAGGCGGCCAAGGTTGCCTCGCACAACGCTGCAAAGGTTGCGCAGTCGGGTGCCGCGCTCGCTCGCGTGCACGCCGTAGCAGCGGCGACATTCTTGAAGACCGCACACACGCCATGGGACTTGGTCTTTCTCGACCCGCCGTACGACATCAATGATGCCGACCTCAACGCCGTTCTCGTCTTGCTCGCCGAACGTCTCAGCGAAGACGCGATCGTGATCGTGGAACGCGCGAAGCGCTCCCCCGGGCCCGACTGGGCAGCGGCTGGCCTCGAGGCGCTGCGCGACAAAACCTACGGTGACACCACGTTGTGGTGGGGTCAGCCGGCCTGAGCGTCCCAGTCGCGGTACGGATCCCAACCGCCCGGCAAGTCATGACGCGCGCCGTCGACGAGCACCGCTTCGTCACCGGCCGCCACGACGCGACCGATCGCACGGAACCCATCAGGCAGCGCACCGGTGAACGTTGCGAGTAGCGGGTGGTCTTCGCCACCCTCGAGGGCTGATGCCGCATTCTCAAAAGCGCTCGAGTCAATCTCGAGCGTGACACCAGAAGCCCGTGCCATACGACGCGCGTCCAAAACGAGACCGTCCGAGACATCCATCATGGCGGTCGCCCCTGCAACGGCGGCCACAATTCCCAACGCAATCGGTGGTTCCGGGCGCAACTGCGCCATCACCTCTAGCTGCTCGACAGCGGTCAACGCGGTCAGGTCGAGAGGCGTTGGCGCGCCCTGAGTATCTGTAAAGCGGCGGAACAGCGTGGAGAGTCCGCGCGCCGCATTGCCCTGCGTGCCAGCGAGCGCCAGCGTGTCGCCCGGTCGCGCGCCTGAGCGCAGCACGGCCGCGCGCCCTTCCAGGTCACCCAGCGCCGTCACCGCGATCGTCAGGGTCGCCGACACAGTCAGGTCACCACCGACCACCGCACAGCCCGGAGCGAGCGCAGCGCACGCGGCAGCGAGACCCTCCGCCATCTCTTCGACGAGTGAAACGGGTAGCGAGGCCGGAATCGCCAACGCCACGAGAAGGGCAGTCGGACGCGCGCCCATGGCCGCAACATCGGCAAGGTTAACCGCCGCGGCTTTATAGCCAAGGTCAAAGCCACTCGACCACGCGAGACGGAAGTCGGGGCCGTGCACGAGAGTGTCGGTCGTCGCGACGAGGTCTCCGCGAAGGGCGAGCACAGCCGCGTCGTCTCCGGGGCCCACAGTGGCTGTGTCGGCGCTGGGCGTGCGCGCCAGAATCCGCCGCAGGATGTCGGACTCGGTGAGGTCGCCAATGAGTTCGGTCACCCCTCCACGGTATCGGGCTTAGGCTGGAGGGGTGAGTTTTTCCCGCCGCCGCTCAGCGGCTCTTGCAGTCCTCGGTCTTTCCGCCACCCTGCTCGTCGGTTGCTCACCCACGGTCGCGTTGGAGCCAGCTCCGGATGCAAACAACCCGCTGTGCGCCAACGTCATGGTGAACCTGCCGGATTCGATCGCCGCGAACGACCCCGCGACGAAGCTCGAGCGCGTGTGGACCGACGCACAATCAACCGCCGCGTGGGGCAACCCCGTGTCGATCTACTTCTCCTGCGGAGTCGATGTTCCGGCAGCCAGCGAGCTGCCGTGCCAGACCCACCAGGGCTTTGACTGGCTCATCGACGACACCGATGCGCCGTTCTATCGCATGACCGTATTCGGTCGAGAACCGGCCATTCAGGTGTACTTCAACAGTGAGGTTGTGAGCTCCGTCGAGGTGCTTTCGCGCATCGGCAAGGCCGCGCAAGACCTCCCGCTCACGGGGCAGTGCTCACCACGCGTCTAGCTGTACTGACCCGGATCGTTGTTGACGTAGGAGAGACCTCCGTAGTCGAGTTGGAGCTGTCTAGGTTCCCTCGAGTCCACGGAGGTCTCTCGTGTCTCACGCTAATGCCCGGCTGGCTCCG
>NZ_JBNTKF010000011.1:0-81790 GCF_050408675.1 Microbacterium daqui | reverse complement strand
CGTGGGACATGAAGGCCTCCTGTGTTGCGTGAGCGGTTTCTAGACAGCTCCACTCTCGCAACCGGAGGCCTTCACCCCTCAGAAATCACGAGCGATTCACGCAACAACGTCCCTGGACATCACAGCTAGGGCAGCGCGCGAGGCATCGAGCTCGGCGAGTGCGGCGACGCCTCCTGCTTCGGAAATACCTGGCGCGAACGCGCATCGGTCACGGTCGCCGCGATGCTGCGTGCGGCGGCTTCCAGCTCGGGGTGCGACGGCTCTATGACGACGGAACCATCAGCATCGACGAGCGCGAGAGCTTGCGCCGCGAGCATCGTGCGCATGTGCTTCGCGGCGCGATTGCGGTCAGCGGATGAGCCGCCGCGGAGGTCGCGCGCGGCACGGGCCGCGAGGTGTAGCGTGCGGTACGTCGCGCGTTCTGCATCGCTACCGAGATCGCGGGGGCCCTGCGACAGCCGACGAATGCCCAGCACGCCGAGTACGACCACCGCGCCCACAAGCGCACCAATCGCGAAAATCACGGCATCCGACACGCTCCGAGCCTATGGGCAACAAACCCGTGGTTCCGGAATTCTGGAGAATTCCGTGCACCAACGCCACAGGGGCACGACCCGGGTGGATCGTGCCCCTGTGAGCCTTCCCGCTAGCAGCAGCGGGGTTCGGTGGCCTGGTCGGCGTAGCGTTTTTGCCAGAATTCGCGCTCGGTCATCACGGGTTGCCCCGGATGCGTCGCCTGCTGGTGCGCGACGTACGTGGCGTAGGCGTTGTCACCCATGAGGTTGGTGACGTACCAGCGCACGTTCTTGAACGCGGTGCCGATGGCCGACGTGACGGTCATGTCAGTGACCGCCGCCCTGCGTGGGCTTCAGCTCAGGAGGAAGGGCTTCCCATTCCTTCTCGAGTGCACGCTCCGACGGCGTTGCGATGAAGCCGGCCGGTGCGTAGCGGCGCGAAGCCACCGGTGCATCCTCCATGTTCTCGCCGCCACCGTTGCGGATCGCGCGAATCGTCACGATGACCGACATGATGATCACGATGATCGCGAGCACCACGAAGATGACCGACAGCACGCCCTGCACAGCCGTGTTGCGCACGACGGCTTCCATCGCTTCAACCGTCTTCGCGGTTCCGAATTCCGTCTTGCCTTCGGCGAGAGCCTGGCTGAACGCCGCGTTGTTCGCGAAGTATCCGACCGCCGGAACGGGCGAGAAGATCTTGTACATCGACGCGGTGATCGTGACGACGGCAGTGAACGCGAGGGGGAGAGCGATGATCCACAGCCAGCGGAAGTAGCTCTTGCCGCGCTTCGCGACGATCGCCATGACGACCGCGAGGGCGATGGCTGCGAGCAGCTGGTTGGCGATACCGAACAGCGGGAAGAACGTGTTGATGCCACCGAGCGGGTCGGTCACACCGAGCATCAGAATGATTCCCCAGCCGGCGACCATGATGCCGGTGCAGATCCACACGCCGGGGCGCCACGAGACGTCCTTGAACTTCGGGATGACGGTGCCGATCGAGTCCTGCAGCATGAAGCGTGCAACACGGGTACCGGCGTCAACGGCGGTGAGGATGAACAGCGCCTCGAACATGATCGCGAAGTGGTACCAGAAGCCCATCATCGCGGTGCCACCGAGCCACTGCTGCATGATGTGCGCCAGGCCGAGGGCCAGCGTCGGCGCACCACCGGTACGCGAAATGATGCTCTCTTCGCCCACGTTTTCGGCGGTCGTGGTCAGCATGTCGGGTGTGAGGTGCACACCCGTGAGCCCCAGCGAGTTGACCCACGCGACGGCACCTTCAACGGTTCCGCCGGTTGCGGCGGCCGACGAGTTCATTGCGTAGTAGATGCCCTGGTCGATCGAGATCGCGGCAACGAGCGCCATGATCGCGACGAACGATTCCATCAGCATGCCGCCGTAGCCGATGAAGCGCGTCTGGCGCTCCTTCTCCACAAGCTTCGGCGTGGTTCCCGATGAAATCAGGGCGTGGAACCCGGAGAGCGCGCCACACGCGATCGTCACGAACAAGAACGGGAACAGCGGGCCGGAGAAGACCGGACCAATCTCACCGCCGGCGAACTGCGAGAACGCCGGAACCGTGATTTCCGGACGCACGATGATGATCGCGCCCGCGAGCAGCACGATGACACCGATCTTCATGAACGTCGACAGGTAGTCGCGCGGGGCCAGCAGCAGCCACACCGGAAGGATCGCAGCGATGAAACCGTAAACGATGATGCCGATCGCGATGGCCTCCTTGGGGAGGTGGAACATCGCGTAACCCCACTCGGTCGACGCGACCCAGCCACCGGCAACAATCGCGGCGATCAGCAGCACGAAACCGATGATGGAGATTTCGGTGATCTTGCCGGGGCGAATGTAACGCAGGTACAGGCCCATGAAGATCGCGATCGGAATCGTCATCGAGACGGAGAAGACACCCCACGGGCTCTCACCCAGAGCGTTGACGACGACGAGCGCGAGGATCGCCACGATGATGATCATGATCAGCAGTGACGCGATGATGGCGGCCGTGCCACCGATCTTGCCGAGCTCATCGCGAGCCATCTGGCCGATTGTGCGACCACCACGGCGCATCGAGAAGAACAGCACAACGTAGTCCTGCACGGCACCGGCGAGCACAACGCCGACGATGATCCAGATGGTTCCGGGCAGGTAGCCCATCTGCGCGGCCAGAATCGGGCCAACAAGGGGGCCGGCGCCAGCAATGGCGGCGAAGTGGTGGCCGTACAGCACGCGACGGTCGGTCGGCACGTAGTCGCGACCATCCTGCTTGTACTCGGCGGGAGTAGCCCGCTTGTCGTTCGGACGCGTGATGTAGCGCTCAATGACCTTGGAGTAGAAGCGGTAACCGATCAGGTACGTGGCAACGGCGGCAAACACGAACCAGATCGCGTTGACGGTCTCGCCGCGCACCAGTGCCAGCATGACCCAGGCGACGCCACCGAGCAGCGCAATGGCCACCCAGATCGCGATCTTTAGGGGCGTCCACTTGGTGTCTTTGGCGTGCTGCTCATCACTGAGCGCTGTGGGAGGCAGAGCGGGGTCGGAGGTGATCTCCGGTTCCTCCTGCGCTCGGTTGGCGGTGGTGCTGGACACGGGCATTCCTCTCTACGCGTCGTTGCGGAATTCCCCCAGGGTATGAGCGCTCCCAGCCCGCTCACAGATGCGAGGGATGGGTGGTCAACGCGCGCGACGAACGGTAGCTCTGATGCGACGAACGGCAGACCAGTGGGTGGTGTTCAGTGGGCGGCGCGGGCCCGCCAGCACCCCACGACGTGGTCATCGACCATGCCGCTCGACTGCATGAGCGCGTACATCGTTGTCGCACCAACGAAGCGGAACCCGCGCTTGCGCAGCGTCTTTGACATCGCTTCGGATTCTGGCGTGACCGCCGGAACCTCGGCAAGTGTCGCAAGCGGATGGGTGCGCACAGCGGGTGCGAACGACCACATCAGCTCATCGAGTTCGCCGGGCGCCATTTCCAGGACGACGCGGGCGTTGCTGATCGCGGCCTGAATCTTCAGCCGATTGCGCACGATGCCGGCGTTCTGCATGAGCCGCTCGACATCGGCATCGCTGAAGTGCGCAACAACCTCGGGGTCGAAGCCCGCGAACGCCTCACGAAATGCGGGTCGTTTGCGCAGAATGGTGATCCAGCTGAGCCCGGCCTGAAACCCTTCGAGGCTCATCTTTTCGTAGAGCGCGCGATCGCCGTGCAGGGCGGTGCCCCACTCTTCGTCGTGATAGCGCCGATACTCGGCATCGGTGCCAGCCCAAGCGCACCGGCCGCGCCCGTCGGTGGCGGTTATGACCGAAGCATTCGTCATGGAATTAGCGCGCGGGAGAGAGGTGGCGAGCGCCGTGTGAAAGCACCTTGACGGTGATGCCACGCTTGCGGAGCTCGGCCAGCGTGCGACGCTCTTCGTCGGTGTCGCGACCCAGCGCGTGCAGGCTCGCAATCACGAGCACGTCACCCGGAACCAGCGTCTCGAAGAAGCGCGCGAGGCGACCCTCCCACGACTCCAGAATCTCCGGGGCGGGGTGACGAAAGCCCTCGATCGGCACGCCAAAGCGGGCGAGGTCATCGCGCTGCTCGACGACCGACGGCATGCTGTCGCGAGAGACGACAAGTCCCACGAGGCGCGAATCGGCGGGGCGAGCACGCCACCAATCGCCGTCCTGCTGCATCTCCACGAAGCACTTCGGGCACTCGGCCGCGGCGTGCGGCACAGCCACAGGGCTCGTTTCGGTGATGTCGTCAGCGTTGCTCATGGTTCCTCCCCTCTCCATTCTGCCTGAGATTGTACGCGGCACGGAGCCGTCATCAGTCGTGGTGCACGCGTCGCCGCAGGCTCAGTTCCTCAGCGTCGAGTGCCTCGAGCATCGCGCGCAGCGTTGCCGTTGAATAGCGACCGTCGCGGCGCAGTACCGTGAGGCGCACCCGTTCGGCGTCGATCATCACGAGACGCAGTTCGAGAACTTCGAGCGTGCGGGAGTTGGAATCGCGATGAGCACGAGCAGCGACCGGTTCGGGGTATCGAGCGGCAGCGTCTGCGCGGCTGCCAGCGTGACCGCGCCACGCATGCCCGCCCACACAAACACCACGCCTTCACGCCAACCCATGTGACGAGACTCGTAGTACTCGGCGTCGGCGAGGAGCAAATCAATGCGCCGCGTCCACCGCGCGGCATCGCGTTCCGGGTCACGTGCCCGACAGCCGCGCTTGCGGGTGATGCGCCGCTGTCGCTCTGCTTCAGATGTATCCACCCACTCCGTGCGGTACTTCTCGAGCTTGGGGCGAATCTGCGCCGACCGCCTGGTGCGGAGCTCCTCCGTGGGAATATAGGCGAGATACGGAACCACGAAGCTGAGCGCGGTGGCGGTGGTGGCGGCGGTTGAGGGGATCCACGCACGCACGCGCAGGTTGACCCAGCCCACGACGAGACCGATGGCGACAGCATCGGTGGGAGACAGGATGGCGCCGAGCGCGATACCAAGGGGGAAGCGACATCCCCGGAATGACGAGCGTGAAGAATCAGCTCTGCGCCGAGTCTGCCGCTACTTTAGCGGTGGCTACTGGGTGCCGCCCGGCAATCGCGGTACCGTTAGGCATGACCTTTAACCCTGACGCGGATATCAGCTCGCATCGCGCACGCAAGTCTGGCCGTGGCGCTAAGGTCGCTGGCGGCACGGTTGGCGTCGGCGGCATCATCGCGCTGATCCTGGCCATCATGACGGGTGGTGACTTTTCGCAGCTTGCCCCGATGATCGGTGGTGGTGGCGATACCCAGGAGCAGGCGCAGTCGGGCGAAACGGGTCTCGAGAAGTGCCAAACCGGTGACGACGCTAACACTGACGACGACTGCCGTCTCGCCGGCGCAACGCTCGTGCTGGACAGCTTCTGGGAAGACAACGTCTCCGGCTATAGCGAGCCCGGCATGGTTGTGGTTGAAGGGTCAACGTCGACCCCGTGCGGCACCGCCTCCAACGCCGCGGGCCCGTTCTACTGCCCGTCGAACCAGACGGTCTACATCGACCCGACGTTCTGGCAGCTGATGCGTGAGCAGTTTGGCGCAAGCGCAGGCGACCTGGCCCAGGTGTATGTGCTCGCCCACGAGTGGGGCCACCACGTGCAATACATCACCGGCATCATGCAGAAGTACCCGAACAATGGTTCCGGCCCTGACTCCAACGGCGTGCGTACCGAATTGCAGGCCGACTGCTACGCCGGCGCCTTCGTCGCGCACCTTCCCGAGCAGAAGGATGCGAGCGGAACGCCCTACATGAAGGCGCCGACCGAGGCTGAAATTGTTGACGCGCTCAACGCTGCCAGCGCGGTCGGTGACGACAACATTCAGAAGCAATCCGGTGGCTTTGTAAACCCGGAGAGCTGGACCCATGGTTCCAGCGAACAGCGCCAGCGCTGGTTTGCCACCGGCTACCAGTACGGCGTGAACGCCTGCAACACGTTCGACGTGAGCGGGAGTGAGCTGTAAAAGAGTGATCTTGGGGGATCATGAGCAACGAAGCACTGAACGAAGATCTGTATCCGGAGATTGAGCCATACGAAACCGGAACCATGCTGGTGGGCGATGGCCACCGCATGTACTGGGAGCAGAGCGGAAACCCGGAGGGAAAGCCCGTCGTGTTCGTGCACGGCGGCCCGGGTTCAGGCACGTCGCCGTGGCAGCGTCGATTCTTTGATCCGGAGAAGTACCGCATCATCCTGTTCGACCAGCGTGGTTGCGGTCAGTCGACGCCGCACGCGAGCGAGCCGAACGCCGATATGCGCTTCAACACCACATGGCACCTCGTGGCCGACATGGAGTTGCTGCGCAAAAACCTCGGTATCGCGCAGTGGCAGGTTTTCGGCGGGTCGTGGGGTTCGGGCCTCGCGCTTGCCTACGCCGAGACGCACCCGACCGCGGTGAGCGAACTCGTGCTGCGCGGCATCTTCACGCTGCGCCAGCACGAAATTGAGTGGTTTTACGAGGGTGGTGCGGCCGCAGTCTTCCCCGACCTCTGGGAGAAGTACGTTGCCGAAATCCCGGTGCTCGAGCGCAACAACTTTGTCGCCGCGTACCGCCGCCGCCTGATCGACCCTGACCCCGCCGTGCACGTGCCGGCGGCCATCGCGTGGAGCACGTGGGAGGGTGCAACAACCACCCTCCACCTTGACCCCGATCACGTCGGGGAGATGGAAGTGCCAGAACGCGCGGTCGCGTTTGCGCGCATCGAGAACCACTTCTTCTCGCACGGCGGCTGGTTCAGCGAGAACCAGCTCATCGACGAAGTGGAGCGCATCCGCGACATTCCGACCGTCATCGTGCAGGGCCGCTACGACATGTGCACGCCCATGATGACCGCGTGGGACCTCCACAAGGCGTTCCCCGAAGCTGAATTCATCGTGGTGCCCGATGCCGGGCATGCGGCGACGGAACCAGGAATCCGTCGCGCGCTGAGAGCCGCGACAGATAGGTTCGCCGCGTAAGACGCACAACACAACGCCCGCCGGAGTGCCTGAGCGCTCGCGGCGGGCGTTTGTGTTCGTCGGGCTTATGACCGCAGTGCGGCGCCCAGCGTCTTGGTGAGGCGCAACACGTTCTTGTCGATCAAGAACCGTGTGAAGCCCTCTGACACCTCGGCCGACGTGCGTGACGTCACGAACCACGGTGGCTTCGGCAGGATCGAGAAGCGGCTGCGACCCAGCGAACGCGGGAAGGGGCGGAATGGTCCGCGCAACACCGAGCGCTCGACATCGTCGAGCAGCAGAGCGTTGTGCACGATGCCAATACCGCTGCCGACGTCCTCAAGGGTGTGGCCGGGGAAGGCTCCCCACGAGAGCGTCGGAGCAACGAACGAGAAACCCGTCCAGCCGTTGATCGCGATGTTGCCGTAGCGCAGGTTTGTGATCGCGCGCTCGAAACCGTCGCCGAGTTCGGCCTGAGTGATCGGGTCGATCAGAACGTTTGCACCAAGCGTGCCGGCCAGTTTTTCATTTGCGTACCGGATCGCGTTGTCGACAAACCGCTGACCGGTTCCGTCAACCTCCACGATTCCCAGCACCGGCGAGAAGAACTCCGTGGTCTCGAGCGTCGTGGCGTCGTCTTTGTCGTCGATCTCGATCAGCAGGCGCGGGCCATACTGTTCGGCATCGGGGTACGCATCGGTCGCGATCGCACGCTTCGCGTCGCTGTTCGGATACCAAACCGGGCGCTGCGGCGCCTTAGCGTATGCGCGACGCACGGCGGCAAGGAAGTCATCCTTCTGCGTCCACTCCGGGGAGACCATCACGACCTGGCCCGAGATGCAGATGTGGCCGCTGTTCTGCAGACGCATTGTGACGACGTGCTCGGCCTGGTAGTCGAGGTCGGCCTGCGTCCACGGACCCGGAACCACGATGATCGGGGCAACGCCGCCGAGTTCACCGGTGATCGGGGTGGTCAGTTGCGGCACGCCGGTGGCCTTGCGCTTCTGGCCCGCTTCCCCGGGGCCCCACACGATCGTGTCGAACGTGACGGCAGAACCGGTGATGTGCACGTGAGAGAAGCCCTCGTGCGCGGTGAGGTACGCGCCGACATCGCCGGCGCCGGTCACGATGCGCACGAAGCCGGGCTCGATGAGCGGCTGCAACGCCTTGCGGAAGACCCCCAGCAGGGTGTCTTGCGTCGGGTTGAGCTTGAGGAGTGCGACGCGGTTGAACGCGATGAGTTCGTACATCACGTCGAGAATCGGGATCGACGTCACGTTGCCAGCGCCCAGCACGAGGCCTACGCCGCCGCCATCCGTCGGAGTGAGCTGGGCCAGGCCCGCGTTGCGCTTGGCCGCGTCAGCCGTGACGCCAGGCTTGAGCCACACCTCACCGGTGTAGCCGTTGAGGAGCATCGCGTCGATCTTCGTGGCCGGGTACGCGTGCACCGCCACCTGTCCGGTGGGTGTGAGTGACGTGCGCACGTCTTTGATCGGGCTGTCGCCGGCGGCCAGCGCATCAAGTGACGTGATGAGCGCGTCGAGACCCGACAGCGTTGCGTAGGGGCCGGCGAGCCACTCTTCACCGCGAAGCGGGTGGTCTTCATCGAGCCCCTTCGAGGCAGCCGCTGTGACGGCCCACTCTTCGGCGTGCTTTGCGACCGCGTCACGCACGTGACCGAGCACCGTGGCACGCTGCGCGATCGTCAGCGTCGACCAAATCTTGCCGCCCATCTCGAGCGCGGCAACGTCGGCGTCGAGCGCCTCGCTGATCTCGGGTGCGATCGTGGGGGCCGTGCTCACGGCCTTCTGTGCCGACTTCGTCCCTGTCTTCTTCGGGGCGGGCTTCGTGGCCGTTGCGGTGCCGGTCGCGGATTTCTTCGCGGGCGCCTTCTTCGCGGCTGGCTTCTTCGGCTGGGATGCAGCGGGTGTGCTCAACGCGGACTCCTTCTTTGACGATTACTCTACGGCGGCGACCTGATCGATGTCTGCGCGGGTGAGGCGATAGCGGGCGAGTGACAGCAGGCTGAGGGCGGCGAGGCCGGCCGGAACCAGGGAGAAGCTGATGACGATGCCGGCGATCGCGGTCGCCGGCTGGGTGACGACTTCACCGGCGACACTTGGCACGTACTGGGTGATGGCCAGCACCGTGGTGAGAACGGTGGCGCTGAGGGCGAAGCCAATCGTTTCACCCGCCGTCCAGATGCCGCTCAGCGCACCGGCACCATTGGTTCCGCTCTCCCGCTCGTCGTGCGAAATGACGTCCGGCAACATCGCCATGGGCAGCGACTGCATGCCCGCGTAGGCGATGCCAGCGACGCCGACGGGAATGTACATCCAGTCGCCCGGCAGCCAGAGTGCGACCGAGATCGCGATGACCGCGACGATGAAGACCAGCGTTGCGATGCGGAAGGCGGCCTGCTTTTCGGTGCGCTGCGCGATGAGACGCCAGATCGGAGCCGCGAGCAGTGCGGGGGCGATCAGCGCGACGAACAGGAAGGTCACGGCGTCTTCGCTCTTCATGACCCACGTCGCGACGTACTGTGCGCCCGCGAGCATGAGGCCGGTCGCGAGTGCCTGCAGGAAGAACGTCAGCAGCAGCACGCGGAATGGTTGGCTGCGGCGCAGGCCGCGGACGCCTTCCGCGTAGTGGTTCCAGAGGTTCAGACGCGGGAGCGCGACGTTGGCGAGGGGCGCTTGCTTCGGCGCGGTGCGACTCGCAACCCACATGCCGAGGCCGATCGCGATGCCCGCGACGACGCCCATGAGGAGGTATCCGGTGACCGGGTCTCCGGTCATCTTGCGGAGCATCGGTCCGCCGGCGCCGAACAGTAGAATCGCGATCGTGAGCACCATGACGCGCCACGTCAGCAGGCGCGTGCGTTCGTCGTAGCTGGTGGTGAGCTCGGCGGGTAGGGCGAGGTACGGAACCTGAAAAAGGCTGAACGCTGTCGCGGCACCCGTGAACGCGATGAGTACCCAGATCGTGCCGACGACCGTTCCCCAAGAGGGGGTGACGGCAAACGTCAGCGCAAACAGGGTGGGCAGGGCGATCGCGCCGAGCTTCATGAAGCCGATACGGGTGCCGTAGCGAATGCGCTGGCGGTCGCTCAGGGCTCCGATGAGGGGGTCGATCACGACGTCCCACAGCTTCGCGAGCGTGATGATGAGGCCAGCGGTCGCGGCAGCGACCCCGAGGTTATCGGTCAGGTAGTACGCGAGAACGAGGCCCGGGAGGGTCGCGAAACCACCGGTTCCGATCGAACCGATCGAGTACCGAGCGATGGTGCCCGCCGACAGTCGGGTGGCGGGCGTGGCCTGAGAAGGAGCGGCGTTGCTCATCGCGCCAGCATAGGGCACGTGAGCCGGGCCCGGGCCTTAAATCAGGTTGAGCGAGCGCAGCTTCTGCTCAACGTCGTCGTTTGACGGCTCAACGTGGTGCGTCGCGTCGGGGTAAACAACCACCGGAATGTTCATGCGACCCGAGATCTCGCGCGCAACGTCAGCGGCGGCGGGCTCAGCCTCAAGGTCAACGTAGGTGTACGTGATGCCGAGTTCGTCGAGCTGCTTCTTCGTGCGTCGGCAGTCGCTGCACCATTCGGCGCCGAACATCGTGATGGTGTCTGCTGCAGGAGTCGTCATGACTTTAGGGTAACGCGGAACCAGGGGTGCGAGGGTCGTTTTGGGGTGCGTGACAGAGGCGCTGAGGCGCGGAATTCAGCGGCCAGACGCCGCGCCCTATGCTCAGAAGAGCGCCCGCGCCGACTCGAACGCGAGCCGAATCACACATTTTTGACCGGTCGCGTACCCGACGTCGTTCCGGTAGGGAGCATTGATGACCGACGACCCGACGCCCGAGGCCGCATCTGCGAGCCCCGACGCCGTGAAGCCCGCAACAAAGAAGCCCGCGCCCGCCAAGAAATCGGCGCCTGCGAAGAAGACTCCGGCGAAGGCTGCGGCACCGAAGGCTGCGGCCGCGAAGACTCCGGCTACGAAGAGCCCGGCCGTAAAGGCTCCGGCAGCGAAGGCGTCTGTGACGACCTCGGCGGAGAAGGCCGCTGAGAAGGTTCCGGTTGAAAAGGCTCCGGTGGCGCAGTCCACACCGGTTGAGGTGGCGTCTGAGCCCACGCCGGTGATTGCGGTTGCGTCGACGCCGGCGCCCGCGGTCGTTGCGGAGCCCGCACCAGAGCCCGAGCCCGAGCCCGAAATGTCCGATGCGGCGAAGCTGTTTGCGGCGCTGCTCGTTGACCCGGATGAGGAATCCGAACCAGAACCAGAACCAGAACCCGATCCTGCCCTGGAAACTGCAGCCGTGGTTCCGACCTCTTCTGAGATGGAATCTCCTACGACTCTGACCGTCGCAGACGTGCCTGCACCGGCGACGCATGCCGAGCGGGCGCAGCGCTCGGCGCGACAGGAGCCGCAGCAACCGCAAGAACAGCAGACGCCGCAACCTCGGCAGAAGCCAGAACCCACGACGACGAAACCAACCTGGCGTCGCGCGGTGGGTATTGGTGCCGGGTTCCTCGGTGTTGCCGCTGTCCTCACGGCCGGTGTGCTGTGGTGGTACTCGTCGCAGGGCGTCACGCTGCCGATCTTTGGTGGCGCGCAAACGTCGGCGACCGCGATGGCAGAACCCAACCCCACGCCGACACCTGAGGTCACCGAAACTGTGCCACCGGTTGCGGTGCCGACCGCACCCGATGGCGCGGTGGGCCTGACCGAAATGGCGCGCACGGCCGACGGCAGCTTCTTCGCGATCACTGACGTGCAGCGCGTAGACGCGCAATCGAATGTTGATGGTTCCGACCTTGGGCCCATGCTGCGCATTTCGATCGCATACGCGAACGTGTCAGACCGCGATGCCGACCTCATGAACCCCGTCGTGACGGTGACCACGGGAGCCGACCGGCAGCCCGCCGTGCAGGCCGATGCGATTGACACGCAGCCGTTCCCGTCATGGGTCGGCGTGGGCATGGTGAGGCAGGTCACATACTTTTTTGCCGTCGATCCGACGCAACAAACAGATATGTCGGTTACGGTTACTTACGGCGCGGATGAATCCGCAACGTTCTGGGGGGACGCCACGATGTTCTTTAGCGGACAAGCGTTTGCCGGGGCCGGCGCCACCGCAGACAACGATGCATCCGCGTCGTCCACCGAGGTAGAGGAATAGCCGAAGACTTCATGTCAGAAGCCAACCCCGCGGCCGAGTATGCCGCCAGCATCATCGTGCCGACCTACAACGAAGAAGGCAACGTTGCTGAGCTGATCTCGCGGGTCTCTGGCGCTTTGGCTGGCGTCAACGCCGAACTCATCATCGTCGACGACAGCAGCGACGAAACTCCGGTCATCGCCCGCGCACTCGCACCGAGCGCCGGAATCGCCGTGACCGTCATTCACCGAGATGAAGCCGAGGGCGGCCTCGGCGGTGCCGTCGTGACCGGCATTCGTGCCGCACGCAGTGGCGTCTGCATCGTGATGGACGGCGATCTGCAGCATCCGCCGGAGAAGATTCCGGAACTTCTGGCTCGGTATGCGCAGGGTGACGCTGACGTCGTGGTCGCGTCGCGCTATACCGGTGGCGGCACCGCCCATGGGCTGAGCGACCAGGTGCGCGTTGCCGTGTCGAAACTGTCGACCATGGTGACGAAGGCCATGTTCCCGGTGCGGTTGCGTGAGTGCACCGACCCGATGACCGGCTTCTTCCTGGTCAACAAGAACGCGATCGATTGGGAGAGCTTGAAGCCCCGCGGCTTCAAGATTCTGCTGGAGGTCCTTGCTCGTCAGCCGCTGCGCGTCACCGAGATTCCGTTCGACTTTCAAGACCGTCACGCCGGCGAATCAAAAGCCTCGTTCACGCAGGGCCTGCGGTTTCTCACCCAGCTCACCCAGCTGCGCTTCGGCCGCATGTCGATCTTCGCGCTCATCGGTGGTCTCGGCGCCGTCGCCAACGTCGTCATCATGGCGGTACTCACCGGGTGGGACGTGCCCTACGTGTGGGCGGCCATCGTCGCGAGCGTGCTCACCATCGTCGGCAACTTCTTGCTGATCGAACTCTTCGTGTTCCGCGATATGAAGGCAGCGGCGGGGCCGATGTGGCTGCGCTTTGCGAAGTCGTTCGCGTTCAACGCTATTGAGGCCATCGTGCGCATTGCGGCCCTGTACGTCGTCGTTGAAACGTGGCACGTATCGAGCGTGCTCGCGACCGCCGTGCTCCTCGCGATCGCCTTCGTCGTGCGTTATGTGTTCCACTCGCTCGTGGTTTACAAGCCGCGCCGCGACGGAGCTACGCAGACCGGGCTGTAGCCACCCGCCCGTCACGCTGTGGACATATGCGCGGCGTGACATGCGTCACCCGCTACGCTGATCGGCATGTCACGGGGGATTCCAGAGGGGGCGTGACCTCACGCTCGACCTTGCGCGCGTTACCTGCGTCGTGCTCGTCGTGTTTGTGCACGTGCTGTTCACGGGCGTCGGTGTCGCCGAAGACGGCTCACTGCTCATCGAGCGCACCGTCGAAAAGCAGCCGTGGTTCAACGCGGCGAGCTGGATTCTCAACATCATGCCGCTGTTCTTCGTGGTGGGCGGGTACGCGGCCCGCGCTGGCTGGCGCTCGACGCTCGCGAACAGTGCCGCGGCGATTGCTGTGGTCAGCTCACGAACGCGGCAGCCACAGCGTCGTTTGTGATCACACCGCCTTGGGTGTTGAGCCCCTTGGCGAGTGCAGCGTCTTCGGCGGCGGCACGCGCCCACCCCTGGTCGGCAATGGCCGTGACGTACGGCAGGGTCGCGTTGGTAAGGGCGCGCGTGGAGGTCTCCGGAACCGCGCCAGGCATGTTCGCGACGCAGTAGTAGAGCGAATTGTGCACCGCGAACGTGGGGTCGTCGTGGGTCGTCGGGCGCGAACCCTCAAAGCAACCGCCCTGGTCGATCGCGATGTCGACGAGCACCGAACCCTCCTTCATGCCGGCGACCATATCGAGCGTCACGAGCTTCGGCGCCGACGCGCCCGGAATAAGCACCGAACCAATCACGAGGTCAGCCTTCGACACCTGTTCGGCGATTTCCCACCGGTTCGAAACACGCGTCTGGATTTCACCGTTGAAGCGACGTTCGAGGTCGCGCAGGCGCGGCAGCGAGATGTCGATCGTCGTCACATCGGCACCCATGCCGAGTGCTTCAGCAGTCGCGTGCTCACCGGCAACACCGCCACCGATCACGACGACCTTGGCCTTTGGCGTGCCGGGAATACCACCCATCAGGATGCCCCGACCGCCCGACGGACTCATCAGCGTCTGCGCGCCGACAAGGATCGACAGGCGACCCGCGACCTCGCTCATGGGGCTGAGGAGCGGCAGCGAACGGTCGACGAGCTGCACAGTTTCGTAGGCAACTGCCGTTGTCTTGGCATCAAGCAACGCCTGAATGAGCGGCTTGTTCGCGGCGAGGTGCAGGTACGTGAATAGGGTGAGGTCTTCGCGCAGGTAGCCGTACTCGCTCGCGATCGGTTCCTTCACCTTGAGGAGGAGCTCAGCCTCGCCCCACGCCGCCTCCGCGTTGGGAACAATCGTCGCGCCAGCAGCCACGTAGTCGGCGTCAGAGTTTCGCGAGCCGTCGCCAGCGCCCCGCTGCACGAAGACCTCGTGACCGTGCTGCACGAGCGTGTCGACACCGGCGGGCGTGATGGCAACGCGGTTCTCGTTGTTCTTGATTTCGGCGGGGATCGCGACCTTCATGAGGTACTCCTTCGACGCTGAAGCGGCTGCTGCTTGATGGCAGTCTGGCACTCGTAATTAATTCGGTGCGCATTAGAATCGCAGAAAGTTCGGGGTTTGTGTGAAAGCGTTGAAGAACATTCGCTGAGTGAGCGGATGGGGGAGCGGAACCAGTGGTTTCCGGTGCTGAAGGAGTAATGGTGACGAATAATCTTCGGATCGATGACGTCGACTCGCACATTCTCGACTTGCTGGCTCGAGACGGCCGCATGACCAACGCTGAACTCGCCGCGGCAGTGGGGGTTGCCCCGTCGACGATGCACACGCGTGTGAAGGCGCTTATTGAGCGTGGGGTGATCACCGGATTCCACGCGAGCATTGACCAGGCCAGGCTCGGCAAGGGCCTGCAGGCCATGGTGGGCGTGACCTTGCGCGCGGGCTCACGGCAGGAGAGCATCGTGGCCTTCAGTCAGGCCATCCGCCGGCTGCCGCAGGTGATTCAGGTGTTCTTTGTGGGTGGGAGCGACGACTTCCTGGTTCACATTGCGGTGGAGTCATCCGCTGACGTGCGCACCTTCGTCGTCGAGCACCTTTCGGCACAACCGACCGTGGCATCGACGCGCACGAGCATCATCTTCGACTACCACCGCAACGCCGTTGCCGCGGAGTTTGAGTAGATTGCCCCACATTTTCGGGAACAATTCATCCCTGCGAATGTTGCATGTCACAGGGGAGAGACGTAATGTATCTCCTTGCCCTTTTCTGCCCACCGGCAGAAAAGGCAATCCTGAATCGGAGATATTTTGCTGCTAAAACTCCTCGTCAGGTACATGAAACCATACCGGGGCTGGCTCATCGCCGTGCTCGTTTTTCAAGCCGCCGCGGTATTGGCAATGTTGTACCTTCCCAACCTCAACGCCGACATCATCAACGAGGGCGTCGCCAAGGGTGACACGAACTACATCTGGACGCGTGGTGGCTTCATGCTCGCCATCGCGTTCGGTCAGATCGTGGCGTCCATCATCGCCACGTTCTTCGCTGCGCGCGCAGCCATGTCCGCCGGACGAGACATCCGTGGTGACGTCTATGCACGCGTGAGCGACTTCTCCGAGCGCGAGATTTCGCACTTCGGCGCGGGCTCGCTGATTACCCGCAACACGAACGACGTGCAGCAGGTACAGATGCTCGCCATGATGGGCGCGACGATGCTCGTGCAGGCGCCACTCATGGCCATCGGCGGCATCATCATGGCACTGCGCCAAGACGTGGGGCTGTCGTGGCTCATCGCCGTCGCCGTGCCGATTCTGCTCGTTTTCGCGCTCTTCATCATCAGCCGCATGGTTCCGGCATTCCGCAAGTACCAGGGCAAGCTTGACGCCGTGAACCTCGTGTTGCGTGAGCAACTGACCGGTGTGCGTGTCGTGCGAGCCTTCGTGCGCGAGCGCATTGAAGAAGAGCGATTCCGCGAAGCGAACGACGGCATTCTCAAGATCGGTCGCTGGATCGGTTCGCTGTTCGTCGTGCTGTTCCCGGTCGCGATGCTCGTGCTCAACGTCACGATCGTCGGTGTCGTCTGGTTTGGCGGCATCGAGGTCAACAACGGCAACACCAGCTTCGGCACGATCTTCGCGTTCATGCAGTACATCGGCCTCATCCTGATGGGTGTGCTGATGGCGAGCTTCATGACGATGATGATTCCGCGCGCAGCCGTCTCGGCCGACCGTATCGGCGAAGTGCTCGACCAGCCGTCGACCCTGGCTCCGCCTGCGAACCCGGTGACGGAGTTCCCGGAGCGCGGCGTCGTGCGCTTTGATGACGTGACCTTCCAGTACCCCGGTGCTGAGGCGCCGGTCGTGCACAACGTGTCATTTGAAGCCCGTGCTGGCGAGACTGTCGCGATTGTTGGTTCCACCGGTTCCGGCAAGACGACGCTCATTTCGCTGTTGCCGCGACTGTTCGATGTCACGGGCGGCCGTGTGCTGGTCGGTGGCGTCGACGTGCGCGAAGCTGACCCGGAGAGCCTCTGGGCGCAGCTTGGTCTGGTTCCGCAGAAGTCGTTCCTGTTCAGCGGAACCATTGCCTCCAACCTGCGCTTTGGTCGTGAAGACGCCACAGACGACGACTTGTGGCGGGCGCTCGAGATCGCGCAGGGTAAGGACTTTGTCGCTGAAATGCCTCAGGGTCTGGAGTCTCCGATTGCCCAGGGCGGTACCAACGTTTCGGGTGGTCAGCGACAGCGCCTCGCGATTGCGCGTGCGCTGGTGCGCCAGCCGGAGATCCTGATCTTCGACGACTCGTTCTCCGCGCTTGATGTGACCACTGACGCGAAACTGCGTCAGGCACTGTGGGCTGAACTCCCCAACGTCACCAAGATCGTCGTCGCACAGCGTGTGTCGACCATCACCGAAGCCGATCGCATCATCGTGCTCGAAGACGGCCAGGTCGTGGGTGCGGGTACGCACGCCGAGCTGTCGGCCACGAACGAGACGTACCGCGAAATCGTCGAATCGCAGCTGGGGGTGGACGCATGAGCAACGTGAACGCACTGTCTGACGCTGAGGTAGCGGCGGCAGAAGAAGAAGAAAACGCGAAGCAAATGGAACTCGCCATGCAGTCTGGCGAGTGGGCGCAGGGCGGCAAGGCCAAGAACTTCTGGCCGAGCTTCAAGCGCATGATTGGCGTGCTGGCGCCCTACAAGTGGGCGTTCATTTTCGTCTCCCTACTGGGTGCCATTGGTGTCGTGCTCTCGGTGTGGGCACCGACGGTTCTCGGTAACGCCACGAACGTGGTGTTCGAAGGCTTCCTCAACACGCAGTTGGGGTCGCAAGTGCCGGCCGGAACCACGCAGGAGCAGTTCGTTGAGATGCTGCGGGCCGCGGGTCAGCAGGAGTTCGCAAACACCATTGCGAAGATGAACGACTTCGACCCGGGTGCCGGCATTGACTTCACGAAGCTGCGCGAAACCATCGTGTTCGTGATGGCGCTGTACGTGTTCTCGGCCATCCTGGGGTGGGTGCAGGGCTACGTCGTCAACATCGTGATGGTGAAGGCCATGTTCCGCCTGCGCGCGCAGATCGAAGAGAAGATCAACCGTCTGCCGCTGTCGTACTTCGACAAGGTGCAGCGCGGTCAGCTGATCTCCCGCGTCACTAACGACGTCGACAACATCACGCAGACGATGCAGCAGGCACTCTCGAGCGCGATTACCTCGCTGCTCACCGTGGTCGGCGTGCTCATCATGATGTTCTCGATTTCGTGGCTCCTGGCTCTCGTTGCACTCGTGTCGTTGCCGCTCATGGCAGTCGTGTTTGGCATCATCGGGCCGCGTTCGCAGAAGGCCTTCAAGGCGCAGTGGGGCAAGGTTGGTGCCCTCAACGCTCGCGTTGAGGAGTCGTTCTCGGGTCACGCACTGGTCAAGGTGTTCGGCCGCGAGCAGGCACAGATTGCCGCATTCCAGGCAGAGAACGAAGAGCTCTACCAGGCCAGCTTCCGTGCGCAGTTCCTCTCCGGCATCATGATGCCCGCGATGACGTTCATCGGTAGCCTCACTTACGTCGGCATCGCTGTTGTCGGTGCGCTGCAGGTGGCCGCCGGTAACCTCAACATCGGTAACGTGCAGTCGTTCCTGCAGTACGAGCAGATGTTCACCCAGCCGCTTTCGCAGCTCGGCGGCATGGCCACGGTCGTGCAGTCGGGTACCGCCTCGGCTGAGCGTGTGTTCGAACTGCTTGATGCTGAAGAGCAGGAGCCTGACGCTGCTGATGCTCCGGCCCTCGTTGAAGGTGCCGGCGTCATCGAGTTCGAGAACGTGGCGTTCGCGTACACGCCGGACCGCCCGCTCATCAAGAACCTGTCGTTCCGGGTGGAGCCGGGCCAGACGGTCGCGATTGTGGGCCCGACGGGTGCCGGTAAGACGACGCTTGTGAACTTGCTGATGCGCTTCTACGAGCTTGACGGCGGACGCATTCTGCTCGATGGCCAAGACATCGCGAAGCTCACGCGTGACGATGTGCGCTCGCGCACCGGCATGGTGTTGCAAGACCCGTGGCTGTTCTCCGGAACCATTCGCGAGAACATCCGCTACGGTCGCGAATCGGCCACCGATGCTGAGATCGTCGAGGCTGCTGTCGCGACCCGTGTCGACAAGTTCGTGCACTCGTTGCCCGACGGCTATGACACGGTGCTAGACGAAGACGCCTCCAACGTCTCGGCCGGTGAACGCCAGCTCATCACGATCGCCCGCGCCTTCGTGGCGCAGCCGACCGTGCTCATCCTCGATGAGGCGACGAGCTCCGTTGACACCCGCACCGAGCTGCTGCTGCAGCACGCCATGGCTGCGTTGCGAGAAGGTCGCACGTCGTTCGTTATCGCGCACCGACTGTCGACGATTCGTGACGCCGACCTCATCCTCGTGATGGAGTCTGGTGACATTGTCGAGCAGGGCAACCACGAAACGCTCATCGCGCAGCACGGTGCCTACTGGCGCCTGTACCAGTCGCAGTTCGAACAGGCTGTCGACGCGGAGACCGCGGAAGAGCAAATGGCGCAGTCGGCAAACCCGACCGAGTCGGTCGAGGTTGTCGCTGAGGCAGCTCCGGAGGCTTCCGAGCCGTCCGGTAACGCCGAGGCGTAAGCGCGTCATCTGAAACGTCCCGCCCGGGTTCTCCTGGGCGGGACGTTTCACGTGGAACCGGCGAACCCCGTCAATCGCAGCAGCGGTTATGTGATTGGCTAAATCCATGACCCGCACTGATGACGCCGTTGTTGCCGTTCTTCCCCGCCTTGAGCCCTTCCTTCGCGAATGGATTGACACCCAGCGGGTGATGAGCGGTGTGCCGGCCGTGCAGGTCGCGGTGCGGCTCGGTAAGGACGTGCTGTTCTCCTACGCATCGGGGGTGACCGACACCGCAACGCGCGAACCCGTCACGACGCAGCACGCGTTCCGCATTGCGTCGCACTCGAAGACGTTCACGGCGACGCTCATCATGCAGCTCGTCGAGCGCGGCGAGCTGAGCCTCGACGCCACGGTTGGTTCACTCATTCCCGAACTCGCCGACGCTCCGGTCGCATCACGAACCGTGCGTGCGCTGCTCGGCCACCAGGCCGGTGTTGAGCGCGACGGCGTTGACGCGAACTGGTGGCAGCGGACGAAGCTATTCCCGAATCGGAATGAACTGATCGCCGAGCTGCAGCACGACAGCGTCTACCCCGCGAACACGCACTTCCACTACTCGAACCTGGCGTACAGCCTGCTCGGGCTCATTATCGAAGCCGCCACGAAGCGCGACTTCAACGACGTTGCTCTCGACGTGGTTCCGGTGCTCTCCGAATTCATGGGTGCGCCCGCGACGCTGGGCCCCGACCTGGGTGCTGGTGCTGACGTCGAAATCGTCTCGGGTCACGCGGCACCGCTGGGCTACTGGCGTGATGGCGACGCCGAAACTGTGTCGCCCGTCGTCGCTCCGGTCGACACCCGGGCGCAGGCATCGGCCACCGGGTTCTGGGCCAACGCCGAGACCATTTCGGCCTGGCTGAGCGCGCACGCTCTCGGCACCGACCTGTTCTTGAACGATGACTCCAAACGGCTTATGCAGCGCAAGGAATCTACGATCACCAAGAACGGTCTCACACGTTTCTACGGCCTTGGCTGGATTCAGCGTGCAATCGGTAAGCGCCACGTCATCGGGCACTCGGGCGGCTTCCCCGGTCACATCACGCAGACGTGGGGTGACCCGAAGACGGGCCTCGCGGTCAGCGTGCTGACGAACCGCATTGATGGCAAGGCGAGCGACTGGGCGACCGCGATCATTCGTCTGCTGGACGAAGCCGCTCACGAAGTTGCTCGCGCTGAGAGCGATGATGTGTCGGACGTCAACGGAACCTTCTGGGCGCTGTGGGGCGCGACGGCCGTTGTCGCTCTCCCGGGTGTTGCGCTGCAGCTCTCGCCCGCGGCGGTTGACCCGGCCGGTGTGATGACGATCATGCACCCCGATGACGATGGCGCACTGCGTTCGGTGCCCGAGGACGGCTTTGCCGACGCGGGTGAAGTGATGCGCGTCGAGCGCGATGAGGCTGGCGTCGCGTCGATCACGGTGACCGGCATCACGAGCTGGCGTGAAGGACTGTACGCAGCCAACCGCGATGGCCTGCTGAACGGCGCGCTCTAGCGCTCGCTCAGAGCTCGGGGTCTAAACCAGGCCCCAGAGTTCGAGCGGGTGCGTGAGGCGCCACCAGGCCGACGGCCCGGGCAGGTCGGAGGCGAGTACAACGTCGACGACGCGCTCGTTGAGTGGGCCGGTGACGGTGACCGAACCGGCCTTTTCACCCTTCTTCCACTCGTCGCCGAGTTCGAGGGTGGAGGCGGTGGTTCCGGTTGCGCCGTTCCACAGGATGAGCGTGGAATCGGTCGCGGTGCGCAGCTCAGCCTGTGCTCCCCAGACCGTTGCGACGTTGCCGACGGCGGTGCCGCCAGGCACGGCGTTGGTCGGTGCGAGCGCGACTTCGAGATCTGCGAGGAGGCGTCGTGACTCGGCGTCACGGGTCTGCGGATCTGCCTGGTTGATGACCGACGCTGTCAACCGCACCGTGGTTCCGTCGATCGTGACGTCTTTCGCCGTCAACAGGTTGAAGCCTTCGAGCGAGCCGGTTTTGACGCCAATGACGCCCGCGTCGGCGAGCAAGTCATTGGTGTTCGCGACGGGCTCGGCGTTGCCGGGAATCTCGGCAACCGGCGTCGCGACGATTTCCGCAAACACCGGGTGCTGCAGCGCAACTTCGGCGAGGCGGGAGAGAGAACCCGGAATGGCAGCGTTGTCGGGGTTGATTCCGGTGGGCTCAACGACCGTGATTCCGGTGATGCCGTTGCGGTTCAACCATTCCATAGCCGCAGCGGCATATTCTTCGTCGCTGTTCCAAATCTGCTCGGCGAGGAAGTCGGTGTAGTTGCCAGCGGAGCCCATCAGGATGCCCTGCAACAGCTGATATTCGGTGAGCGTACCGTCGATCGGAACGTCGAGCGCGGACTCGTTGTTGCGCAAATAATCCCAGTACAGGTTGCTGTCGTACTGCGTGAAGTAATACTCCGGGCCCTGTTCGCCGGGGTTCAGCGGGAGTGCCTCGAGAATGACCATCGCGGTGATCACCTTGGTGATGCTCGCCATGGATTCTTGCTCGAATGTGCTCGAGACGCTGCCAATGCGCTGCACGCCGACGCCGGCGGAACCTTCGATGGGCCACGAGGGGAGCGCGGGTGCTGCGGCGGTCACCGAAACCGGGGTCTTGGTGACCGTGGGCGCCAAATTCGTGAGCGGAAACAGCAACGTCGCTCCGACGTAGCTGGCGGCAAGGCTCGCGAGGACAACCGCCGGAATGATGACGCGACCGAGCCCACGCCCCCGTGGCTGGTCTTGCAGCAGGTCAAGCGAACCGGGCTCCGGGAAAGCCTCGGTGCGACGGCTCGTCAGCCACTCGGCGGTTACCCACGGCAGCACCGGCTTGTCAGCGGCAAGGTGCTGTTCGGGTGCGTCAGCATCGGCGAGTTGAGTCACCCGCCCAATTTACCCTGCCGCGCTGTGAATCTCAGTTCGTGACTATACTCGGGTCATACCCACGGGAGTTCGGTGTGCACCGGGCTGAGAGGAAGCGAGAACGCTTCGACCGTCAAACCTGATCTGGATAATGCCAGCGAAGGAAGGAAACAAAATGCACTCGTCTGCCCTTTTGTCTGCGGAAGACCGCGCCCTCACCGCTTCGGTGTGGAAGTGGCGCGTTGTCGACATCGTCATGGCGAGCATCATCGCCGTCGCGTGTGCCGTGCTTTTCATCGTCTGGAACTTCGCGTACGAGGTTCCGTCTGGCCTGCTGAAGCCGATTCTGCCGGGCCTGCAGGGTCTGCTTGCTGGCCCGTGGCTCATCGCCGGCGTGCTCGCCGGACTCATCGTGCGCAAGCCCGGTGCGGCACTGTTCGCCGAAATGGTGGCCGCGTCGATTTCAGCGCTCGCCGGTAACCAGTGGCAGGCGCTCACGCTGGTTTCGGGCCTCGTTCAGGGCCTCGGGGCTGAGCTGGTCTTCCTTATCGTGCTGTACCGCGTCTACAAGCTGCCGATCGCGATCCTGGCCGGTGCTGCTGCGGGCCTCGGCGCCGGAATCTTGGACCGCTTCCTTTGGTACGGCGCCAACGACACCGCGTTCGCGGTGACTTACATCACGTCAACCACGATCTCCGGTGCGATCATCGCTGGCCTCGGCTCGTGGTTCATCATGAAGGGCCTCGCGAAGGCCGGTGCGCTCAGCCGGTTCGCTGCCGGGCGTGAGGTTTCACAGCGCGTCTAATGGCTGTTCAGCTTGACGCGCACTCGTGGGCGTGGCGATACGCTACCCGCCAAAAGTGGGCGGTGACAAACGCCACGTTCACGATTGAACCCGGCGAACGCGTGTTGCTGCTGGGTGCGAGTGGCTCGGGTAAGTCGACGCTTTTGCATGCGTTTGCGGGGGTGCTCGCTGACGATGAGGGCGAAGCGCTCGGAACCATGACCGTCGACGGTGCGCCCGTTGCATCCCAGCGGGGTCGCGTCGGACTCGTGCTGCAAGACCCCGACACGCAGGCAGTGCTCTCGCGCGTTGGCGACGATGTCGCGTTTGGCATGGAGAACCTCGGCGTTCCTCATGATGAGATGGTCGGTCGCGTCGATGCCGCACTCGACGCCGTGGGCCTCGACGTTGACCACGATCGCTCGACGGCGGCGCTATCGGGCGGCCAGAAGCAGCGGCTCGCGTTGGCTGGGGTGCTGGCGATGCAGCCGGGCGCGATTTTGCTCGATGAGCCGACGGCGAATCTCGACCCGGCCGGTGTGCGCGAAGTGCGTGATGCGGTGTTGCGAACGGTGGAACGCACCGGTGCGACACTCGTGATCGTCGAGCACCGCACCGACGTGTGGCTCGACATTGTGACGCGGGTGATCGTGCTCGGCCCCGACGGTGTTGTGGCTGACGGAACACCTGCCATGGTGTTGCACGAGCGCGGCGCTGAGCTCGCCGCCGCCGGAGTGTGGGTGCCTGGGCATCCGCCGGTGGCGCGCGGTGCTCCTGCTGCTTCTCCCGGCTCGCTGTTGCTCGAGGCATCGGAATTGCAGGTTGCCCGGGTGAAGAAGCACCCCGTTGCCGGGCCCTTCGATTTGTCGGTGCATGCTGGCGAAGTGATCGGAATCGTCGGGCCGAACGGTGCCGGAAAATCAACCCTCGGCCTCACGCTTGCCGGCCTCATTCCCGCACACTCTGGTTCCGTTCGCGCGAGCGCAGAGCTTGCGGGCATGGCGCAGCAGGATCCGTTTCGGTGGACCTCACGACAGTTGTTGACGCGCATCGGAACCGTGTTGCAAGAGCCGGAGCATCAGCTCATTGCGCGCACAGTGCGGGATGAGATTGCCGTCGGGCCGCGGGCGCTCGGGATGGGCGAAGACGAAGTGTCGGCGCGCGTCGATGAGTTGCTCGAGCGGCTGCGACTGGCGCACGTGGCGGGTGCGAACCCGTACACACTATCGGGTGGCGAACAGCGTCGACTGACGGTCGGTGCGATGCTGGCGACCCGGCCACGTGTGCTGGTGCTTGATGAGCCGACGTTCGGGCAAGACGCCGTGACGTGGGCCGAGCTCGTCGGGCTGATGGCTGAGTTGCGCGATGCCGGGCACGCGTTGGTCGTCGTGACGCACGACGATGAGGTGCCGCGGGCGCTGCACGCACGAAAGTTTGTGGTGGGCGCATGAGTGGGGCGTTTGTTGGTGCTGGGCAGCCAGCCGTGCTGGATGACGCCAGGGTGAGGTTGGTGGTGGAGCGATGAGTGTGATTCTCGATTCGCCGCGCACCCGCACCGGGCCGATTGTGTCGCGCAGCGCGCTTGCGAAACTGGGCGGCGCGCTCGCCCTGTCGGTGCCGTTGGTGTTGTCGGTTGACCTGGTGTCGGCGGCGGTCGCGCTGGCGCTGGGGCTCGGCATCATCCTGACGTCGGGGTTGACGCCTCGCGAGTTCTTCCTCCGCACGCTGCCGATTTGGATTGGTGCACCATCCGTTTTCGTCACGGTGTCGCTGTACGGCGTCGCGAGGGGGGAGATCCTGTTCGAGTGGGGCGTGATGCGGGTGTCGGAGGGATCCCTCGAGCTCGCGCTGGCATCGGCACTGCGTCTGTTTGCTGTGGGTCTGCCCTCGATCGCGCTGTTCGCGTCGATTGACCCGACCGACCTCGCCGATGGTCTGATTCAGCGGCTGCATTTCTCGCCACGGTTCGTGATGGGCGCTCTCGCCGCGATGCGCCTGCTCGGGTTGTTGACGAACGATGCGCGTTCGCTGGCTTTGGCGCGTCGTGCGCGCGGTGTCGCCGACCACGGCCGAGTTCGCCGGTTTTTCGGGGCCGCGTTTGCGCTGTTCGTGTTGGCGATTAGGCGCGGAACCACGCTGTCGACGGCGATGGAAGCGCGCGGATTCGGGGTGCCCGGCATTCGCCGCACGCACGCTCGCGTGGCGACGTTTGACCGCCGTGATGCGCTCCTGATTCTGGTGTGCCTCGCGATCTCCGGCACTGCCGTGGGCGTTGCCGTGGCAACCGGTGCCTGGAACTTCGTCTTCACGATCGCGGCTTAGCTCGCCATCCACTCGCGCCCGCCTCAACTGTCACGTCAGGTTTCTACGTCGCGTCCCAGAGCTCGCGGTAGTAGGCGAGGCGGTCGCGGTCGGGGGTGAGTCCGTATGCCTCGATGAGGAGGTCTTCGTACCCGGGGCCGTAGTTCCACACGGTGCTCATGCTGGCGACCGCGATGTCAGCCCAGCGGTCACCGACGCCGAGCGCGCCCCAACCTCGGCGATGATCGGCCTCGCCCTCGGAGGAGACTCGTAGCACGCTGGCGCAACGCCGCCCTGGCGGAAGGTCATCGTGGACATGGCGTCATGAAGCCGTCAGATCCCGCACTTGTACCCCTGCGATCATTGAGGCTTTCGCGGATCATGACTGAGGGACAGGATCTCACCCAACGCAATATAGACCTGAATGAAAATATAGCGAGCCTCGTTCACCGACACGTCCGCATGGGTTCCGGCTGAGCATCGACTGTAGAGGTCAGCCAGAGTCCGTCTAAGCCGATCCCGGCGTCCCTGAGCTACTCCCAGCGTGTGGATGTGAGCCTGCAGCCGATTCAGAACGTTCTGTTGTCCGACGGACAGGGCTACGTCATCGCTGATCGGGTACTGCTCTGTCCGGGCCGGGAAGACGGAGTCAGTGCAGGAATCTATCAGTCGGCGACACGTAGTAAGCGCCTGACTGACAGACTCCGGGTCTCCGTCTCTCAGTCGTTCCGAAACCCGCTCGATCTTGGCGAGGGCAGTTCCGCTCGCTTCGGCCAAGGTTCCGTCAATGACTGATTGGATGTCCGCGAAGAGCGACGCCTGGAGTTCGCTGAACAGCAACTCGTGGTATATCTCTGCAACCAGGTCATAGATGACGGCGACTACCTGACCGGATATCCCCAACCAAATCCCCGCGGCCTGCGCTTGCCCAGCGATTCGGCTGTCGTGATCACGCGACGCTGGCAATATCATGTCGCCCGAGTAGTTTCCCCCACCACGCATGGCCTCGATGGCCGTCTCAGCTGCCTGAAGGCTCGCTTCCACTTTTGCGATCGACTGCGGGTAGTACTTATTCTCGTCCTTCGCTGCCCATCTTCCAGACCGATCGATCCACTTTGCCGCGTCACTGCCCTTGGGATATCCCCCACGCTCATAGGTCAGGAACTCGGTAAGGTCGTCGCGTCCGACCAATCTCGCCAGGCGGCTCGCCTTCAGCACTATCTCTGACGCTTTCAGGCGAGCAAGCTCGATGTCTCCGAGAAACTCCTCAGAGATGCGTAAAGCCTCACCTTGACGGTCCATCTCGCTATCAAATCACGCCGGGCCGACATAGTGCTTCTGGGGATCGCGTCGCAGCTGAAAGGCCCGGGGATGCTAGCGAGGAGCTGCGCTGAGCGTCTCAGACGCCGTCGAGTTGCGCGAGAAACTCGTCTGCCATGGCGACCTGGGTGGCCAGTCGCTCCCGTCGAGATCGGGCTTCGTCGAGGATGGCTTCGAGTTCGGTGCGCAATTGCGGGTCGCCAGGGGTGCGGCGGAGCGCGTCGACGACGTCCAGTAGGGCGCGCATCTCCTCGAGCGAGTATCCCAGCGGCTTCATCCGGCGGACGATCATAAGGCGCGCGATGTCCTCCGCGCCGTAGAGCCGGAATCCTCCCTCCGTGCGGGCGGAGGGGATCACGAGTCCGATGTCCTCGTAGTGGCGCAGCGTCCGGAGGGACAGCGAAGTGCTCTCAGCGACCTCGCCGATGCGTAGCGCTTGTTCGTCTGTCACGGGCTTCTTCCTTCTGATTCGTCCTCAAACCTCACGTTACGTTAGAGTCTGTTTGGAACCATCTCTTGATTCCCATTCTTCCCTGCCGAAACGCTCGACGCCTGCGCTTCGCCACGCGCCCTCGAAGCTCGTTTCAAGAGCCATGCCCAAGGAGTGCCTTTTGACTGCCGTTACCCCTACACGCGACAGCGCATCGCGCTATCGCATCGAGCCGACGGTCATGCAGGCGCTGCGCAGCCCACGTCTGCTCACCCGTGAAGTGCTCGCGGGCCTCGTCGTCGCACTCGCCTTGATTCCGGAGGCGATCGCGTTCTCGATCATCGCTGGTGTCGACCCGCGCGTCGGCCTGTTCTCGTCGTTCATCATGGCGGTCGCGATCGCGTTCCTCGGCGGCCGCCCCGCGATGATCACCGCGGCGACCGGCGCGATCGCGCTCGTCATCGCGCCGGTGGCCCGCGAGTATGGCATGGACTACTTCATCGCCACTGTTCTTCTCGGCGGGCTCATCCAGATCGTCCTCGCCCTCCTCGGCGTCGCCAAGCTGATGCGCTTCATCCCGCGATCGGTGATGGTCGGGTTCGTGAACGCCCTGGCGATCCTGATCTTCACGTCCCAACTTCCGCAGCTCTTCGACGTGCCCTGGCTTGTCTACCCGCTCGTGGCAGTCGGACTCCTGGTGATGTTCCTCATGCCGCGCATCACGAAGGTCGTCCCGGCTCCGCTCGTCGCGATCGTGCTGCTCACCGCTGCCGTCGTCGTCTTCGCCTGGAACGTCCCAAACGTGGGTGACCAGGGCGAGCTCCCCCAGAGCCTGCCCGAGCTATTCATCCCGAACGTGCCGCTGAACCTGGAGACTCTGCAGATCATCGCCCCCTACGCTCTCGCCATGGCCGTCGTCGGCCTTCTCGAGTCGCTCATGACAGCGAAGCTCGTCGACGACATCACCGACACCCACTCGCGCAAGACCCGCGAGGCACTTGGCCAGGGGGCTGCGAACATCCTCTCGGGAGCGTTCGGCGGCATGGGCGGTTGCGCGATGATCGGACAGACCATGATCAACGTCAAGGCCTCCGGTGCGCGCACCCGCATCTCGACGTTCCTCGCCGGGGTCTTCCTTCTTGTGCTGATCCTCGCCCTCGGCGACGTCGTCGCGATCATCCCCATGGCCGCTCTCGTTGCCGTCATGGTCGTCGTCTCGATCGCCACGTTCGACTGGCACAGCATCCGCTGGGGCACTCTCAAGCGGATGCCCAAGAGCGAGACCGCCGTGATGCTCATCACAGTCATTGCGACCGTCTGGACCCACAACCTCGCCGTTGGCGTCATCCTCGGCGTCATCGCGGCGATGATCATGTTCGCGCGCCGTGTCGCTCACTTCGTCAGCGTCACCCGCACCCTCAGTGACGACACCAACACGGCACACTATGCCGTCGACGGCGAGCTGTTCTTCGCCTCCAGCAACGACCTCACCACCCAGTTCGAGTACGCCGAGGACCCCGAAACCGTGGTCATCGACATGAGCCGATCTCACGTCTGGGATGCCTCCACGGTCGCTGCGCTCGATGCGATCGTCACCAAGTACGAACACCACGGAAAAAGGGTCACCATCGAGGGTCTGAATGACACCGCGGCAGCCTTCCACGGCCGCCTCACCGGCAATCTCGGCGCCGGGCACTGACCCCCCTGAAGCGAGAGCGGGAGGGGCTGCCAAGCGGCGGCCCCTCCCCGGCAGGCGCCGGTCTGATTCAGACCAGCTCGCTCACCAGCTGCTCGATGCGCGCACGGATGTCGTCGCGGATCGGACGGACGGCATCGATGCCCTGGCCGGCCGGGTCGTCGAGCTTCCAGTCCTCGTAGCGCTTGCCCGGGAAGAACGGGCAGGCGTCGCCGCAACCCATCGTGATGACGACGTCGGATGCCTGCACGGCCTCGGTAGTGAGCACCTTGGGCTGCTCGGCGGTGATGTCAATCCCGAGCTCGCTCATCGCCTCGACGGCGGTCGGGTTGATCTGGTCTGCGGGCATGGATCCGGCGGAGCGGACCTCGATGCGGTCGCCAGCGATGTCGCGCAGGAATCCTGCGGCCATCTGCGAGCGTCCGGCGTTGTGCACGCAGACGAAGAGGACGGAGGGCTTGGTGATCGTGTCAGTCATGGTGGCTCCTGGTGAGAGGGGTTGGTCAAGGGACAAGGTCGTCGACGAGCGCGCGCACGCGTCCAGCGATGTCGTCTCGGATGGCTTCGACCCCGTCGCGCGAGGCGAGGGCCGGGTCTCCAACGGCCCAGTCGTCGTATCGAACGCCGGGGATGATCGGGCAGACGTCGCCGCAGCCCATCGTGATGACGACGTCGGCGGCGCGGACGGCATCGTCGGTGAGTGGCTTCGGGAAGCGCTCGGCGGCGAGGTCACCTTCGATCTCGGCAAGGATCGAGCGGACGTGCGGATGGATGACGTCCGCGGGCGCGGACCCTGCCGAGCGCGCGACGACCTTGCCGCCCGCCAGTTTGTTGACGAGCGCAGCGGCGAGCTGGGAGCGTCCGGCGTTCGCGACGCAGACGAAGAGCACCTGCGGGACGGACGTATCGCGGTCACGGGTGAGGTCGGCGAGTCGCTGACGTGCGAAGCGCTCGGTCAGTGGCACGAGCGCCGAGGTGACTCGTGCGGTGCGGGCGAGGGCGGTGTACGACTCACGGACGATGGTGAGAACGACGTTGGGATCCAGCTCGGGGACTTCCGCGGCGAGCTCGTCCGCGAGATGAGTCACGCGGACGTCGAAATCTGGCCGTGGCTCATCGTGGCCGTCAGCCGCACTCCATGGTGCGAGCGTCGCGGGCGCGAACGACTCCAGCAGGGCCGTCACTGCGCTGCGCCGGCTCGGGTTGATGCGGTACCAGACCCAGGTTCCACGGCGCTCCGACGTGAGCACGTCGACATCCTTGAGCACCTTCAGGTGGTGCGACACGGTGGGCTGCGCGACGTCGGCGAGTTCGGCGAGGTCGCAGACGCACGACTCCCCGCGAGGGTCGGAAGCGATGGCGGACAGCATCCGAAGACGGAGCGGATCCGACAGCGCCTTCAGTGTCGACGCGACCGAAGTGGCCGCGTCCACGCCTATGGCGTGGCTGGCGACGGGACTGCAGGTGTCGCCTTGGGGGGTCAGCACGGCGTTCATGTCTACATCCTTTCAGCGGTGAATGGATCGGTGTGGAACCAGCGCCGGGCGGCCCAGAGCGAGACATAGACGAGTCCGACGAGAACAGGGACTTCGATGAGCGGGCCGACGACTCCGGCGAGGGCCTGGCCGGATGTCGCGCCGAAGGTGCCGATGGCGACGGCGATCGCGAGCTCGAAGTTGTTGCCGGCGGCGGTGAATGCCAGGGTCGTCGATCGTGCGTATCCGAGGCCGAGGGCCTTGCCGGTGAAGAGGCCGATGAACCACATGATCGCGAAGTACGCCAGCAGCGGGAGTGCGATCCGGGCGACATCCCACGGACGACTCGTGACCTGCTCACCCTGCAGGGCGAACAGCAGCACGATGGTGAACAGCAGGCCGTAGAGCGCCCAGGGGCCGATCTTCGGAAGGAACTTCTCTTCGTACCAGTCGCGTCCCTTCGTACGCTCCCCGATGAAGCGGGAGGCGAATCCCGCGACGAGGGGGATGCCGAGGAAGATCAAGACGTTCAGCGCGATCTGTCCGATCGAGATGTCCAACCCTTGTGAGTCGAGTCCGAGCCAACCGGGGAGCACGGTGAGGTAGAACCAGCCCAGCAGCGAGAAGGCGACGACCTGGAAGACCGAGTTGATGGCGACGAGCACGGCCGCGGCCTCGCGGTCGCCGCAGGCGAGGTCGTTCCAGATGACGACCATGGCGATACAGCGCGCGAGCCCCACGATGATGAGGCCCGTGCGGTATTCGGGCAGGTCGGGCAGGAACGACCACGCGAGGGCGAACATCAGCGCCGGGCCGACGAGCCAGTTGAGCGCCAGCGACGAGAGCAGCAGCTTCTTGTCGCCGGTGACGGCGGCGACCTTGTCGTAGCGGACCTTCGCGAGCACCGGGTACATCATCACCAGCAGGCCGAGGGCGATGGGGATGGATATCCCACCGACCTCGAGGCTCGCGAGGAGGTCGGAGACGCCGGGGATGAAGCGGCCGATGACGATGCCGCCGACCATGGCCAGGCCGATCCAGAGCGGCAACCATCGGTCGAGGGTCGACAGGCGGCGGGGGGTCGGTGCGGTGGTGGGCACGGTTGCGGTGCTCATGCGAGGAGCGCCTCCATCTTCTCTGCGATGACGGGCTTCGGGTGGGCGCCGATGAGCATGTCGACGCGCGCGCCTCCCGTGTAGAAGCCGAGGGTCGGAATCGAGGTGACGCCGACTGCGGTCACCGTCTCAGGGTTCTGGTCGGCGTCGAGCTTGACGATCTTCACGCGGCCGTCGTACTCGGCGGCAAGCTGATCCAGGATGGGTGCGACCTGCTTGCAGGGCCCGCACCAGGTGGCCCAGATGTCGACGACGACGGGGATCTCGGAATCGATGACCTCCGCCTGGAAGGTGGCATCTGTGACCGTGATGGGCGCGCTCATGCGAAGACCTCCTCGGCCTCGATCAGGACAGGTGCAACCTCGTCGAGCGCAGCCAGATAGTGCTGGGCGTCCTGCGCGGCGGCACACCCCGTGCCTGCGGCCGTGATCGCCTGACGGTAGGTGTGGTCGACGAGATCGCCGGCAGCGAAGACCCCCGCGACGTTCGTGCGAGTGGAGGGATGCTCGACGAGGACGTAGCCATCGGCATCCGTGTCGACGAGTCCCGTGACGATCTCGGAGCGCGGGTCATGACCGATCGCGACGAAGACCCCCGTGGCCGGCAGCTCCCGCTCGACGCCGGTGACGGTATCGCGCAGCGTGACCGCTTCGACTTTCTCAGCGCCGATGAGGCCAACGACTTCGCTGTTCCAGACGACTTCGATCTTCGGGTGATCGAGCACCCGCTGCGCCATGATCCTCGACGCCCGGAACTCGGCTCGACGATGCACGACAGTGACCTTCGACGCGAACCTGGTCAGGAACAGTGCCTCCTCCATCGCAGAGTCTCCGCCACCGACGACGACGATCTCCTGCTCGCGGAAGAAGAAGCCGTCGCAGGTGGCGCACCACGAGACGCCGTGGCCGGTGAGCCGATCCTCGTCGTCGATGCCGAGCTTGCGGTACGCGGAGCCCATGGTCAGGATGACGGCACGAGCGAGGAAGGTCTCGCCGGAGCCCGTCTCCACGGTCTTGACAGGGCCGTCGAGGTCGACCACGACCGCGTCGTCGAGGAGGATACGCGCACCGAAGCGCTCCGCCTGCGCGCGCATCGACTCCATCAGTTCGGGCCCCTGGACCCCATCGACGAAACCAGGGAAGTTCTCCACCTCGGTCGTGGTCATCAGTGCGCCGCCCGCGGTCACGGAACCGGCGAGGACGACAGGTGCGAGACCTGCACGCGCCGCATACACGGCCGCGGTGTAGCCCGCAGGGCCAGACCCGATGATGACCAGTTCCACTTCTTGAATCGACATGTGTCTATATTGACATCCATCGATACCGGATGCAACTCTTGCTGACGGAGTTCACTTGCTCTTCACCTGGCGAACGGATCATGCAAGTGCAGCAATCGAGACAGTCAAGAAATCAGAGGACGAAAGATGACCCAGCCCAAGACGGTTCTGTTCATATGCAAGCACAATGCGGGGCGCTCCCAACTCGGCGCCCATCTCCTGACACACATCGGCGATGAGCGACTCGTCGCGACGAGTGCGGGAATCAACCCCGCCGAGACGATCAACCCAGCCATCGCAGCATCACTGCACGAACTCGGCATCGACACGTCTGCGGCCAAGCCGCGAGCAGTCACGACTGAAGATCTCGACGCGGCCGACGTCGTGGTCCTGATGAAGCCGGGACTTCCACTGCCGGGCACGGTGCGCGGAGAGTTGGTCGAGTGGTCATTCCCCGACCCGACGAACTGGGAAGCCGACGGCGTGCGCGATCTCCGCGACGCCATCGACACGAAGGTCCGCGACCTGGCGACTCGACTCGCCAGGTGATGATTGAGGGGTGGGCGCTACTGAGCAGCCCCACCCCTCATGACGTGGATCAGCCGACGGCGACCGGCCGCATACCGATCTGGAGGGTGGCGGGGGCTGCACAGCAGCTTCCTGCATTGTCGTCAAAGTCACCGGATCCACCGCACACGCCCGTGTCCGGAAGGGTGAGTTCGTTGCGGGCAGCTGCCTCATGGTCGCCGACGAGGTGCGCGGCGACACTGCGCACCTGCTCGTATCCGGTCAACGCGAGGAAGGTCGGGGCCCGCCCGTACGACTTCACGCCGACGATGAACAACCCTTGTTCCGGCTGTGCGAGCTCGCGCGCGCCCGTCGCGGCGACCGAGCCACAGGAGTGGATGTTCGGGTCGATCTCGGGGGCGATGCGGGGGTCCGCTTTGTTCCCCAACCGGACTCAACGACCGTTATGCACGCACCCGTGTGACTCCTGTGGCTGGAGGGGCAGTTGGGGCAGTTTTTGCGTGCGTACCGTTTTCAGTCGTGCAGAACGGTCGTTGAGGGGGCTGCCGGGGTGCGGAACCCGGGGTGCGGAACCTGGGGGCGGAACCAGGGTTGGAACCTGGGGTGGAACCAGGGGTGCGGACCGCGGGTGTGGAACGGGAAGCGGAACCGCGGATGCGGAACCAGGGTCGGCGGAGGCAGCGGGCGGAACCAAGGGTGCGGAACCGGGGGTGCGTGCGGCTGCGCTGTGTCGGGTCGACAGTTGGCGGGTGCCGATTTACGCGGCGGAATGTGCTGATTCGACAGCGCGACGTGCTCACGGGCTCGAGTGCCGCGTAGGCTGACACCCGGTGTCGTTCCGCGACGGAGCGTCACAGTTTGCCCGCGCCCACGTCGGCGCGGGGGAGCGTTTGCCGTGTGGGGTGAGCGCAAAATGACGAGTTCGAAGGAGAGCTATGGATATCGCAGGCGCTAGCGCGCTCGTGACCGGCGGGGCCAGTGGCCTGGGTCTGGCCACGGCGAAGCGACTGACGGCAGCAGGCGCTGTCGTGACGATTGTTGACCTGGAGTCCTCTCCGGGCGCCGAGGTTGCGGCGTCATTGGGTGGCTATTTTGTCGCCGCAGACGTCACGAGTGCTGAGCAGGTGGCACATGCGGTGGTCGAGACCGCGAAGCGCGCACAGCTGCGCGTCGTGGTGAACTGTGCGGGAATTGCGCCGCCGGCCAAGGTACTGGACCGCGAGGGCAACCCGGGTTCACTCGCCGACTTCGCGAAGGTCGTGCAGATCAACCTTGTCGGCACCTACAACGTGCTGTCGCAGGCGGCGGCGGTCATGGCGAAGAACGCCGGAACCGATGACCGGGGCGTCATCATCAACACCGCGTCGGTTGCCGCGTTCGACGGCCAGATCGGTCAGCCCGCGTACTCGGCCTCCAAGGGTGCCGTGCACGCGATGACGCTGCCGGTTGCTCGCGAGCTCGCTCGCTACGGCATCCGGGTCTGCACGATCGCCCCCGGCATCATGGAGACGCCGATGCTCGCGGGCCTCCCGCAGCCGGCGCAGGATTCTCTCGGCCAGCAGGTTCCGTACCCTTCTCGTCTCGGCAGGCCCGACGAATTCGCGGCTCTTGTGGCCCACATTGTTGAAAATGACTATCTGAACGGCGAGACGATTCGTCTCGACGGCGCGATCCGAATGGCACCGAAATAATGAGTGAATCCCCTGTCCTTCTTTCTGTCGTCGATGGGCTTGCCCGCATCACGCTGAATCGCCCGGCGCGTATGAACGCGTTTGAGCAGTCAATGGCGCATGCCTGGGCTGAGGCGACGGCGGAGGCAACGTCGCGCGACGACGTTCACGCGATCCTGATTGACGCTGCGGGCCCGTCGTTCTGCGCGGGTGGCGACGTTCTCGCAATGGCGCGCGGCATGAGCGACTTCACGATCGAAGAGCTCGCGCACGCCATCAACAACGGTATTCGCGCACTTGTTGAGTCGTCGATTCCCGTCGTTGCAGCGGCGCACGGAACCACGGCTGGTGGCGGACTCGGAATCCTCCTGGCGAGCGACTACGTCATCATCGGCGAGAACTCCAAGATTGGTAGCCTCTACGCCAACATTGGCCTCACCCCCGACCTGTCGGTGTCGGCGAGCCTGGCGAAGGCCGTCGGCGAGCGCCGGGCGCTGCAGTTGGTGCTGACCGATCGACTCCTTTCAGCCGAGCAGGCACTGGACTGGGGTCTGGTTGCTGAGGTCGTCGCGGCTGACGAGGTGCAGGCTCGTGCGGAAGAGGTTGCACAGTCGTGGCTCGCTGGTGCCACTGGCGCCTATGGGCAGGCGAAGCGTCTGATCCGCACGCAGCCGTCGCGCACGTTCGCGGAGCAACTCGACGAAGAAGCTCGTTCCATCAATGCAGCGCTGCAGACGCCTGAAGCTCAGGCTCGTGTGCAGGCGTTCGCTGACCGTTCCGCACGAAAGGCAAAATAATGTCCCTCGCAGGAAAGACCATTCTGATGTCGGGCGGGAGCCGCGGCATTGGCCTTGCCATCGCGTTGCGCGCGGCGGCTGACGGCGCCAACATCGCGCTGCTCGCCAAGACCGACACCCCGCACCCGGCGCTGGAAGGCACGATCCACACGGCTGCGGAGGCGATTATCGCTGCCGGCGGCAAGGCTCTGCCTATCGTCGGCGATGTTCGTAGCGACGACGACATCGCGCACGCGGTACTCAAGACGCGTGGCGAATTCGGCGGCATTGACATCGTCGTGAACAACGCGAGCGTCATCGACCTGTCGGGCTCGGAGGATCTGGGCGCGAAGAAGTACGACCTGATGCAAGACGTCAACGTGCGCGGAACCTTCATGCTCTCTCGCGCGGCCGTGCCGATTCTTCGTGAATCCAGCAACCCGCACATCCTTTCGCTGTCGCCGCCCCTGAACATCTCGCCCAAGTGGCTGGGAGCTCACACGGCGTACACGATGGCGAAGTACGGCATGACGATGGCGACGCTCGGCATGGCTGCTGAGTTCGCCAAGGACGGCATCGCCGCCAACGCGCTCTGGCCACGCACCACCATCGCCACCGCTGCCGTACAGAACCTGCTTGGCGGCGACAAGGTGATGGCCGCATCGCGCACGCCCGAGGTCTACGCGGACGCTGCCTACGCCGTGCTCAACCGCCCGTCGCGTGAAGCCACCGGAAACACCTACATCGTCGAGGATGTTCTCGCCGAAGAGGGCGTCACCGATTTCTCCGGTTACGCAGCGATTCCGGGCACTCCCGACAACCGCCTCTTCCCGGACATCTTCCTGGACTAAGCACCCTTCTGACCTAAGCACCTGGTTCCGGAACCAACTTCCGCGGTTGCGGGGGAGGTTTCGGAGCGTATTGCCCCGGGGTTGAGAATTATCAGCCCCGGGGCTTTTGCATGCCCAGTGACCTTGAGTAGGCGTGGCCGCGGATTAAGGTGCACGCACACGTGGCTGTCAGTGCCCGTGCCTATTGTGCTGAACGCGCATCGTCTCGTCGGCTCGTGTGCGGGAACCGCAGCGGTCTTCTGCGGGTGCGGTGACGCCTTCGATGCTGGCTCACGCTACTGCCTCCTCGTCGTTGATCGTTTTGATTTTCGAAAACTGTTTCATGAGAATATCATCTTTCTAGAACAAAGCAACGAAAAGTGTGCAAGAATATTCACATGACACTCGACAACATCAGCGATGCATCGGTCGATCCGGTTGGTGCCTTCCTGTTTGCTGTCGATTCGTTGCGCGAGATTCAGTCGGCGCAGGCGGGCCTTGCCGCGATGGAGATGGCGCTCTATGCGGCGGTCTTCGCGCAGGCAGAGGCGATCACGGCCGAGATGGCGCATCCGATCATCGATCGTGAGCAAGCCATCCGCACGGCGAGTGCTGAGATCGGCGCCGCACTCCGCGTGAGCGACCGTACTGTGCAGCGGCGCATGTCGCATGCGTTTGATGTGACTGCTGGCTTCCCGCAGACATTTGAGGCGCTCCGCGAGGGGCGCATTACCGCTTCGCACGTGAGCACGATTGTGAAGGCGAGCGAGGGTCTCCCGACCGGCGAGGCGCGCGAGACCTATGAGGGCATCGCAATTGAGCGCGCTGAGCAATTGTCGCCGGGTCGGCTGGGCGCGATCTTGCCCGGCATCGCCACACAAATCCACGAATGTTCCCTTGCTGAGCGTCACCAGCGGGCTCGTAAGAGGCGGCGAATTGAGGTGCGCGACACTGAAGACGGTATGGCTGAGTTACTCGCGGTGCTCCCGGCGGTGCTCGCCCATGGCGTGTACGACCGCCTCACCTCCATGGCGAAGGCCGTCGAGGGTGCTGAAGAGGGCGACGAACGCTGTCGTGACGAGATTCGCGCCGATGCGCTGAGCGATTTGGTGCTCGGCGGTGGTCCGGTGGCCGTTGGCGACGGGCTCGAAGCGATCCAAGCGCAGGTGCAGGTCACCGTCCCGGTGTTGACCGCTGCGCGTGTTTCGGAGCACGGCGCCGAACTTCACGGCTCCGGTCCCATGGATGCCGAGACGGCGCGGCGCCTGGCTGGCGCGGCGAGCGGATGGGATCGCGTGATGACGCACCCGATTTCGGGGGCGATTCTGGCGGTGGATCGGTATCGTCCGTCGCAAGACATTCGGCGTGCGCTTCGTGTGCGTGATGAGCACTGTCGATTCCCCGGCTGTCGGCAGCCGGCGCATCGGTGCGACGCAGACCACAGTTTGGCGGCCGTCGATGGCGGAGACACCTGCATCGACAACATGGCGCTGCTGTGTCCGCGTCACCATGGCATGAAGCATGACTGCGCCTGGGCGATCGCACACCTCGGCAATGGCGTGCTGCGATGGACGAGCCCCAGCGGCCGCGACTACATCGACACCCCCACGTCGACCCTGCGATTCTTCCCCTCCGGGCCCGACCCCGATGATCCGGGTGATCCGGGTGATCCGGGTGATCCGGATGGTTCGGATGATCCGGGTGGTTCGGATGATCCCGATGATCCGGGTGGTTTGGATGGGAAGAATGCTCCGGGTGGGCTAAGTGGGCCAGGTGGGTCAGCCGATCTTGACGGAGCTGTCGATGGCGTGAGTCTGGACTATGCAGGCGGATGGCGGGGATCAGATGAATCCGATGAATCTGATGGTGATGAATCCGATGAATCAGATGAATCCGTGCCGTCCTGGGAGTTGCTCGAATAATGGTGAGGGCGAAGTGTGAGAACGCCGCACGGCATACTGGTTGCATGGCGAGCGCGCTGGCTGCAAGACGAGCCAGCTTGGTTGCAAGGCGAGCCCGCGAAGGGACGACGAACGGAGTACAACATGACGCTTCAGCAAGAGATCATCACCGCCCTCGGAGTGCAGCCGACGATCGACGCGGCCGCCGAGGTCGAACGGCGCACCGAGTTTCTCACCGCCTACCTGCGCACGACCGGCGCGAAGGGGTTCGTCCTCGGTATCTCGGGTGGTCAAGACTCCACCCTGGCCGGCCGACTCGCACAACTGGCCGTTGAGCGCCGCCGCGCAGAGGGTGGCGAGGCGCAGTTCGTTGCCGTGCGCCTGCCGTACAACTTCCAGAAAGACGAAGCCGACGCCCAAGCCGCGCTCGACTTCATCGCCGCCGACCGTGAACTGACCGTCAACATCGCCGCTGGCGTGCAGGGCATCGAAGCCGGAATCGAAGAATCCGGCGACGAAATCAGCGACTTCCAGCGTGGCAACATCAAGGCCCGCGCCCGCATGGTCGTGCAGTTCGCGATTGCCGGACAACTCGGCCTCGTCGTCATCGGCACCGACCACGCCGCCGAAGCGGTCACCGGCTTCTATACAAAGTTTGGCGACGGTGCCGCCGACATCCTCCCGCTCGCCGGACTCAACAAACGCCAGGGCCGTGCCCTCCTCCTGGAACTCGATGCCCCCGACCGCCTCGTCTACAAAGAGCCCACAGCCGACCTCCTCGATGGCACCCCGGGCCGCCCCGACGAAGACGAACTCGGCCTCTCCTACGTCGACATCGATACCTACCTCGAAGGCGGAACCATCGCCCCCGAGGCAGCAGTAAAGCTCGAGGGCAAGTACCTCGGGTCGCGACACAAGCGCCACCTCCCGGTCACCCCCGACGACACCTGGTGGCAGAACTAGCCCCCTGGCGGAGCTACGGCTCTAAGACGGAGCTACGGCTCTAAACCGGAGCCACGGCGCCAAGGTCAGAGCTCGGGCTGCAACTCAGAACCCAACAAATCTCCAAAATCGCGCTATCGCAGCGCCTCGTTTCTTCGATACCGAACGAAGGAATTTCCCTTCGGTAACGTTTCCGGGCGCACCCCAGCCTCCCCAGGTTTCGCTCAACTGGCCAAGAGTACAGTTGAAGGTTGTAAAACATACGAAACCGAAGGGAATCTCATGAAGCGCCGTGTTTCTGGCATTCTGACCCTCGCCGCCACCGCGGCACTCCTCACCGGCTGCGCAACCACCGCTGCAACCGATGCCAAGGAAACCCCCGCTCCGGAGAAGGAAACGGTTGCCATCGCAGCATCGTCCTTCGATGCTCCCGTAGCGTTCACCGAATCGTTCGGTACCGCAGACCTCTCGATGCAGGTTTGGTCGGCACTGGTCAACGACGAGACCGTCGCAGGCGCGCTCGGCGCGCCTGAGGCTGGCAACGTCTGGGTCAGCGCAACCACCGCAACCAAGGCAGTTGCAACCGACCTCGTCGACACCGACGTCGCTCCGGTTCTGCGCTCCACCTCGGACGAGACCGCTTCGTACCTCGCAGTCTCGCCGCGCGAGACCGAAATCCCCCTCGCAACCGCAGGCCAGTCGTACTCCTTCCAGTGGGCCTTCCAGGTTCCCGCTGACAAGGCAGTCGCTGAAGACCTCGTCATCTGCTTCGATGACGCAGAGGGCAACGAGCTCGGCTGCTCGGCGATCATCAAGTAATCGTCAAGTAACCACAGCAGTGGGGTGGGCGGAGAAATCTGCTCACCCCACTGCTATTCCCGGGAGCGGAACCACCACACACGACCGCGCACATGGTTCCGGAACCAGCGCTCACGACTGCAGCAACGGTTCCGTCCCCGCTCCCATCGTCTATACATCCCCCAACCCGTACCCTGGAACAATGAACAACTCTGAGATGACGCCCGTGCGGCAGGTCCGTCCCCGCACCGAGGGATGGTCGCAGAAGAAGGATGCCGAAGGGCGTCCGATGCTTCAGTTCGCGAGCCCGAAGCGCGGCAAGCCGCCTGTGCACTGGGCAGACCTCACGCCAGAAGAGCGCGTTGAGCGCGTCAAGGAGCTCGGCATGCCGGGCTTCCGCGCCAAGCAGCTCAACACGCACTACTTCACGCACTACACGTCAGACCCGGCGCACATGACTGACCTGCCGGCTGAAAACCGTGAAGAACTCGTCGCTGGCCTCATGCCGCCGCTGCTCACCGAAGTGCGTCGCCTTGAGACCGACAACGGCGACACCATCAAGTTCTTGTGGCGTCTGCACGACGGCGCTCTCGTCGAATCCGTGCTCATGCGCTACGTCGGCCGCATCACGCTGTGCATTTCGTCGCAGGCGGGCTGCGGCATGAACTGCCCGTTCTGCGCCACCGGCCAGGCGGGCCTCACGCGCAACATGTCGGCGGCCGAAATCATCGACCAGGTCGTGCGCGCCAACCGTGCGATCGCTAACGGCGAGCTCGGTGGCAAGCGCCACGACGACCACTCTGAAGAGCGCGTCTCCAACATCGTCTTCATGGGCATGGGTGAACCCCTCGCCAACTACAACCGTGTCATGCAGGCTGTGCGCACGTTCGTCGCGAAGCAGCCCGACGGCCTCGGCATGAGCGCGCGCGGCATCACCGTCTCTACCGTCGGTCTGGTTCCGGCGATCAAGAAGCTGGCCGACGAAGACATCCCCGTCACGTTTGCGCTATCGCTGCACGCGCCCGACGACGTGCTTCGCGACGAGCTCATCCCGGTGAACTCGCGCTGGAAGGTCGACGAGGCCCTCGACGCCGCCCGCAACTACTTCGACAAGACCGGCCGCCGTGTCTCGATCGAATACGCGCTCATTAAAGACATGAACGACCATGCCTGGCGCGCGGACCTGCTCGCGCAGAAGCTCAACGAGCGCGGCCGCGGCTGGGTGCACGTCAACCCGATTCCACTGAACCCGACGCCGGGCTCCGTATGGACGTCGAGCGAAAAAGACGTGCAGAACGAGTTCGTTCGCCGCCTCAACGACGCCGGCATCCCGACGACGATCCGCGATACCCGCGGCAAGGAAATCGACGGCGCTTGCGGTCAGCTCGTGGCAACCGAAGAAGACAAGGTTGCTGCCGACGCGCTGTAAGAAGCGAGTAGCGGAACCACGGGTGTGGGGCCGGAACCATGGGGTTGCGTTGTGCGGGTTGAGAAACCTGCGCAACCCCGAAATGCAAACTAGCCAGGCATTCCTAAGCGCGTCAAACATCGGGCGCGCATAGGTCTGGCTCGGGTTTCATCCAGGCCGCTTGCACCTTGCGCCCAGGCGCACCTTCGTACGCTGGAGGGATGTCCTATTCCGAACACCGGCCCGGAGGATTTGGGTCCCAGGGCCAGATCGAGTTCGATGTGACCACCCCGAACGCTGACGAGCCCCTCTACATTCAAGATATTCGCGAGGCCGAACGCCGCGAAGCTGAAGACCTCGAAACCTACGACGCCGACGGGCCAACCGACCCCTTTGGGGGCGTACCCGACGAGCGGGCCGCAGACCACGACGAGGCACCCGTGAACGCTGGCGCCAAAACCGAGCCGCAACCCGAGCCCGAGTTCGACATTGAACCTCTCGTCGTTCCGCGACGTAAGGATGAAGCAGAACCACTAGCTGCGGAACAGACGGAAGAACAAGCCGTCGAAGAGACCACCGACCCCGGTGAGCCGCTCTTCGCAACCGAGCCCCTGGTTGCGGCCTCTGAAGAAGACCCCGCAACCGAGTCCACGGTTCCGACTCGGCGCAGCGAACGCCCGCGCAAGGTGCGCCGTCCGATGCGACGCCTCGCGATTCTCGGCGGCGCTGACGGCTACGTGCTTGACCAGGTGCCCGCCGAAACCGGACGCTTCGTGCAGATGTTCTTCGTCATCGCTGGCACTGCCCTCATTTCGGGCATCTCGATGGTGTTCGCACTCACGACGGGTGTGAAGGCGGCCGTGTGGCTGGCGATTCCGCTCGCGATCGTGTGGGCGCTCATCATCTTTAACCTCGACCGCTTCCTCACCTCTACCATGCGGTCGTCGACGAAGATCGGCAAGCTCATCGCCCTCGCGCTGCCGCGTGTGATCATGGCCGCGATCATCGGTGTGGTCGTGGCCGAGCCGCTCGTGCTGCAGATTTTCGCGAATGACATTGAGCGCGAAGTCAACGCGACCAACATCGTGCAGGCGCAGGGTGACCAAGAGGCCGTCGCCACCGGCCCCGAAAAGCAGGCCCTCGACGCCGCAACTCAGCGCCTCGCCGACCTGGAAAACCAGGCGGCGACGGGTGTGGTGGTCGGAACCACGACAGACTCTGCGACGCTCACGGCGGCACAGGCGAAGGTCGACGGCATCACGACCCAGATGACGACCCAGCAGGGCGTCATCGATCAGGCCCGCCTCATCTATCAGTGTGAGCTGACCGGCGCGGGTGCTGGCAGCGTCGAAGGCTGCACCGGAATCTCCGGCGAAGGCGCAAGCTCCGCCGCCGCGAAGTCTCAGCTCGACCAGGCCCAGGCCACCTACGACGCCCTCGCTGTTGACCTGCGCACCGCTAACGAAGAGCTCACCACGGCGCAGGAGTCGAGCGCGGGTGCGACGAGCGCCAACGAAGACCGCAACCGCGAAGCCGCGAAGGCCCAGCTGCCGACCGCGCAGGCGACGTACGACGCGGCACTCGTCGCCTACAACGAGCGAGCCGACGCGGTCGCTTCGGGCAACGCCGGTGCGAGCGGCCTGTTGAGCCAGATCACGGCACTCAACAGCCTCTCCGAGAAGGAGCCGACGCTCGGCTTTGCGCACTGGATGATCGCGGCCCTGTTCTTCATGATCGAACTGCTGCCCGTGCTCGTGAAGGTCCTCACGAGCCATGGCCAGCCGTCGCTGTATGAAGAGACCGCCGAGGCGCGACGCCAGGTCGAGTCTGATCGTGTGCGGGCAAACGCGTTCCGCGACCGTGCCGATATCGCGACCGGAACCACGGTGGGCGTGAGCGCGTAGCGCGCGAGTACGGCAAACAACACGAGCTCCCCGGCGCGATAAGCGCTCGGGGAGCTCGTGTTTCGGGCTTCGAAGCCTGCGACGAATGCTCTCTTGAACGAACTCTTTTCGATGTCGGAACCCCCGAGTACAGTGGTTTGCGCTCGTGTTTTGGGTGTATCTGGAGACGAAATCACTCCTCGCCTCCGGTGTCATCGGCGGCGCCTACATGCTGCTGGTCGCCGTATTCGGCATGGTGTTCGGCGCGATCGTTGACCACCTCCGCAAAAAGACCGCAATGCTCATTTCGAGCCTCACCACCCTCACCACGTACGCCATTGGCCTGGTCATGTTCTCGCTGTTCTCCGAAGCGACACTGCTGGACTGGCGGGGCCCCTGGTTCTGGATCTTCGTCATCATCGTCCTGATCGGCAGCGTCGTCGAAAACATGCGCAATATCGCGCTGTCAACGACGGTCACGCTCCTCGTGCCGCCCGATAGACGCGACAAAGCCAATGGGCTTGTCGGCACGATCAGCGGCATCGGGTTCTTGGTGACGAGCGTCTTCTCGGGGCTCTCCGTTGGCCTGCTCGGAATGCACGTGACAATCCTGATCGCCGTGATCGCGACGGCGGTCGCGCTTGTGCATCTGCTGGTGATTTCGATTCCGGAACCAGTGAAGGTGCGAAGCGGGGAGGGGCGAGTGAATTTCCGTGGTGCGATCCCGGTGATTCTCGCGGTGCCTGGGCTGCTGGCGCTCCTGCTGTTCACGACCCTGATGCCGGCCGCCGAGGCCGCTGAGCAGACAATCTTGCAGCGTGTGATTCCGTACGAGAAGCAGGGTCGCGTATTCGGGTTCGCGATGACGGTCGAAGTGTCGGCGGCACCGATCACGGCGTTTCTCATCGGACCGATCGCCGAGTTCATCGTCGTGCCATACATGAACAGTGACGCCGGCCAAGTCACGTGGGGATGGTTGCTCGGTGAGGGTGAAGCGCGCGGCGTCGCCCTCGTGTTTGTGCTCGCAAGCCTCATCATGCTCATTGCGGTGCTGCTCGCGTTTATGTCGAGACCGTACCGAAACCTGTCTAAGGCGTTCGCCGCCGCCCCGCCGCCCGCGGTGTTCGGGGAGGGCGGGGAGAGCTCAGCGGATGCCCGAGCGTCGGAGAATGTGTAGCTGAGCGCCAAAGCGATAACGTCAGACAGTGACCGGACCCCTCCTCATCCCTGCACCCACGCCGAAGAAGAGCCACACGCGGCTGGGCTTGGTGCTGGCTATTGCCACGGCGTTGAGCTTCGGAACGTCGGGAGCACTCGCCAAGGGATTCATCGACGCGGGATGGACGCCCGGATCCGTCGTGCTCGCCCGCATCTGGATCGCGGCCATCGCCCTCGCGATCCCGACGATCATCGCGATGCGCGGCAAGTGGTCGGTGATGCGCAAGGCCTGGCCGATCGTGCTGCTCTACGGTGCCCTCGCGGTCGCCGCGACGCAGCTGTTCTACTTCCAAGCCGTCGTCACGATCGACGTCGGCATCGCACTGCTGATCGAATACACCGCCCCCGTCCTCGTGATCGTGTGGGTGTGGGTGCGCTCTCGAGTGCGTCCGTCGGGTGCGACGTTCATCGGAGCAGCCATCGCCCTCCTCGGCCTCGCCGTGATGCTGAACGTCTTCAGTGGCGTCACGGCAGATCCGGTCGGTGTGCTGTGGGCCCTCGGCGCCATGGTCGGTGCCGCGGCGTACTTCATCCTGTCGGCACGACAAGACACCGGGCTTCCGCCGATCGCGCTCGCCGGCTTCGGCCTCTTCGTCGGCGGCACCGGCCTCGGCTTGGCTGGGCTGGTCGGAATCCTGCCCCTCAATTTGTCCACCGACCTTGTCACGTATGTCTTTGGTTCCGTGCCGTTCTGGATTCCGCTGCTCGCGCTCGGTCTCGTGTCGGCCGCGCTCGCCTACGCGCTCGGCATCATCTCCACGCGCATGCTGGGCTCACGGCTCGCATCCTTCGTCGCGCTCAGCGAGGTCGTCGCCGCTGTGCTGTACGGCTGGCTCCTCGTCGGCCAGGTGCCAGGGCTCTTCGAGATCATCGGCGGCGTGCTCGTGCTCGTGGGTGTCGTCATCGTCAAGCTCGGCGAAAAAGAGGTTGACGCGCTCGCGTAAGCGGGGAGAGGGGCCTTATGTATACGCTAACGCCCAGAACCTCTCCCTCTGGCTTGTGATTGCCGGTTTTTTGTATACACTAGCAATCACAAGGAGGTGCCATGCGGGCGAGTGATCGTGCATATGAAACGCTTCTCGGCGAGATTCAATCCGGCGAGTTGGCACCCGGTGCTGTGCTCGGTGAAGTCGAGCAGGCCGCACGCCTCGGCGTGAGCCGAACCCCACTCCGCGAAGCCATTGGCCGCCTCGCCGCTGACGGTCTCGTCGCTCAGCAGTCACCACGCGTCACCGTCGTCACCGACATTGACGCCGACGACATCCGCGAACTCTTCGAAGTGCGCCGCGCACTCGAAGAAACCGCCGCACGCCTCGCCGCCCACCGCGGCGACCACGAAACGTTCGCGGCACTCGCGACGGCATTCGGTCACACCCACATTGAGGGTGCCGAAGGGCTCGACGACTACTACGCCGTTATCGCCCGCTTTGACGAACGCATTGACGCGGCCGTCAACAACGACTACCTCACCGCAGCCCTCCGCATGATCCGTACGCACCTCGTGCGTGTGCGCCGTCTCGCGCGTGACAACCCGGCACGACTCGTGCAGTCGATCGCCGAACACCGCCTCATTGCTTCGGCAATCGCCTCAGGCGACGCCGACCTCGCAGCGCACGCCACCCACGTGCACCTGCACAACGCCTTAACAAACATCTTGGCTGCTCTCCCGGAGCCTGCTCCGGTCGGTGCCGCCAAAACCCTCCAGAAGTAAAGGAAGAAACATGACTGTTCAGCACCACGTGCGCGTCTACAAGAGCGCAGAAGACCTGCCCCGCGAAGAGCAGCTTGCTTGGAAGATCGCTCAGGTCGCCGTTGACCCGGTTGAGGTTGAAGCCGACGTCATCGACATGATCATCAACCGTGTGATCGACAACGCTTCGGTCGCCGCAGCATCGCTGGCCCGTGGCCCGATCGTCTCGGCTCGCTCGCAGGCCCTCGACCACCCCGTATCGCGCGGCGGCGAAGGTGCCAGCATCTTCGGCCTTGACGAAGAGCGCACCAGCCCCGAGTGGGCAGCATGGGCAAACGGCGTTGCCGTTCGCGAGCTCGACTACCACGACACGTTCCTGGCAGCCGAGTACTCGCACCCGGGCGACAACATCCCGCCGATCCTCGCCGTTGCACAGCACAGTGGCAAGGATGGCCGCGCGCTCGTTCGCGGTATCGCAACCGGTTACGAGATCCAGATGGACCTCGTGCGCGGCATCAGCCTGCACAAGCACAAGATCGACCACGTCGCTCACATCGGCCCGTCGGCATCGGCCGGTATCGGCACGCTCCTCGGCCTCGACGCCGAGACGATCTACCAGGCAGTAGGCCAGGGTCTGCACACCACGACCGCTACGCGCCAGTCGCGTAAGGGTGAAATCTCGACGTGGAAGGCACACGCCCCCGCATTCGCCGGCAAGATGGCCGTCGAGGCTGTCGACCGCGCCATGCGCGGCCAGACGTCGCCCAGCCCCATCTACGAAGGTGAAGACGGAGTCATCGCCTGGATGCTGGACGGCCCCGACGCTTCCTACACGGTTCCGCTGCCCGCCGCAGGCGAAGCAAAGCGCGCGATCCTCGACTCCTACACCAAGGAGCACTCGGCTGAGTACCAGGCACAGGCGTGGATCGACCTCGCTCGCAAGCTCGGCAACGAGAACCCGGCACTGCGCGACCCCGCAAACATCGCGTCGATCGTGCTGCACACGAGCCACCACACGCACTACGTGATCGGCTCGGGCGCAAACGACCCGCAGAAGTACGACCCCACCGCATCGCGTGAGACCCTGGACCACTCGATCCCCTACATCTTCGCGGTTGCACTGCAGGATGGCACGTGGCACCACGTTGACTCCTACGCTCCCGAGCGTGCGGGTCGTGCTGACACGGTTGAACTGTGGAACAAGATCACCACGGCAGAAGACACTGAGTGGACGCGCCGCTACCACTCGGAAGACCCCGACGAGAAGGCCTTCGGCGGCCGCGTGGAGATCACGCTGACCGACGGCTCGACCGTTGTCGACGAGATCGCCGTTGCTGACGCTCACCCGCTCGGCGCCCGTCCGTTCGCTCGCGCTGACTACATCCGCAAGTTCCGCATCCTCGCGGAGCCGGTTCTTGAGGCTGCTGAGATCGAGCGCTTCCTCGACCTCGCTGAGCGTCTGCCCGAGCTCACCATTGACGAGGTTCGCCAGCTCAACATCGTTGCCAAGCCGGGTCTGCTCAGCGGCATCGAGTCGCCGCGCGGTCTGTTCTAAGCCGGAACGGAGAAAAGCACATGCTGTACTCACAGGTTCCCGCAGCGGAGAAGCGTCGCCTTTTCCGTGAGCGGCTGAACTCCGGCGAGCTGCTGCGTTTCCCGGGTGCCTTCAACCCGCTTTCTGCTCGACTCATCGAGCAGAAGGGCTTCGAAGGTGTCTACATTTCGGGTGCCGTGCTGTCGGCAGACCTCGGGCTCCCCGACATCGGCCTGACGACGCTCACTGAGGTCGCTGGCCGCGGCAAGCAGATCGCTCGCATGACCGACCTGCCGACCATCATCGACGCCGACACCGGCTTCGGTGAGCCGATGAACGTCGCTCGCACCATCCAGGAGATGGAAGACGCGGGCCTCGGCGGCATGCACATCGAAGACCAGATCAACCCGAAGCGTTGCGGTCACCTCGATGGTAAGGCCGTCGTTGACGAAGACACCGCGCTCAAGCGCATCCGTGCTGCTGTCGACGCCCGCCGTGACGAGAACTTCCTCATCATGGCGCGCACCGACATTGCAGCGGTTGACGGTCTGCAGGCGGCAATCGACCGTGCCAAGGCACTCGTCGACGCCGGTGCTGACGCAATCTTCCCGGAGGCCATGCACAGCCTCGAGCACTTCGAAGCTGTCGTGAACGCTGTCGATGTTCCGGTTCTCGCGAACATGACGGAGTTCGGCAAGAGCGACCTGTTCTCCACGCAGCAGCTGGCTGATGTCGGTATTCGTATCGTCATTTGGCCGGTTTCGATGCTGCGCATCTCGATGGGTGCGACCGGTCGCGCCCTGGACGAGCTCAACAACGTTGGTCACCTGAGTGGCAAGCTGGGCGAGATGCAGCACCGTGCTGACCTGTACGACCTCATCGACTACGAGGCGTACAACCACTTCGACACCAGCGTGTTCAACTTCCGGGTTGAGCGGTAAGCCAAGAAGGAGTTACTCATGACGGAAGTTGATATCAAGAAGGGTCTCGCAGGCGTCATCGTTGACGTCACGGGCGTCTCCAAGGTCAACCCGGAAACCAACAGCCTGCTCTACCGCGGTTACCCCGTGCAGGAGCTGGCCGCAACGCAGCCGTTCGAGGCTGTCGCGCACCTGCTGTGGACCGGAAACCTGCCGACCGACGCCGAGCTCGCTGAGCTTCGTGCGACGGAGCGTCGCTACCGTGCCCTCGCCCCCGAGGTGAAGGCCGCGATCGACATCCTGCCGATGAGCGCACACCCGATGGATGAGGTCCGCACCGCGGTCAGCGTCATCGGCGCCCTCGACGCGACGGGTGACGTGATGGACGCTGCCGGAATCCCGGAGCAGAACCAAGAGCGTTCGATTCGTCTGTGGGCACAGCTGCCGGCCATCGTGGCCTACGGTCAGCGTCGCCGCCGTGGTGAAGAGCTTGTCGCCCCGCGCGATGACCTCGACTACTCGGCGAACTTCCTGTGGATGACGTTCGGCGAAGAGCAGGACGAGGTCGTCGTTGACGCCTTCAACCGCTCGATGACGCTGTACGCAGAGCACTCGTTCAACGCCTCGACGTTCACGTCTCGCGTGATCGCGTCGACGCTGAGCGACCTGTACTCGGCTGTCACCGGTGCCATCGGCGCCCTGAAGGGCCCGCTGCACGGTGGTGCCAACGAGGCCGTCCTGCACATCTTCAACGACATCGGCACCGCAGAGAACGTGAAGCCGTGGCTGGACGAGGCTCTCGGCGCGAAGCGCAAGATCATGGGCTTCGGTCACCGCGTTTACAAGCGTGGCGACTCGCGTGTTCCCACGATGAAGGCAGCTCTCGACACGCTCGTGGCACACTACAACCGCCCCGACGTCGCCGAGCTTTACGACGCACTCGAGAGCGAGTTCGTGAGCCGCAAGGGTATCTACCCGAACCTCGACTACCCGTCGGGTCCGGCGTACAACCTGATCGGTTTCGACACGCTCACGTTCACGCCGCTGTTCGTGGCTGCTCGCGTCACCGGCTGGACCGCGCACATCATGGAGCAGCTTGCGTCCAACGCGCTGATCCGCCCGCTGTCGGAGTACGTCGGCCCCGACGAGCGTCACATCGACGGCTACGTTGCCACCGAAGCTGAGATCGCTGCTGCCAACCGTGAGGCTGAAGCAGAGTAAGTAGCTGAAGAGCTGACAAGCAAAAGAGCTGCCCCGACCGTGATTGGTCGGGGCAGCTCTTTTGTGTTGAGTTCGAATTAGCTTTCGACCCGGCGTCGGCGCAGTGCCACCATCAGCAGACCGCCCGCGACGAGCACCGAAGCACCCAGCATGACGGCGTACGGGGCTTCGCTACCGGTGTTCGCGAGGTTGTTCGAGCCGGTCGAACCGCCCGTGGTTCCGGAGCCAGCAGAGCCGTCGGAACCAGTGGAACCGTCGCTGGGGTCGCTGGGCTCAGGAGTCGGTTCTGACGTGGGCTCGGGCGTCGGTGTCGGCGTCGGCTCGGGCGTCGGCTCGGTCACCGCAAGCGTCGCGCGTCCCAACGGGGCCGGATCAACGACCGGGTGCGCGGCGAAGTACGCGACCGTTGCGCTGAGGTCAGCCTGGCCGGCGTCAGCACGGTTCGTGCCTGCGGCAAACGTCGTGAAGTTGTCGCCACCACCCGCGAGGAACGAGTTCGCCGCCACCGTGTAGTTCGCTGCCGGATCAACGGCCACACCGTTCAGCGTCATCGACACGATGTGCTCACCGCGCGGGGCCTCCTCAACATACGTGTAGCTGAATCCCTCCGAAACACCGAGGTGAAGCTTCGGACGAGACGCGCCCTCGGGCTGCCACTGCTCCTCAAGCACGCTCTTGACCTGCGCGCCCGTGAGCGTCATCGTCGTGATCGTATTGGCGAACGGCTGCACGCTGGCAACGTCACGGTAGGTGACGGCACCATCAGTGCCGTAGTGCAGATCCGCGCGCAGACCACCCGGGTTCATGAATGCGATGTCGGCCACAGCAGGCGCGGCGGGCGCGGGGGTCGTTGCCATGCGCGAGAGTGTCGCAGCACCCTGGCCCGACGTTGCCCACAGCGTCACGTCGGCGATGAGGTTACCCATCGACGACTCCACACCGCGATCGGAACCATTGGTTCCGCCGCGCAGGATGTCTGCACTAATCGCGCCAACCGTCACGTTGCCCTTTTCCTCGGCGAGCTCGGCGGCGTCAGCCACGATGGCTGAGACCTCGTCGTCGGCGGGGTACAGGGCGGCACCGTCGGCGGTCAGCGGGAGCAGAGCGCCCGTGATCGAGACGAGTTTCTTCGATTCCGAGTCGACCGTGACCGAGATCTGGCCGAGCGTCGTGCCGTACTGGTGTGCCTGAATCACCGGGCGCGCGTTGCCCGCGGGGTCGTCGACCTCGCACGAATACGCCTGGTGGGTGTGACCCGAAATGATCGCATCGATATCGGCGGAGGCGCCGTTCACAAGCTGACCGTAGGTCGTTGACGTGTCACTGAGGTCGGCGCAGCTCGCGGTCGCCTGACCGTTGTGCGTGAGCAACACGATGACGTCGGCCGCATCGGCGGCAACAAGCTCGCCGGCGACACGGTTGGCGGCCTCGAGCTCGTCGCCGAACGTGACGTCAGCAACACCGGTCGGTGAAACCATTGCCTGCGTCTCAGCCGTGACCGTGCCGATGAATGCGACGCGCACACCGTCGACAACGCTGATGCTGTACTCGTCGAGCGCAGGCTCGCCCGTGGCGCGGTCGTACACGTTCGCGCCGAGCGCGTACTGCGAGCCACCGAAACGCGGAACAACGCGATTCACGAGGTCATCCATACCCTGGTCGAACTCGTGGTTGCCGACGGTCGATGCGACGAGGCCCGATGCGACCAGTGCGTCGATCGTGGGGTTGTCATCATCGATGAACGACGTGAAGGTCGACGCGCCGATGTTGTCGCCGGCTGAGACGAACAGCGTGTTCGGGTTTTCTGCGGTCAGCTGTGAAACAGCGCCGGCAACGACAGCCGCGCCGGGCTCGCCACTGCCCAGGTTCGGCTCAATGCGACCGTGGAAGTCGTTCACGTTCAGAATCTGCACCTCGGTGAGTCCATCATCAATCGCAAACAGTGTCGTGGTTCCGCTTACCTCATTCGCGACGGCAAGCAGTGGCTCGCCCGTTGGCGATGCATCTGCGGGAATGAACGTGACACCCTCGGCGCCCAGGTCGCCGGCGGCTGACAGATCAGTCTCGGGGTCTGCCGAGAAGTCGCGGTTGTTAACGTAGGTGACGAAGGTCGCGTTGGTGGGCATGGTGATGTCATAGACGACGATGCCGCCGACGCGCTCGAGGCCCACGAAGGCGTAGGTGCGGTCGCCGACGGTGCCGACCGTGACGCTCTCCGGCTCGGGGCCCTTGTCGTCACTACGGCCTTCGGAGTTCGCCTCGGTGTGGTTGGAGTTCGCGAAGTCACCGGCCGCTTCAGCGGTCAGCGCTTCGAGCGCGCTGCCCGAGTCAAACACGAGCGTGCCGTCGGTCGTGAAGATCGAGAACGAGCGGCCGCCGAACGCGTATAGCTCGTCGTAGCAACCGGCCTCGGCGTTAAAGCCGAGTTCACGCGTGACGTTGAGGCGACCGAGCTCAGCGTTGCCGGTCAGGCCATCGAAGTTGGCGCAGGCGGGGCCGTAGCCGTCATCGGCCAGATCCTTGACGCGTGACGGCTCGGCGTAGTCGCCCCACTCACGGGCGTCACCCTCGTTTGCAGTGACGAGGTACGTGGTTCCGTTCGCCTGGTACGACGCGATGCCGTCCGGCATGTAGACGCCAAACAGGTTGTCGTACGTGCGCTGTTCGAAGCGGTCGTCCTTGTCGGACGGGTCGAGCGCGTTCCCCGGCAGGGAGTGATCCTTGTAGCCGAGCGCCACGATGTCGGTCACGGTCGCGCTCGCGAGGTCGACCGTTGCGATCGCGTTGGCCTCCTGAAGCGTGACGTACGCGGTGCCGCCGTCGATCGTGACGTACTCGGGCTCGAGGTTGCGGCTCACCGGGAAGTCAGCCTCCGGCGTTGGGCCGAAAACGCGCACGCCCGCGGGCAGAATGTTGCCCTCGAATGCGTGGAAGTCAGCGATGCGCACGTCGTTCTGTGCGGCTGCGGCAACGGTTGCCGGCAGGGCAACGACCGCGACAGAACCTTCCGGGTCGCGGGAGAAGTCGTCGGCAGGCTCGCCCTCATTCGCAACGACAGCCGTGGTTCCGTCAGCCGACAACGCCACCATGTCGGGCAGTGCGCCCACCGTCACCGCGCCGAGCACCGCCGGGGTGTCAGCGTTGGCGTCGAAGAACAGCAGCGTGCCCGGGTCGGTCTTGACCGGCGCCTCGAAAGCGATCACGCCGAGGCCATCGGCGCGCACCGCCACCGAGTTCGCGATGCCCGCGCCCTCGATCGAGAACAGTTCGGTCATAGCGGCGGGGGTCGTGGCATCGAGCACTGAGACGGAACCAGCTTGTGCGTTGACGACGAAAAGGCGGCCGTTGTAGGCGGCGACGATCTCCGCCGCAGACGAGTCGAACTCGCCCGTCTCAAACGTGCCGATCGGGGTGAGGGTAATGCTGGGGTCGGGTGTTGAGAGCACCACGGGGTCGGCCACGATAGCGGCGGTCGCGGGCAGCGGCGCGGTGAGCACAAGCGTGCACGCCACGGCCGTTACCGCGACGGTTCCCGCGGCACGGCGGAGGGGTCGCGAAAGCATGGAGTGTTCCTGATCTGTCGGAGATTCGCGGCATGCTGAAGGCACGCGCAGGACTCCTCCACCGTCGACGGTCAGGGTGTCGCCCGCGTAAACAGAGCGGAAACGGTGCCGAAAGGTTCGGCGCTACTCTTCGGCTGGGACTACGCAGGCTCGGCTACGCCGTCGCGGCGCGCATCTGCTCCAAGTCATCCAGGTGGTCGTTGAAACCACGCAGTGCCACGGTGGGCACGTCGGTTTCGACGACCGCGCGCAGTTCGCTGACGACGGCGGCGGAACCATCGGGCAGCGGAATCGACGGCAGCGCGCGTCCGATGAGCTGGCCCATGGCCTGGCCCTGCGTGCGAGCGAAGGCGGCGAACTCACGCGGTGCGCGCGCGGCGTATTCGGCGACAAGCGCACCCTGCTCGATGCCCCAGAAGCCGTCGGCCATCGCGCTGAACTCGCGGTTCGACAGCGTTCCGCTCGTCAGTCGTGCCCACGCCTCAGCCTTGGCTTCGGGCGTCGGCAGGGCGGCGGTCGAGCGTAGCGCAGCGTGAGCGCCGGCCGTTGTGCGGTCACGCTCGGCCTCGGCGGCGATCGCGGCGCCCTGGCCGAGCTCGGCGAGGCGCGTGACGTACATCCAGCGCACCGCCGGGTCGGTTGCGGCGTCGAGGCGCTGCATCAGCTCAACCGCGTCGCTTGCGGAGTGCGCGAAGATGCGCTCGGCGGCTGCGTGCAGGTGGGTCTTGGGGGAGTCGAGCACGATGCGCGCAAGCTCCGCGAGCAGGTCAAGGTGGGTGCCGACCGTGTCAACCGAGCTGTAAGTTGCGGCCATGCGCAGGGCCAGGCCGATCGCGCCTTCGAACACGGTGGCGTCGTCTTCGTCGACCAGTTGGGTGCGGGCAAGCGCAATGAGGCTCTCGATTGAACGCGTGCCGCGCTGCACGGTGGCAACGGCGGTTGCCCACAGCAGGCCGCGCGTGAGCGAACGTTCGATGCGACTGAGGGCTGCGTCGAGAACGGCCTTCGACTGGTCGTCAAGGTCGAGTGCCGCGTAGGTTTCGTCAAGCGCGTTGGGCAACACCGCGAGGCCCGCGAACGCCTCGAGGCGTACGGGCTCGGAAGCGAGATCAACGATTTCTTCGCGCACGACGGAACCATTGGTTCCGTAGCCGACAACGGTGAAGCGGTGCGGGCGGCTGCCGGTGCGCGTCAGCACCGGAACATCGCCGTCACGCGTCACCGTGATGGTGTCAAAGCCGGTCGTGCGCAGCCACGCTTCGGCCCACGACCGCACGTCGCGGTCGGTCGCGCCGTCGAGGGCATCGAGGAAGTCGGCGAGCGTTGCCGTGCCGAACGGGTGCGCCGACAGGTGCGTGTTGACGCCGCGAATGAAGTCTTCTTCACCGAGCCAGGTCACGAGCTGACGCAATACCGCGTTGCCCTTCGCGTACGTGATCATGTCGAAGTTGGCGAATGCGGTGTCGACGTCGACGAGGTTTTCAGCGTCTTCGGCAATGCGGTGCGTTGAGCGACGCGAGTCAGCCGAGTAGGCGCTGAGTTTGCGGCCGAGGGCCGCGGCCGTCCACGTGTCGGTGCCGGTCGCCCGGCCCGACACTTCGTAGCCCATGTAGTCGGCGAACGACTCATTGAGCCACGTGTCTTCCCACCACGCCATCGTGACGAGGTCGCCGAACCACATGTGCGCCGTTTCGTGCGCGATGACCGAGCTCATCGCGTGACGCTGCATCGCGGTCGGTTCGCCCGGCGTGAGGTACTCGTCGCGGAAGGCCACGCAGCCCGGAAACTCCATCGCGCCCCAGTTGAGGCCCGGCGTGAATACCTGCTGGTAGTCGGCGAACGGGTAGGGCTCGTCGAACGTCGACGTGTAGTGCGCGAACGCACGCGACGTCACAAACTTGAGGTTCTCAAAGTCGCGCTCGAGCGCTTCAGCCTGCGAAGCGCGGGCGTGCCACCCGAACGGCAGCGTGCCACCCTCGGCGAGGGCGTACGGCTCATCCCACGTCTTCGAAACGTACGGGCCGCCACACACGAAGAAGATGTAGGTCGAGAAGCGCGGCGTCGGGTGGAAGAACCACGTGTCGTCCTCACGGCGGTCGAAAAGGCCGTTCGCAAGCACCGTCCAGTGGCTTGGCGCCGTCACCGACACCGTGAACGACGTCTTGATGTCGGGCTGGTCAAAGCAGGGGATGACGCGCTGCGCAATGTCCATCGCGGTGAAGCCGCTGACGTAGCGCTCATCGTCGGCAGGGTCGATAACGACCGTCATACCGTCGCCATCGGTGACATACGGCATACGAGCGCGCATGGTCACGGAGTTGTCAGCCGCCAACCCGCTCAACGTAATGCGCTTGCCGTCGTACTGCCACGTGGTTCCGTCAGCCGTCTCAACGACGATGTCGCTCGCGTCGGTCAACTCGAGAAAGCTTGAGGCGCCCGGGGTTTGGCACGCAAACGTGATCGTCGCGGTCAGATCGTAGCGGTCAGTAGGGGTGAGGTCGAGGTGGACGACAGTGTCCACATCAGAAATTAGAGCGGAACGGGTACGGGCATCGGTGAGCGTGAGAGACACCCTTCGACCGTACTCTGTTTACGCGGGATCCTTGCGGGCGCGGCGCACGATCGCGGTGACGATGATGATGACGACGATGCCGCCGAGCACGCCGTACACCGCCGTGACGGGCACGGGCGGTTCAATCTGCGAGGCGCCCGGGGTGCCGGGGGTGGCGGAACCAGCGGGCTCGGTTTCGTCGCCGGGTAGCGTCGGCTGTTCGGTACCCGGGTTTGTCGCGGTGGGTGCCGGTTGGGTCGGGTCGACGATGGGGGCATCACCCGCGATGACCGTGATCGGAATGACGATGGGTTCGAACTCATCGGTCGCGATCGTGAGGTTATGCACGCCCACCGGGAAGTCGGCGGGAATCACAACCGCGAAGCCGGTGTCGCCGTAGTGGTCGGCGGCGGGGATATCCGGAACCACGATGGCGCCGTCGCCGAGGGTCGCGGTAATGACGCGGCCGGTGAGGAGGTCGGAGACCGTGACCTGCAGCGTCTGGCCCTGCGCGATCTCGCCGTTACCGAAGTAAACCTCCGCCCAGTCGTACACCTCGGTGGGCTTGATGACTGATGACACGGTCGACACTTCGGTGGCGCTCGCGGCAGGCGCGGTGGCGACAGGCGCGAGCACGAGCACGGCAGAAAGCCCGAGCACTGCGGCGAGCGAGCGGCGGCGTAAGGCGAAGCGAGTCATGCGAGCTTTCCGACGAGAGTGGGCCGCGGTGTACGGCTTGTGTAATCCAGAATGCCAGACCTGCCTGAAATTGTGACTGGTGGGCCCCGGTGACGAGCCGGAAGGGGGTATTCCTTTTACTAGGACATCCATGTAATCTGAGCACTGTGCCAACGAGGGCACAGACAGGGGTGTCATATTGGTACGTCAAATCCCGCATTTTGTAGGCGGAAAGCGCACTGAAGGAACATCGGGCCGATACGCCGATGTGTTCGATCCATCCACCGGAGAAGTCCAGGCGCACGTCGCCCTGGCAAGCACCGCCGAGGTCTCCGCCGCCATCGACACCGCCGAACAGGCGCAGGTGAATTGGGCGGCAACCAACCCGCAGGTGCGCGCCCGCGTCATGATGAAGTTCGTCGAACTCATCGCCCGCGATCGCGACGAACTGGCACGTCTGCTCGCGAGCGAACACGGCAAAACCTTCGACGACGCGAAGGGCGACATTCAGCGCGGTGTCGAGGTCATCGAGTTCTGTATCGGGGCTCCGCACCTGCTGAAGGGCGAATACACGGTCGGTGCCGGCACCGGCATCGACGTCTACTCGATGCGCCAAGCACTCGGCGTAGTCGCTGCGATCACCCCGTTCAACTTCCCCGCCATGATTCCGCTGTGGAAGATCGGCCCCGCACTTGCCTGTGGCAACGCGGTCATCCTCAAGCCGTCGGAACGCGACCCCTCGGTTCCGCTTCGCCTTGCCGAGCTCTTCCAAGAAGCAGGGCTCCCCGACGGTGTTCTCAACGTCATCAACGGCGACAAAGAGGCAGTCGATGCGATCCTCAACGACGACCGCATTCAGGCGGTCGGCTTCGTCGGCTCGACGCCCATCGCGCAATACATCTACTCAACCGCGACGGCGAACGGCAAGCGGGCACAGTGCTTCGGCGGCGCGAAGAACCACATGATTGTGATGCCCGACGCCGACCTCGACCAGGTCGCCGACGCTCTCATCGGCGCGGGCTACGGTTCCGCCGGCGAACGATGCATGGCGATTTCGGTCGCCGTGCCGGTGGGTGAAGAGACAGCCAACGCGCTGTCATCGAAGCTCGCCGAACGCGTCGCTCACCTGAAGATCGGCCCCTGGAACACCGAGGGCGTCGACTACGGCCCCCTCGTCACGCGCGAGGCCGTCGACCGGGTCAGTGGCTACATCCAACAGGGTGTTGACGAGGGCGCAATGCTGCTCGCCGATGGCCGTGGTTTCGTTGTCGATGACTTTGAAAATGGCTTCTACCTCGGCCCGACGCTGTTCGACCACGTCACCGCCGAGATGGCGATCTACCGCGAAGAGGTCTTCGGCCCGGTGCTCGTGATCGCTCGCGCCGGAAGCTACGAAGAAGCGCTCGCGATGGCCACCGACCACGAATACGGCAACGGCGTCGCGATCTTCACGCGCGACGGCGACACTGCCCGCGACTTCACGACGCGCGTGCAGGTGGGCATGGTCGGTGTGAACGTGCCGATTCCGGTGCCGATCGCGTATCACACGTTCGGCGGCTGGAAGAAGAGTGGCTTCGGCGACCTCAACCAGCACGGGCCCGACTCCTTCCGCTTCTACACCAAGACCAAGACGATCACGAGTCGTTGGCCGTCGGGCATCAAAGAAGGTGCCAGCTTCGTCATTCCCACAATGAATTGAGACACCCATGAGTATGACCACCACGACCGAGGAAGAGCTCTCGGCCATTCTCGACGCGGTGCGTGACTTCGCCGCTTCCGAGCTGGCACCGCACGCCGCCGAGTGGGACGAGCACGGAACCTTCCCTCGCGACACGCTGCGCCGTGCCGGAGAGCTGGGGCTGGGTGGCATTTACGTTGCCGAAGACGTCGGAGGCGCGGCCTTCAGCCGTTCCGACGCCGCCGCAATCTTCGAAGCACTCGCGTACGCCGACCCAACCGTCACCGCCTACATGACCATTCACAACATGGTCGGCTGGATGATCGACACATTCGGCAACGACGCGCAGCGCCACGAGTGGCTGCCGCAGCTCACGTCGATGAGTATCTTTGGTGCGTATTGCTTGACGGAACCAGGGGCTGGTTCTGATGCTGCGGCAATTACGACGTCAGCAATTCGCGCGGGCGACGAATACGTGCTGACGGGCGTCAAACAGTTCATTTCGGGTGCCGGCGAGGCCGGCGTGTACGTCGTTATGGCGCGCACCGGCGAACCGGGCGCTCGGGGCATCACGGCCTTCTTGGTTCCGGCCGACTCCACGGGCCTCAGCTTCGGCACCAACGAAAAGAAGATGGGCTGGAAGGCGCAGCCGACCCGCCAAGTGATCATGGACGAAGTGCGCGTGCCCGCATCGAACGTCTTGGGCGAAGTGGGCGGCGGATTCAAGATTGCGATGCGCGCCCTCAACGGCGGCCGCATCAATATCGCTGCGTGCTCCCTGGGCGGTGCAGCGTGGGCACTCGACAAGGCGGCCTCGTATGTGAAGGAGCGCTTCACGTTTGGCGAGCCGCTCGCCGCGCGCTCGACCGTGCAGTTCACACTCGCCGACATGGCGACCGAACTGCGCGCCGCTCGCGCGCTGGTACGGGAGGCGGCGCGCGCCATTGATGATGGTTCCGCCGATGCCGCCATGCTGTGCGCGATGGCAAAGCGCTTCGCGACAGATACCGGATTCAAGGTCGCCAACGACGCCCTCCAATTGCACGGCGGCTACGGGTACCTTTCGGAGTACGGCATCGAAAAGGTCGTGCGCGATCTGCGCGTGCACCAGATTCTGGAAGGCACGAACGAGATCATGCGCGTCATCATCGGACGCGAAGTGCTCGAGGGTAAGCGGTAAGAATTTTCGGTCGAGCGATGGGGCTCGGCTATGACGTGAGGAGAATCGCATGACAAACATTGCATTCCTGGGGCTCGGTCACATGGGACTACCCATGGCGATCAATCTGCACAAAGCGGGCCACACCATTTCTGCTTTTGACCTGGTTCCGGCCGCCATCGACGCGGCGCGTGCTGCTGGCCTGACGGTTGCCGAGTCCGGGGTTGCGGCATTGCCCGGCGCAGAGGTCGTCATCACGATGTTCCCGAGCGGCAAGCACGTGATCGATGCGTACTCTGGACCCGACGGATTGCTCGCGAATGCGGCACCGAACACGCTGTTCATCGACTGCTCGACGATTTCGGTGGCTGAGGCACAAGAGGCGCACAACCTGGCGGCTACCGCCGGGCACCGCAGCCTCGATGCGCCGGTATCGGGTGGCGTCGTTGGCGCGGAGAACGGAACCTTGGCTTTCATGATCGGCGGAGCAGACGAAGTCGTCGCGGCGGCTCGCGAGCTCTTCGAGATCATGGGCGCACGCGTCGTGCACTGCGGTGGCGACGGGCTCGGTCAGGCCGCGAAGGTGTGCAACAACATGATTCTCGCGATCAGCCAGATCGCGGTGTCTGAGGCTTTCGTGTTGGGGGAGCGCCTGGGCCTCACGCACAACGCGCTGTTCGACGTCGCCGCGCACGCCTCCGGGCAGTGCTGGGCGCTCACGACGAACTGCCCCGTTCCGGGGCCGGTGCCGACGAGCCCCGCAAACCGTGAGTACCAGCCCGGTTTTGCCGGATCGTTGATGGCAAAAGATCTCGGGCTCGCGCTCGCGGCGATCGAAGCGACCGGTGTCGACGCTCAATTGGGCCGTCACGCACAGCAGATGTATGCCGAATTTGCCGCTGGCGACGGCGCGCACCAGGATTTCTCTGGCATCATCAACACCATCCGCACGAAAGGCTGACATGACTGAGTTTGAGACCATCCTGACCGAAACCCGTGGCCGCGTGGGCTGGATCACGCTGAACCGGCCCGAAGCACTCAACGCGTTGAATGCCCAGACGATGCACGACGTCGTGATCGCCGCTGAGCAGTTCGATGCTGACCCGGAGGTCGGTGCCATCGTCATCACCGGCGCCGGCCGTGCGTTTGCCGCGGGAGCTGACATCAAGGAAATGGAAGACCGCTCGGGCCTCGAGATGCGCCTCGGCAACTACTTCGCGGGCTGGGGCCGGCTGGTCGCCGTGCGCAAGCCAGTCATCGCGGCCGTCAACGGCTTCGCGCTGGGTGGCGGGTGCGAGCTCGCGATGATGTGCGACATCATTCTGGCGTCGGATGCCGCGAAGTTCGGGCAGCCCGAGATTAACCTCGGTGTGATTCCGGGCATGGGCGGATCCCAGCGTCTCGCCCGTGCGATTGGTGCGTACAAGGCAGCCGAACTCGTGCTGACCGGCCGCATGATCGACGCCGCCGAGGCCGACCGTGCGGGGCTCGTATCCCGCGTCGTCGCCGCCGACGCACTTATTGACGAAGCGCAGAAGATGGCCGAAGTGATCGCGTCGAAGTCACTACCGAGCGTTATCGCTGCGAAGGAGCTTATTCGCACGTCACTCGAGTCGCCCCTCGCCGAGGGTCTGCGTCACGAAGCCGCGCTGTTCGCGTCACTGTTTGACACCAAGGATCAGAAAGAGGGCATGGCCGCGTTCCGCGAAAAGCGCCAGCCCAACTTCGAAAACCGGTAAACGGGGTAGATTTCGCGTCGATCCGGTTAGTCTGGCTCGCGCGTGGACTCGGGGTCGTTCACGAAGTCGCCCGAACCCTCGCGGAAGCGCGCCACGATCGCGACGAGGGCGGTGGTATCGGCGTGATTCATGCCGATGCGCTCAAATACTTCGGTGTTGAGTGCAACGGTGGCCTCCTCAACGACGGCGCGACCAGCATCGGTCAGCAGCAGCATTGCCGCGCGCCCATCGGCGGGGTGCTTCACGCGTTCGATGTAGCCGTCTTTGACGAGGCGGTCCACGGTGTTGGTGACGCTCGTCGGATGCACCTGTAAACGGTCGATCGCACTGGCGAGGGGCAACCGGCCGGCACGAGTAAATGCCAGCATCCGCAACATCTCATAGCGCGCGAAGGTCAGCTTGTGCGGTTTGAGGGCGGCATCGACGCTCGCCTGCATGAGCTGCTGCGCACGCATCACACTGGTCACCGCGGTCATTCCGGCGGCTGCGTCATCCCACCCGTGAACGTGCCATTGCCGCCGCGCTTCAGCGATCGGATCAACACGATGTGGGTTCTGCCCTGCCATAGACCAACGCTAGTGGGTCGGATCGGGCTTTCCGCGAATCGGGAGACCGTGTTAGATTCGACCTAACATTTGCTTGGTTGTGCGCAATGTATACATAAATGTCCACTGGGTGGCCTATCGTTCCGATAGCCCACAGCGAATGGCTACATTCAACGGGCGTCTATTAGACTCGCGACGAACGAGGAGGAGCTATCGATGAAGATCATCGTCCTGGTCAAGGAAGTCCCTGACACCTATGGTGACCGCAAGCTAAATCTAGAAACTGGTCTCGCCGACCGCGGTGCAAGCGAGGCGGTGCTCGACGAGATTGGCGAACGCGCCCTTGAGGTTGCTCTCTCCTACGCCGACGCCAACGCTGGTACTGACGTTGTCGTGCTGTCGATGTCGCACGACGGTGCCGCCGCAACGATCCGCAAGGGTCTCGCGATGGGTGCTGCGAGCGCCGTGCAGATCGCAGACGAGAAGCTTCTTGGTGCCGACCTGCGCCTGACGGCCCAGGTGCTTGCTGCCGCTATCGAAAACACCGGTTACGACCTGGTCATCGCCGGCAACACGTCGACGGACGGCTCCGGCGGCATGGTTCCGGCCATGATCGCTGAAATCCTCGGTGCTGTCTCGGCGACGGGCCTGTCGACGGTGACGATCAGCGACTCCGGTGTCACCGGTACGCGCCCGATCGATGGCGGCTCGCAGACGGTTTCGGCAGCACTGCCCGCCGTCATCTCGATTTCTGAGGCACTGCCCGACGCGCGTTTCCCCAACTTCAAGGGCATCATGGCGGCGAAGAAGAAGCCGTTCGAGACGCTGTCGCTGGCAGACCTCAACGTCGATGCCGATGACCTGTCGCAGGCACACTCCATCATGCTGACGGTCGCCGAGCGCCCGCCGCGTGAGGCTGGCGTCAAGATCGTGGACGAGGGCGACGCAGGCACCAAGCTTGCTGAGTTCCTGATCCAGAACCGACTGGTGTGAGGACGAGAGCAATGACGAACTATCCCGCAGACTCCATTCTTGTCGTTCTCGAGACGACGACCGCTGGTGCCCTCACGGGTGCAGCCGCCGGACTCCTCGGTGCTGCTTCCGGCGTCGGAACCCCCGTCGCACTCATCGTGAACGGTTCCGCTGACGCCGCAGCCGAGGCCGCACGCCTCGGTGCCGCACACGTGCTCGTGACAGAAGGTTCCGACGCGCAGGCGCTCAACGTTTCGGCCGTTGACGCCGTGGCTGCCGCGGCAGACGCAGTGAAGCCCGACGCCGTGCTGCTGTCGCACTCGATCGACGGCCGCGACATCGCTGGTCGCTTCGCCGTGCGTGCCAACGCCGCAATCGCCGTTGACGCCGTGGGTGTCTCGCGCGATGGCGAAGGCGTCGTCGCTGAGCACTCGGTCTACGGTGGCGCGTTCAACTCGTCGTCGGCCGCAACGTTTGGTCCGCTCGTCGTGACCGTGCGTCAGGGTGCTATCGACGCTCGTGGTGAAGAGAAGCCCGTCGCATCTGAGACCCTCGCGGTCACCGCGTCGGGTAAGCCTGCCGCCACGATCGATTCGGTTGCCGAAGAGGTCGTTGAGTCGTCACGCCCCGAACTCCGCGGTGCCGCCAAGGTTGTCTCCGGTGGTCGTGGCCTCGGCTCGCAAGAGAAGTTCGTTCTCGTCGAGCAGCTTGCTGACGCCCTGGGCGCCGCGATCGGTGCTTCGCGCGCCGCGGTTGACGCCGGCTACATCCCGCAGTCGCACCAGGTCGGACAGACCGGTGTCTCGGTTTCGCCGCAGCTGTACGTCGCACTCGGCATTTCCGGCGCCATCCAGCACCGCGCCGGCATGCAGACGGCTAAGACGATTGTCGCGATCAACAAGGACGGCGAAGCTCCGATCTTCGACATCGCCGACTTCGGCATCGTCGGTGACCTCTTCACCGTGGTTCCGCAGTTGATCACCGCGCTCGAGGCCCGGAAGAAGTAAGTATGGCGACCTATAGCCGTTCGATCAGGCGAGGCTTGCCCCGCGTGGCCGGCGGAGCCCCCTGGCCCGCCGGGGGCGACGCTCCCGTCGGTGTTGAGGTGCCGGTTGCTGAGGCTGAAACGCCGGTGGCGGCGGTAGCGGAACCAGTGGCTGCGGCTGCTACGGAAGCTCCGACTGCCGCTGTGGTTGCGGAAGCTCCCGTTGCTGAGGCTGTGTCGGCTCCAGCTGCTGCGGCTCCGGTTGCCGCGGCGCCCGTGGCTGCTGCTGCCGGTGGCGCTACGCTGCGTCGCGGACTCCCGCGCGTTGCCGGTGGTGACCCGTGGCCGCCCGCAGGCTCTGCGCCCGCAGGTGCGGTGCCCGCTGCGGCTGCGCCGGTTGCTGAGGCCGTGGCTCCTGCCGCTGAGGTGCCCGCCGCCGCTGCTGCTCCGGTTGTTGCAGCTCCCGCTACGTCCGCTCCCGCCGCCGCTGTTATCCAGGGCGAGGCCGTTGCGCTCCGTCGCGGACTCCCGCGCGTTGCCGGCGGCGAAGGCTGGCCGCCCGCAGGCTCGGTTGCACGACCGCTGGTCGTTGCTCCCGAGGCCGAAGGCACCGCACCCGCAACTCTCGCAACGGAAGCCCCCGAGCCTGCAGCTGGCGCACCCGCTGCAGCCGAGGTTCCGGCAGCCGCTGTTGTTTCGGCAAAGGGTTACGACGTTTCCACGCCGTTGCCGTTCAAGCAGACGGTGTTCCCGGGCAAGTACGCGAACGTTCCGGTCGTGAAGCGCGATGCGCGTCGCTACGGCAAGTTCACGTTCTGGCAGTGGGCGGGCATCGTCGTGCTCGCCGGTGGCGCCCTGCTCGGTGCCGCGGCGATGGCCGTGATCACCGTGCGCCTGCTGCTCAGCCTGCCGTTCATGCAAGACTTCATGACGGCGTTCCCGGGTGAGTACGACCTGCCTGAGGGCTCGCAGCCGGGCTTCCCGGTGTGGGCGCAGTGGCAGCACTACTTCAACATGTTCCTGATGCTGCTCATCATCCGTTCCGGATGGACGGTGCGCACAGACCGCCGTCCGAGCGCCTTCTGGACACCCAAGCGCTCGACCGACGGCAAGGGCAAGATCAGCCTGACGCTGTGGCTGCACCAGTCGCTCGACCTGCTGTGGGTCATCAACGGCATCGTGTTCGTGGTGTTGCTGTTCGTCAGCGGCCACTGGGTACGCATCGTGCCGACGAGCTGGGAAGTCTTCCCGAACGCGCTGTCGGCGATCCTGCAGTACGTTTCGCTGGACTGGCCGACCGAGCACGGTTGGGTTAACTACAACAGCATCCAGCAGCTGATGTACTTCACGGTCGTGTTTATCGCAGCTCCGGTCGCGATCATCACCGGTGTTCGCATGAGCAACCTGTGGCCCAAGAACGCTGCGAAGCTGAACAAGCTCTACCCGGTTGAGGTGGCGCGTGCGCTGCACCTGCCGACGATGCTGTTCTTCGTGCTGTTCATCATCATTCACGTGTTCCTGGTGTTCGCCACCGGAGCGCTCCGCAACCTGAACCACATGTTCGGTGGCACGGATGAAATCAGCTGGACCGGCTTCTGGCTGTTCTTCGCCGGACTCTGCGTCATGGTTGGCGCCTGGTTCGCGGCCCGACCGCTCGTGATCGCCCCGATCGCGAAGCTGTTCGGAAAGGTCAGCGCCCGCTAAGCGTCAGCGTCACTTTGAGAAGCCTTGAGGCCTGCGTCGAATCCTTCGGCGTAGGCCTCAGCGCTTTCGGTGTGGAACATGTCGTTCTCGAGCGCCCGCACAATCGAACGCGCACCGGGCAGGTCGAGCGAGCCGACGAGGTCACCACGGCCACGCACAATCGCAACCGGCTTGCGTGACGTCTTGCCCTTCACGAGATCGGTTACGCTGGCGAGCTCATCGGCAACGCACGGCATCGTCACCACGAGTGGGCGGCCTTCGGCGTCGACGGAACCACGCAGGTCTTCAAAAACATAGATACCGGCTGCGCCAATGGCTTGGTCGGTTTGCCCCTCACGCCACGCGCGGCCCAGGGTGTCCGAAACAATCACGCCGACCTGCACCATGCGTGATCTCACCGATGTTATCGAGTGCCCAAATCTGGAGCATCAACGAACCAGACGCACCTCGGTCAGGCTCTCACCAAGGAAGGGCTCGGTGTGCTTGGCCCCATCGGCGGTAAAGCCGTTGCGCTGGTAGAACCGGTGAGCGCGAGGGTTGTCCTCGGCGACCCACAGGTAGAGCGGTTGCCCGTCGGGGACGACCGCATTGAACAGTTGTTGTCCGATTCCCGTGCTGTGATAAGCGTGAAGGAGGTAGATGAAGTACAGCTCACGTTCGCGCGGGGCGTCTTCATCACGCGCAGGACCTGAGCCGGCAAAACCGACAACTTCTCCGTCAACGAGTGCGGCGCACTGAACGTACTCCGGGCCCTGTGCGGCCCACGACGTCCAAAGCTCCGCGAGGCGCCGAGGAGAAACGTTCTCCAGGGCGGCGGTACTGATCAGGTGATCGTACGTCTCGTGCCACGTGGTCGCGTGCACACGCCCAATAGCCTCGGCGTCGCTGACACGGACGGGACGAACAACGACATTGGTCTGCAGCTCGGCTTCCATGGCCAGACTCTAAACCGACAGGTGCCAGAACGTGAAATCGGTGGCCATTCCCACACAGTAATTCGCGTCATTCCGCGAAACCCGGATAGCATCACCCCTCGTGAACGTGATGTGGCGAACGCTGTTGTTCTTCTTTCTGGCCAGGCGCCGAGTGCGCCGCGAAGGGCGCGTGGAACCGCGTGCGGTGACGACAATTCGTCTCACGACGTTGCCCACTGACATCGACATCTTGCGCCACATGAACAACGGCCGCTACCTGTCGTTGTTTGATCTCGGGCGCTGGGATCTGCTGGTGCGTACCGGCATGTCTGACGTCATGAAGAAGCAGAACTGGTACGCCGTGGTGTCAGCCGAAACCATCACGTTCCGCAAGTCTCTCGAGCTCTGGCAGCGCTTCGACGTCGAGTCGCGCCTGCTCGGCCACGACGACCGTGCGATTTACATGGAACACCGTGCCGTCGTGAACGGCGAGATTTATGCCTCCGTTATCGTGCGTGCCCGCATGCTGAAGCGGGGCGGCGGAACCGTCACTCACGAGGAGCTGTTTGCTGCGGTGGGTGAGCCGGACATGATTCCGGATATTGCTGACTGGGTGCACGAATGGGCGGTCGCGTCGGCGCTACCGTCGACCCGTCAGCCGGCTCCGAGCGAGTGGCGCGACTAGGAGGAGGAGGCCTCGACGCCGTCGGTGAGCTCCTCGCGCACCGCGGAGAGCTTGTGGAGGGCGCGGTAGAGGTGGCTTTCGACTGTTCGCACGGAGACGTACAGTTCTTCGGCAATCTGCTTATTGCGCAGTCCCTGTGACGCGAGCCGCATGATTTGGCGTTCGCGTGGCGTGAGCGAAGCTTGGGCGGCCGCAACCGAACGCATTTCAGACTGCAACAGGCGCTGGCCAGCCTTCACCTTTTTCGCCCATGACGGGTCGTCGGCGGTGACTGTGGCCAAATCACGATTAACAACGCGCGCACACCCCCACGCGTGCGTCGCGATGAAGGCGTGGAGCGCTTTCGTCAGTGTCGTCGGGTCGTTTTGCAACAAGCCCACGGCGTGATCGCGAACGGCAGCCAGGATTGACCCCTCGGGCAGGTCAAGGCCGGCGATCGTCGCGGCGTCAATGTTTGGCGTGGTCTTGTGCACGGTGAGGTCAAGGTACGCCTCACAGATCGTGCGAAACGGCGTACCGGCCGTCGGGTAAGTGCTCCAGCGCGCGGCGAGACCCTCGGGGCCGCGCGTGGCGAGCGTGCTGAGCAGTCGTGACGAACTCAGCGCATGCTCCATGAACGTTCCGCTCACCAAATACAGGGGCGGCTCTGCCGGATCGCCGCCAAACCGACCGAGCACCCACGCGCTCAAGTCCGTGCGGTTGAGGTGGCGCAGAAACCGCATTGTTCCGGTGGTGTTCGCCTCATCGCGCTCTGTCATCAACCGGGTGATCGCCATGCGAATCAGTGCGGGATGATCCTCTGTCGCTGCCGCCGCATGCGTACGCTGGTCGATCGCAGCGAACAGTCCTGGCGGAGTGGGAGCGCCGACGGATGCGAGGGTCAGTGCGCACAGCAGGAGCGCATCGTCCAGACCCCGGCGGGCAAGGTCGTGTGTCAGGCCGGGCTCAGAATGTGAGAGTGTGATGCCCAAGACGTGGTTGACGAAACGAGCGATATTGGGGCCGTCGGCATCTAAGCTAGCCGCCGCACCGAGGATGATGATGCCGCGCAGCCGGGTGGCGTCGTGGGCGCCCTCGGGGAGCAAGACGTCGGTGACGAGGGTGCGTGCCAACGAGAGGTCTTGTTCTTGCAGGGCGCGAGCGGCACGCATGACGGTTCGCAGGGCCGTGATAACGGCGGCATCGGCGGGCGAGGCGATCGGGCCGTCGGTGAGGTCCATGGCCCAGCGCGTGGCTTCGCTGTCGCGGGTCAAGGGGAGTGACAGACACTGCACCCACGGCAGCGTGAGGTCGTAGGCCTCCGGAGGGAAAGAGGCGGCACGAATATCGGCGGAGAGCGCCTCGAGATCTTCATTAAGACCGCGCGCGATGCTGCGCAGTACGGAGACGTCTTCCCATCCGGGTTGTGACATGAGTTGGCGAGCGGCAAACGCGGCGTGGTCGGTAGCCCCGGCGCGGCGCTGCAACCACATCGTGGTGAACAGCAAACGCGACCGGTCGACCCATGGAACATCGGCGAATTCGTGGGGGTGTTCCCTCAGCATCGTGGAGGCCAGCAAGACTTCAGCTTCAGTGCACGTGGTTCCGAGGGCCAGAGACGTCATCACATCATTCGCCACCAGAATTGCGGCATTGTCGAGGTGCGGCGGCGTCGTGAGGTGCAACGCCAGCACGATGGCTTGGTTGATGACGATCGTGTCGTCAGCGCGCGTCGCGATGGCCGTTTCCGTCAGGAGATCAAGGGCATGGCCGTCGACAAAACGACGCAGCCGCCGCCGACCGATACCGGGGAGGGAAGCGACGAGGCGCGCGGTCGGCAGTAGCGCGGCCGGAATTTCGGTGAGAGCTTCGTTCGCGACAGCGCGCGAGTGGCGACCAAACGCCGCGACCGACGACTCGTCGCTTTCGGCGTAATCATCGACGAGCGCACGTAGCAGTGGCGCGCTGCCGGCGCATATCGCGACCATCCAGTTCGCTTCGACGGGGGTGAGCGTCATGGCGTGCTGCCGCGCGACATCGTCGACGATCGCATGAGCCTCATCGGTCGTGAGTGGCGCGAGAAAAAGCTCGTCGGCCTGCGCTGCGCGCAAGCGTTGCGCGAGGGTGACCGACGTACTGGGTGGGTCAGCTGAAGGCGTCGCCACCAACACCGTGGCACCGCGCCGGGCGATGAGCGTCGTGCACCACTGTTCAAGTTCGGGGGTCATGATGCCGAGATCAACGACAACGACCGTGTCCGGTGAAACGGGGCTGGTGACGGTCTCCGACGCGGAGGTATCGAGAACGGCAACACCGACGTCACGGAGCCTGCTCACGATGTCGGAGATGATGGTGCGGCGATCAAGCAAAATATCGCCCGCAACGATCACGTGCTTGCGCGCCTGCAGGCTGTCGCAGGCGCGTTGAATGACCGTGTCTCGGTCGGGCCAGACTCGAGGATGAGTCTCCCAGTCATCTGGCAGCGCCATTTTCCAGCTCCCGTAGAGAAGCAAGAGCAGCGACAAATGTCGCCCTCCGGCCATTTTATGCGCCCGCACGCATTTGCGGGGAGGGCATCATGACACGCGGGGTTGCGGGTTCTGCGGGGTGGTGACACTCGCTAACACCGGGGCAATCTAGGCTCGATTCATGGCGGAAGATGCCTCGACCCCCCTCACGACGGTTTACGACCGCGCCGCGCACCGTGCGGCCGCATGGGTACGCGCGAGCGTCCCGGCCGATGACGCGCCACCGCCGAGCGGATTGCGCGCGTTTCTCGCTGATGCGCAGAGCCGTGCGTTTGCGTTTGGAGCGGTGGACTCCGTGCTCCGCCCCGACAGCCTGGCTGCCGCCGCTGCCCACTTTCACCGACTAGCGCCGTCAGCACCCGCCGACCTGCCCTGGCATGTGCGCTCGGCCATCCGTGCGAGCGGAGCGATGGCTCCCGTGTTACCCAGCCCCGTGGTTCCGGTCGTCCGCTCAGCCATGCGCATGCTGATCGCTGACATCACGTGCGATGCCCGACCCAAAAAGATTGATGCGTCGATCGCCGCTGCTACCGCGGGTGGTGCGCGGCTCGAACTCGCCGTACCGGCAACGAACGCGCGCAGTGATGCCGAAGCGCGGGCCCATCGTCAGCGCATCATGGCGCTCATCGAACGCGACGATGTCACTGCCGTGAGCTACCGACTCGGTCATGCCGCGCATCTCGGTGACCTGTGGGATTTCGCTGAACTCGTCGATTCGGCCGTCGCCGCCGTCACCGAGCTGTATGTTGCCGCGGCCGTATACGAAACGCGGCTTCTGCTCGATGTGCGCGAACTGCGCGAGCTGGATCTCGCGATTGCGGTGTTCGCCGAGGTGCTGGAGGGCACCGGAACCATGGTGTCGGCAGGAATGAGCGTGCCGGCTGCGCTCGCCGACAGTCACGATGCGGTCCGCCAGCTCGCGGCCTGGGCGCGCGAGCGCGAGCACGAAGGTGCCGCACCCATCACGATTCGCCTCACCGATAGCGCGGGTTCAAACGCCGAGCGCGACGAAAACATTCTGAACGGGTGGCCGCAGCCCGCCCTCGCCGGTCGGGTCGACATTCTGGCAGCGCAGGTGCGCGGCATCGATGTGCTGCTCGCCGACGAAAACGCTGGCGCCGTCGACGTGAGTGTTGCGACGCACGACCCGTTTGTGCTCGCGTATGCCGCAGAGAGTTCATCGCCCGAACGCGCCGTCGAGATCGTCTTGCAGGCTGGGTTCGCGCCGGAGTGGGAGAGTCTCGTGGTTAGCGACGCGACGCTCACCCTCGCCTCGCTCGCCCTGACGCCGCGTGAGCTTGATGGTGCGGTTGACGCGATCGCCGAACGACTGAGCGTCGCCGCCGGTGTGATCGATGATCTCGCGCGGCTGACCGAAGAAGACATGCCGGCATACGCCGCCGAAATCGCGCGCCGCGCACAGACCAATCCGCCGCTGTCGCGCCGCACCCTCGACCGCTCGGCCGAAATTGGTGACATTGCGCCGGGGGCGTTGCTGCGCCCCATCGCGACCGATTCGGTCGACCTCACGCAGGCTGTGATGGGCATTGCCGGCGCTGCCAAGTTGAGTCAGACCAGTGCTCTCGACACGGCGGTGGACGGCCTGTTCTTTGGCGGCACGCCGTTTGTTGAGACCGCGGTGTTCTCGGAGCGCGAGACCGATGACCTGGCGTATGGTGCGGCCGGATTCCGTAATGCGCAAACGACAGACCCGTCGTTGGCGGCGAACCGGGAATGGGCGCTGGCAACACGCGAGCGTGATGGTGCTGATTCGGCTGAGGGCGTCGGTGCTGAGTGGCACTCGGCGGCGGACGCCGTCGTGCTCATTCGTCACGGACACGGCGAGTGGGAGGCGCTCGCGGCAGCCGAGCGTGCGCTCGTGCTGGAGCACGCCGCACACCACCTCGAGGCCCGTCGGAGCGACCTGATCGTTGCCGCGCGCCCGAGGGGAATTCTGTTCTCCGACGCTGACCGCGATGTGACGACCGCCGTCGACTTTGCGCGGTACTACGCCGCGACGGTGCGCGAACTCGACGCCGTATCGGGTGCCATTTTTGTGCCCGCCGGCATCACGATCGTCGCTGGTTCTTCGGCTGACCTGATCGCTTCCACGGCCGAGGGCGTGCTCGCAACGCTCGCCGCTGGCGGCGCCGCCATCGTGGTGGCAACGCCGCACCAACGGGCCGTTGTCGCGCTCATCGCCGATGCGCTGTGGCACGCGGGTGTACCGCACGATGCGCTGTGCGTGGCCGCCGGAACGGTGCACCAGGCGGCAGAAGAAACCACCGTCGACAGCATTGTGATGAGCGGGCCTGCCGCCGATGTGCACGCGATCTCGTCACGCCAACTGAACGCGCGCGTGCACGGCCGCAACACGGTCATCATCGCGCCGTCGGCTGACATCGACGAGGCGGCGGCAGCACTCGTGACCAGTGCATTCTCGCGCGATGGTGCTGCGTTCGAGTCGGTAAGCCTGAAGATTTTGGCCGGTGGTATCGCGCGGTCAGATCGATTGTCGGCCGCGCTCGTTGAGCTGACGACATCGTGGGCCGAGCGCGCCGAGCGCCTGGCGCAGGCGCGCATCGACCGCGGCGAAGCTCGCCATGTCGCGCTCGACGAGGGCGCACTCTGGGCGCTCACGACACTCGAGCCGGGGCAGCGCTGGCTCGTGGAGCCGCGCGAGCTTGCTGACGGAACCTACACGCCGGGTATTCGGGTGGGAGTAGAGCCGGGTTCCCGCTTTGCGAGCGAACGCTTTGCCGCGCCCGTGCTCGGCATTCTGAGCGCGGGTGGTGTTGGTGCCGCGACGATTGTCGCGAACAGCCTCTCGACCGGCGCTGTCGCCGGGCTCTTCACGACCGATCCGGCCGACGCCGAGCGGTGGCTGCGTCAGGCAGAGGCGGGCTCGTTGCACATCAACCGCGCCACGATCGACCCCGTCGTGCAGCGTCAGCCTTCGGGTGGCTGGCACGGTGCGGTCGTGGGGTCCGCGGCGAAGGCTGGCGGACCGAACCGACTGGCAACGCTCGGCACGTGGCGACCGACGGCAGGCCGCGCGGCGAGCGGAACGCTGCACTTGCGCGGCCTCGACTCCCGCGTCACGTCGCTCATTGAAGCGGCCCAACCCGACCTCGAGTTTGACGACTTTGACTGGGTGCGCCGGGCAGCGCTTTCTGACGCCCTCGCGTGGGATCGGGAATTCGGCCACATTCGCGACGTCACTCGACTCGGCATCGAACGCAACCTATTCCGGTACCGCCCGACCACGATCGCGCTCCGGGCGTGTGCGGAGACGCCGGTGCGGGTTGTGGTGCGCCTCGTGATTGCCGCGGTGCGCTCGCAGGCAGACTTCACGCTCAGCACCGCCGAAGGGTTGCCGCTCGCGCTGCGCCGTGCGCTCGGTGAAGCGGGCATCACGCTGTTCGTCGAGACTGACGCCGAGTTCGTGCAACGCGTCGTCGCAAGCCGCATCGCGCGCGTGCGTCTCACCGGCGCCGACGCCGCTGACACCGCCGCCCTCATCCGCGACGAATCCGTGGTTCCGGTCGCTACCTTCTCGCACCCGGCCACCACCGTTGGTCGTGTCGAACTGCTGGCCTACTTGCGCGAGCAGACCGTGAGCATCGGGGGCCGCTCGGTCGCCGCCTTCGCTGACGTCATCTAGCAATGTAAAAAATTCTTGACACGATACCGGCTGCAGGCTTACCGTTCTCGTGTCAAGTTTTCTTTACATGGAGGTGCGTCGTGGGATACCAAGAACGCAACACCTGGGTGCAGGTTTTCGGAACCATTGCCGCGCTCGCGGTGTACATTCCGTGGACCATGGCGTCGTCGAACAACGACGGCAGCGAATGGCTGTGGCGCATGCTCTGGGTGATCGGCGGCGGCGTCGCACTGATGACCATCGCCACCGTTGTGTTCAGCATGGCCGGACGCATCACCCGTGAAGAATCGGCACCCGATGAGCGAGACGTGCGCATCAGCCACGCCTCCGAACGTGTCGGCACCGCCTTTTTGGTGATTGCCGGCATCGTTGCGATCGTGCTGTGTGCGCAAGCCGCGTCACCGTTCTGGATCGCCCACACGATCGCCGCGGGCTTCGCCACCTCCGCCCTCGTCGGCGGCATTGCGGCGCTCATCATGTACCGCGGCGGCTTGCCGAACGTGGTGAGCTAATGGTGAAGCCCACTCAGATCACCAACAACATTCGGGCTCTCCGCGGAGAGCTCACCCAGGCCGACCTCGCCCGTGAACTGGGCGTGAGCAGGCAAACCATCATCGCGATCGAACAGGGCAAATACTCGCCCACGCTGGAGCTGGCCTTCCGCCTCGCCCGCGTGCTCGGCGCCCCGCTCGACGAGGTGTTCCAGTACCCCGAGGGGTAGTCCGCGCGTTGTCGGCTCCGCCTGGGGTCAGGGGTAATTGGTGCGCCCGCGCGGCGACATTCACAAAGGAGTGACCCATGCGTGCATGGCAGCAAGACGAATACGGAGACGCCAGTGTCGTGCGTCTCATGGAGGTTCCGGAACCAGCGGTGCGGGCGAATGAGGTTCTCATCGCCCCAGCCGCGGTGGGAGTCAACAACGGCGACACCCGCATCATGCAGGGTGAACCGCTCCTGGTGCGGCCGTTTTTCGGCATTCGGCGGCCGAAGGAGCGCGTGCGCGGGATGGCGGTCGCCGGCACCGTCGTTGCCATGGGGAGAGAAGCAGGGAGCTTTGCGGTGGGGGATCGCGTACTGGCCGAGTGTGCGGGCGGCTTCGCCGAGCTCGTCGCTGTTGACGGCGACCGCGTCGTGCCGGTGCCGGCCTCCGTAGACCTGCTTTCTGCAGCCGCGGTTCCGGTCGGTGCGCCCACGGCGTGGGCGGCGCTGGAGGCTGCGGGTGTGACGGAGACGAGTGGTGCGGGCAAGCGCGTGCTGGTGTTGGGCGCATCGGGCGGCGTCGCGAGTTTCACGATCGCCCTCGCCCTGCATCGGGGTGCGCACATCACGGCCGTGTGCCGGGCGTCGGCCGTCGATACCGTGCGGTCGTGGGGTGCGCACGACGTACGAGCCCGAGGGGCTGTTGACCCACTGGTGGCGGGTGAGACGTTCGACGCGATCATCGACATTGCCGGCGACCGGCCGTTGCGTCAGCTGCGTTCCAAGCTCAGGTCGGGTGGGCGTGCCGCACTCGTGAGCGGTCAAGGGTCACGCGTGCTCGGGCCGGTCGGCCGCATCGTGCGCAGCATGTTCTTGACCCGCAAAGCTGCCCGCTTGGTTCCGGTCGCGCAAAAGGTTGATGCCGATGTTCTCGCCGCACTCTTGACGCTCGTAGCCGCAGGCGACGTCGCTGTGCAGGTGACTAGCGTCGTTGACTTTGCCGAGGTTCCGGCGGCGCTCGCCGCGGTCGCCCGGGGCGACGTGATCGGCAAGAGTGTCGTGATTCTTCGACCCGAAATTGCGCAGAAAAGTCAAACATGACCTTCCATAACCGTGCACATTGGTGAAAGAATAAGGCACGGCGTGCTCGGATCGTTGGTGTCATATCGCTCCGCCGAGCCTCAGGACAGCGTCCGCCACCTTCGACAAAGGGAGCAGAGCGTCCATGACAACGCGTACCCAGCAGATCCGTCACTACCTGATGTGCAAGCCGTCGCACTTCACCGTGAGTTACACCATCAACCCGTGGATGGAGCCAGCCAACCCCACCGACACAGCGAAGGCGGTCGCGCAGTGGCAGAAGCTGTACGACCTGTATCTCGAGCTCGGCCACACGGTCGAGTTGATCGAGCCCGGCGTGGGCCTGCCCGACATGGTCTACACCGCCAACGGCGGCTTCCTTATTGACGGCACCGCCTACGCGCCGAAGTTCCGCTTCACTGAGCGCGCTGGCGAAGAAGCGCTCTTCACCGAATGGTTCCGGAATCAGGGGTACCACGTCGTCGTGCCACAAGAGACGAACGAAGGCGAGGGTGACTTCCTGCTCGCGGGTGACGTTATTCTCGCGGGTACCGGATTCCGCTCGACCGGTGAAAGCCACCGCGAAGTCGGCGAAGTTTTCGCGAAGCCCGTCGTTTCGCTGACGCTCGTCGACCCCCGGTTCTACCACCTCGACACGGCGCTCGCGATTCTCGACCCGGTCGTTGAGCCCGGCGCCGAGGTTGGTGTCGCGTACTTGCCGAACGCCTTCGACAAGGAGAGCCAAGAAAAGCTCGCCGCGATGTTCCCGAACGCTATTCACGTGTCTGACGAAGACGGTGCGGTGTTTGGCCTCAACAGCGCCTCCGATGGCAAGAACGTCATCATCTCGCCCCGCGCCACCGGCTTCAAGAAGCAGCTGGAAGAGCGCGGCTACAACCCCATCATGATCGACCTTTCCGAGCTGCTGCTCGGCGGCGGCGGCATCAAGTGCTGCACGCTCGAACTGCGAGGAGCGAACGCATGACTGACAACCTGGCCACGGCTACCGATGTGAACCTGGCACACAACTACCACCCGCTACCCGTCACGATTTCGTCTGGCGAGGGCGCGTGGGTAACCGACGTTGAGGGCAAGCGCTACCTTGACCTGCTGTCGGCTTACTCAGCACTGAACTTCGGTCACGGGCACCCCGAGATTCTCGCGGCCGCGCACGCACAGCTCGACCGCCTCACGCTCACGAGCCGCGCCTTCAACAACGACGTGCTGGGCCCGTTTGCGACGGCGCTCGCAGCGCTGTGCGGCAAAGACATGGTGCTGCCGATGAACACCGGCGCCGAAGCCGTCGAAAGCGGCATCAAACTCGCCCGTGCATGGGGTTACCGCGTCAAGGGCGTACCGGCTGATGCCGCGCAGATCATCGTCGCGAATGGCAACTTCCACGGTCGCACCACGACGATCGTGAGCTTTAGCGACGACGACACGGCACGCAACGGCTTCGGGCCGTTCACGCCCGGTTTTGTGAATGTTCCGTACGGCGATGCGGGGGCCATTGAGGCTGCTATCACGCCCAACACGGTCGCCGTTCTGATCGAGCCGATTCAGGGTGAGGCTGGCGTCATCATTCCGCCCGCCGGATACCTGACGGCGGTGCGCGAAGCGACGGCTCGCAACAACGTGCTGTTCATCGCCGATGAGATTCAGTCGGGCCTCGCGCGCGTCGGAACCACCTTTGCGTGCGACCGCGAGAACGTGGTTCCGGATCTCTACCTGCTCGGCAAGGCGCTCGGCGGCGGCGTGATGCCGGTGTCTGCCGTCGTCGCCAACAGTGACATTCTCGGCGTCATTCAGCCTGGTGAGCATGGTTCCACTTTCGGCGGCAACCCGCTGGCTGCGGCCGTCGGTCATCGCGTCGTTCAGATGCTGGCGACGGGTGAATTCCAGGAGCGCGCGGCACAGCTCGGCGCGCACCTCGAGCAGATTCTGCAGCCGCTGGTCGGCCACGGCGTGACCGAGATTCGAGTCGCCGGGCTGTGGGCCGGTATCGACATTGATCCGGCACTCGGAACCGGTCGGCAGATTGCCGAGAAACTGATGGCTCGCGGGGTGCTCGTGAAAGACACCCATGGTCAAACCATTCGCATGGCGCCGCCGATTGTGGTGCGCGCCACCGAGCTCGACTGGGCTGTCGAACAGTTGCGCCTCGTGTTGGCGGTGTAGAAAGAAGATATGACGAATCGCAATGACGCGATCGACACGCTGGCTGTACACGCCGGGCGCGACGATCTCGTGACCCTCGGAATCCACGCTCTCCCGATCGATCTGTCGACGACGAACCCGCTGCCTGACGTTGAGCACGGCGGAGATTCGTACGAGTCGATGGCGACGGGTGGGCATCCTGATCCCTCCGGCGGCTTCGTGTACCAGCGACTCTGGAACCCGACCGTCGCCCGCTTCGAGCAGGCGCTCGCGGCGCTTGAACGCGGTGAGGCGGCTGTTGCTTTTGGCTCCGGCATGGCCGCGATGGCTGCCGCCATTTTGGCGATGGCAGCTGATGGCAAGCGGCACGTGGTTGCGGTGCGTCCGCTCTACGGTGGCACGGACCACTTGCTCGGCACCGGGCTGCTGGGCACCGACGTGACGTACGCCGAGCCGGATGGCGTGGCCGCGGCGATGCGCCCCGACACCGGTCTCGTCGTCATCGAGAGCCCGGCCAACCCGACTCTCGAACTCGTCGACATTCGTGCCGTTGCTGACGCCGCGGGCGATGTGCCGCTGCTCGTCGACAACACGTTTGCGACGCCGGTGTTGCAAAACCCGTTGGATCTGGGTGCGGCGATGAGCCTGCACAGCGCTACGAAGTACATCGGCGGTCACGGCGACGTGATCGGTGGCGTTATCGCGTGCTCGGAAGAGATCGCGACGAAGCTGCGTTCGACGCGTGCGATCACGGGCGCGCTCATGCACCCGCTGGGCGCCTACTTGTGCCACCGCGGGCTCCAGACCCTGCCGTTGCGCATTCGTGCGCAGCAGGCGGGTGCGATTGAGTTGGCCGATTGGCTCGAGACGCAGCCGGCCGTGAAGGCCGTGCATTTCCCGGGTCGCGGCGCGCTCGCGAGTCCCCTTGTCGGCACGCAAATGCGTGGCCCCGGTGCCATGATCGCTATCGAACTGGAGAGCTACGCGGCGGCTTCGGCCGTTGCCGCTGCCGTGAAGCTTTTCACTCACGCCGTGTCGCTTGGTGGCGTTGATTCGCTGATTCAGCACCCCGCGGCGCTGACGCACCGCCCGGTGCCGGCAGAGGCCCGACCCGCCGCAAACGTCTTGCGCATTTCGGTCGGTCTCGAGTCCGTCGAAGACNTTTCACTCACGCCGTGTCGCTTGGTGGCGTTGATTCGCTGATTCAGCACCCCGCGGCGCTGACGCACCGCCCGGTGCCGGCAGAGGCCCGACCCGCCGCAAACGTCTTGCGCATTTCGGTCGGTCTCGAGTCCGTCGAAGACCTCAAGGCCGACCTCGATCAGGCCTTCGCCCAGGTGTAGATCTCGGCGAAACGCCCCGACCTTTTCCATTCGGTCGGGGCGTTTCGTTTCGCTTGGCCTGCGAGGCGGGCGAGCTAAACCCGCTTGATCATTTCGAGCTCCAACCCGCCAGGTTCCAGCGGATACTCCACTGATCGCCCCGTCTCGACAAACCCTCGTTTGAGGTAAGCGGCGATCGCACGGCGGTTGTCTTCGTGCACCCCCAGCCGCAGCGTGGTTCCGCGCCCCCGTGCCCAGTCTTCGACGAGGGCGAGCATCGTGTCGAAGACGCCGTGGTGTCCGCGGGCTTTGGGCGTCACATAGACGCCGACGAGTGTCGCGCCGTGGTGGCGGTCGTGGTAGCCGCCCATGGTTCCGATCCAGCGGCCGGAACCATCGATCGCGGCGAGTCGGAGGCTGCCGTCGAGTGCGGGGCGCGCGGCGCGCACCTGCCAGGTCGCGTCAGGTTCGGCGAGCGCCGAGGCGAGAGTTTCGAGGTACGCGATCGGGGTGTCGCGCAACATTTCAAGGCGGAGCGCCTTGACCTCGCGCCAGTCGTCTTCGACCACAGTGCGCACCGAAAACTCCATCTGGCCAGCGTAGTGCGCGGTGTCGCTGATACCGAATGAATGCTCGGCGCCGAGCGTCGGTTGCAGGGCGCTTATTGAACCCGGGCATTAGGGGATGGAGGCACCTACGGGACTCTGAGTTCGCGGATGGGTTCGCGGCGGCTGGCGACGAGGGCCGGAACTAAGGCTGCGATGAGTGCGGTCACGAGGGTGAGTATGGCGAGGGCTGCGGTGAAGGCGAGGCCGGGTAGGGGGTCGCCGAGGGCGAGCAACGCGATAACGGAACCGATGGTTCCGATGGCGATTCCTGCGGTAGCGAGGAGCGCGGTTTGAGCGAGCAACAGTGTGACGATGTAGCTGCGGGTGGCGCCGAGGGCGCGGCGGCGGCCGAAGTCTTTGCGGCGCATCATGACGAGGCCGTAGAGGAGGATGGCGACGAGCGCTCCGGTCAGGCCGAGGAGGGCGAGCACGAGGCCGCGGGAGAAGGAGCCGAGTTGCCCCTCGATGAGGGCGCGGAGTTCGGCGAGGGCGGCGCTGGTTTGCACCGTGATTTTGGTGGGGTCATCGGCGGCGAGCACGCTGAGCACGGCGGCGGAGACGGGTGCGACGAGGTCGGGGCGTTCGGCGATGACGACGATGACGTTGATGGGTTCGGTGCCGGTGGCGTTGGGCTGAGGCACCAGGGCGAGGGGTTCGAAGCCGGTGAGGAAGTCGGGCACGTTGATGCGGCCGGCGACGGCGTAGTTGCTGCCGGTGGTGAGGGTGATGCTGCCGGCGATGTCGATGAGGCCGAGTTGATCGAGGGCGGTTTGGGAGGCGTAGGCGAGTTCACCAGGTAGCGGGCTGGGGGTGTTGATGTCGAGTCGGGCGAGGTTGGTTCCGTAGGCGAAGCGGACGGGTACGCGGGTGCCGTCCGGGTTGATGCCGTTCGTGGAATCGATGGCGGAGGAGAACGCTCCGGCCCATTCGATGCCTTCGATCCCGGCCATGCGGTTGAGGGCGTCGGCGGTGACGCCGGCGGAGTCCTCGGCACGGATGACGATGGAGCGGGTGCCGGCGGAGTCGATGGAGCCGAGGACGTTTTGTTCGGCGCCGACGGTGCGGCCGGTGGTGAGCATGACGGCGAGGATCATGCCAGTGACCATGATGATCGTGACGATGGAGGCGACCGGCCCAGAACGGGCCGAGGCGAACGCTTCGCGAATGAGCTGACCGGTCATAGGCGAATCTCGGTATCGCACACCGACGCGATCTCGGGTGAATGCGTCACGATAATGACCGCAGCTCCCGTGCGGGAGTGGTCATGCAACGCTGAAACGACGAGGTCGGCGGTTGTGGGGTCGAGATTGCCGGTGGGCTCGTCCGCGAGCAGGATGCGCGGCGAGTTCAACAATGCCCGGCACAGGGCGATGCGCTGCGCTTGCCCGCCCGAGACCTGCCCCGGCTTGCGGCTGGGGGCCACATCAACACCGAATGTATCGAGCAGTTCGATTGCACGGTCGGTGACCGTGTGTCGTGGGACGCCGCGGTAGAGGGCGGTTTCGGTGACGTTGTCGAGCACGGTTCGGCTGGCGTCCAGGGCGGCGTCTTGAAATACGAACCCGAACTTGTCGGCGCGCAGGTGCGCACGCTGCGCGTCATTCATCCGCGCCGTCGATTCACCATCTACGCGAATCTCACCCGCCTGCGGGTGCAGCATCAATCCGAGCAAGTAGAGAAGCGTGGATTTACCGCGGCCACTCGGCCCGGTCAGCGCCGTCATGGTTCCAGGCTTAAAGTCCGCCGAAAACCCCTCCAAAATTGGTTTGCCTGCGATGTACTCGAACGTGACGTCTTCGGCTGCGAACAGCGTTTGTTGTGCTGTGTCGGGAAGGGTCATTTGCTGCCGCCGGTGGCGCCCGGAACCCGCACCGATGTGCCCACGTCGACGCCCTCGATAACGCTCATGCCACGGGCCGCAGCGAGCACGGACACCGGGTGGAGCGTGCCAGCCTTGTCGATGACGCCGACCTTGCCGTCAGCGGAGGTCACCAAAGCCGCCGACGGAATCACAAGGCCGCTCACCGGTTCGACGGTCACGATCCGAGACGCAAGGCGGGCCTCCCCAACAACGGGAATCTCCGCGCATGCGTCGAGGCAAATCGGGGTGGCGTCCGTGCCGGTGAGGTTGACGGTAATGGTCTGGGTTTCTGTGCTGCTGAGCTGGTCCGTGACGAATGCTTCCCACAGCGTTCCGCTCGGGCTCGTCACCTCCACGCGAGTACCCGTCGGCATCATCGCCGCCTGCTCGTCAGTCACCGGAATCGTAAACGACGGCGACGCCGGCAAGCCCTGCACGATGCTCTCCCCGCCCACCAGCGTGGCACCGCGAACGATTGTCTCCGCATCCAACGAAATGCGCGTCGGCAACGACGGCACAAAGATGATGTCTCCCGCGTCGACGGAGCCCGTCGCTTCCAGACCCAGCGACTTCTGCCACTCCTTGACCGCTGCGACCGTTCCCCAACCCGCGTCACCATCAGCGACACCGTCGTAATTGTCCCGCGTCAAGTAGTTGGCAGGAATTCTTCGATTTCGAAGTTGGGGATGGTGGGGTTGGCGGTGCCGGCGTATACGTCGGCGGGTCGGTTCCAGGCGATCGCTTCGTGCGGGCGGACGTGG
>NZ_JBNTKF010000010.1:0-82602 GCF_050408675.1 Microbacterium daqui | reverse complement strand
CCTCCTCAAAGCATCCGACTGCGAGTTCGCGTTGCTTGGGTGAAAGTGCGGAACGTGCACGCATAGAAAAACTCCCCGAAAATTGGTATCTGATTTCTCAGTCCAACTTCCGGGGAGCAGTTCAAAATGCTCCCGCCCTTTCTCGTTGTGATGTCTTACTGACCGCGACGTGCGCGCACGGCAGCCAGAGCCTCGTCGAGAAGCTGAACAGCCTCTTCGTCGGTACGACGCTCCTTCACGTATGCGAGGTGCGTCTTGTAGGGCTCGGGCTTTGCCAGCGCCGGCGGGTTGTTCTTGTCGCGACCGGCGGGCAGACCCGACTGCGGCGAGTCAATCTGCTCCGGAATTTCTTCTTCCGGCAGGTTGGCCGCGAAATAGCGAACCGTCTCGTTGCCGAGCGCGTCCCAGTACGAAACCGCCAGGCGGTCAGCGTGGTAGCCGTGATCCTGCTCGCCCATGGGGCCAGCGCCAACGCGGGTACCCCGAATAGCGTTACCTCCGGTAGCCATTAGCCTGCCAATCCGTTGAACTTGGTGATCAGGCCCAGGCCAACAATCGTCACGAACCAGACGAGAGCAAGAACCACGGTGAAGCGGTTCAGGTTGCGCTCGGCGAGTCCGCTCGAACCGTAGGAGGCGCTCATTCCGCCACCGAACATGTCACTGAGACCGCCACCACGACCCTTGTGGAGAAGGATCAGCAGGGTCAGCAGCAAGCTGGTGAGGCCCAGCACAATCTGCAGGATGAGCTCAAGAATAGCCACGGGAAAACCTTTCAAGTGCGAACGGATCGCGCACGAAACTCCAGTATATGGGAGAAGACGAATCTGCCAGAGCGAAACGCTAGACGCCGACGTGGCTCGGGAAGCGCGCGATTGCCGCAAACTCGTCGACCACAAGGCTTGCGCCGCCAACCAAAGCACCATCAACATCGGGCTCGCGCATGAACGCAGCGATGTTGTTGGCCTTGACGGATCCGCCGTACAGAATGCGGGTGCGGGCAGCCGCATCGTCACCCAGAGTCGCGGCAATGACGCCGCGGAGGGCCTTGCAAACATCCTGCGCCTGCGTCGGAGTTGCCGCCTGGCCGGAGCCAATGGCCCACACCGGCTCGTACGCAACGACGATGTCAGACTTCTTGTCGAGACCGTCGAGGGCAACGCGCAGCTGAGCGACCGGAACAGCGCTCGCGCCGTGCTTCTCCAGGTCTTCTGCGGTTTCACCGACGCAAATCACCGGAACAACGCCGTGCTTGATGGCGGCCTTCGTCTTCGCGGCCACGATCTCATCGGTCTCGTTGTGGTAGTCGCGACGTTCGGAGTGACCGATGATGACGTAGCCGCACTTGAGCTTGGAGAGGAACAGGCCGGAAATTTCACCGGTGTACGCACCCGAGTCGTGTGCCGAAATGTCTTGCGCGCCCAGCGAGAACGGAATCTTGTCAGCGTCGATGAGCGTCTGCACCGAGCGAATGTCGGTGAACGGCGGGAATACCGCCAGCTCAACCGCGCTGGACTCAAACTTCGCGTCTTTCAGCGTCCAGTGCAGCTTCTGCACGAATGCGACGGCCTGGAGGTGATCCAGGTTCATCTTCCAGTTACCCGCTATGAGGGGGATACGCGTTACGACCATCCGAGGACCTCCAGTCCGGGAAGCTTCTTACCTTCGAGGAATTCGAGGCTGGCTCCACCGCCGGTGGAGATGTGACCGAACTGGTCATCGTTGAATCCGAGCTGGCGTACGGCTGCGGCAGAGTCGCCACCGCCGACCACACTCAAGCCGTCAACGGCGGTGAGAGCCTGCGCCACGGCCTTCGTGCCGCCAGCAAACGCGGCGAACTCGAACACGCCCATCGGGCCGTTCCAGAACACGGTCTTGCTGGAGCGCACGGCGTCAGCGAAAGCCTTCGACGTTTCTGGACCAATGTCGAGGCCGATGCCACTGGTTCCGAAGCTCGTCTCCTCAATGGCATTCGCAGGAACGACTTCGTGTGCAGCGTCAGCGGCGAACTTCTCCGCGACGACGACATCCGTCGGCAGCACGATCTCTACGCCGCGCTCACGCGCGTCAGCGAGATAGCCGCGAACGGTGTCGAGCTGGTCTTCTTCCAAGAGGCTTGAGCCCACGTTGTGGCCCTCCGCCTTCAGGAACGTGAAGAGCATGCCGCCGCCGATCAGAATGCGGTTAACGCGCGGCAACAGGTGCTCAATAACACCGAGCTTGTCGGAGACCTTCGAGCCGCCAAGCACGACTGTGTAAGGGCGCTCCGGGTTCTCGGTGAGGCGATCAAGCACATCAAGTTCGGTTGCAATCAGCAGGCCCGCGGCAGACGGAACCAGCTGCGCCAGTTCGTAGACAGAGGCCTGCTTGCGGTGGACAACGCCGAATCCGTCAGAGACGAGGACGTCGCCCAGGGCAGCCAGCTGCTGGGCGAACGCTGCACGCTCGCCCGCATCTTTGCTGGTCTCGCCCGGGTTGAAGCGCAGGTTCTCGATGACGGCGATGCCGCCGTCATCGAGACCAGCTGCTGCTTCTTGCGCCGACTCCCCTACCGTGTCGCGCGCAAACGCGACCGGCTTGCCGAGGAGTTCGGCAAGACGCTGCGCAACCGGAGCGAGGCTGTAGCGCTCGTCCGGTGCACCCTCGGGACGCCCGAGGTGAGAACACACGATTACACGAGCACCCTGGTTAATGAGGGTGTTCAGCGTAGGAAGTGAGGCGCGGATGCGGCCGTCGTCCGTAATAATGCCGTCTTTCAACGGCACGTTCAGGTCGCAGCGCACGATAACGCGCTTACCCGCCAGGTTTCCGAGCGAGTCGAGGGTTCGCAGAGTCATATTTAGAGGCGCTCTCCAACGTATTCGGTGAGGTCTACGAGGCGGTTGGAGTAACCCCACTCGTTGTCGTACCAGCTGGACAGCTTGACCTGGTTGCCGATAACGCGCAGCAGACCTGCGTCGAAGATCGAGGAGTGCGGGTCAGTGACGATGTCGCTGGAGACGATTTCATCTTCGGTGTACTTCAGGATGCCGGCGAGGGGGCCCTCAGCCGCGGCAGCCTTGTAGACAGCCTTAACCTCGTCCAGCGTGACCGGACGCGAAGCCGTCACCGTGAGGTCAGTGATCGAGCCGGTGGGAACCGGAACGCGCAGTGCGAAGCCGTCAAGCTTGCCCTTGAGCTCCGGAAGAACCAGGCCAATAGCCTTGGCAGCGCCCGTCGACGTCGGAACAATGTTGACCGCGGCGGCGCGTGCACGACGAAGGTCGCTGTGCGGGCCATCCTGCAGGTTCTGGTCAGCCGTGTAGGCGTGAACCGTGGTCATCAGACCGTTCTCGATACCGAAGTTATCGTTGAACACCTTCGCGAGTGGCGCGAGGCAGTTCGTGGTGCACGAGGCGTTCGAGATGATGTGGTGCGCAGCGGGGTCGTACAGGTGCTCGTTAACACCCATGACGAACGTTGCGTCTTCACCCGTTGCGGGTGCCGAAATGAGGACCTTCTTGGCGCCGCCAGCGATGTGCTTGCCAGCGTCTTCGGCCTTCGTGAAACGACCCGTCGACTCGATAACGATGTCAACACCGAGCTCGCCCCAGGGCAGGTTTGCGGGGTCGCGCTCCTCGAACACCCGAATAACCCTGTCGCCCACCGTGATCGACTCGTCGTCGTACGTTACGTCCTGGTCGAGGCGACCAAGGATCGAGTCGTACTTCAACAAGTGCGCGAGGGTCTTGTTGTCGGTGAGGTCGTTGACGGCAACAACCTCGAGGTCGGCGCCCTGCGCCAGAGCCGCGCGCAGGTAGTTGCGCCCGATACGGCCGAAGCCGTTAATGCCAATCTTTACAGCCACTTATGCTCCCTAGTGGTCTGTCACGCGCGCCGATGAACGCGTGACGAATAGTTTCGCGGACATCGGCGTCCCCGGTGGTGATCCCAACCGGGGACGCCACCGTTCACGACTGTACCAGCAGGCCCTTGCTCTGCGTGCGTGCTGTTTCAAAACGTGTCTGCACGTTGTCCCAGTTCGCAATGTTCCAGAACGCCTTGACATAGTCGGCACGGACGTTCTTGTAGTCGAGGTAGTATGCGTGCTCCCAGACGTCAAGGAGCAGCAGCGGCACGGAACCCGCGGCAAACTGTGACTGCTGGTCGAAGAACTGCTGAATGATCAGGTTCTCACCGATCGAGTCCCAGAACAGGCCAGCCCAACCCGAACCCTGCACGCCGAGTGCTGCGGCGGTGAAGTGTGCCTGGAATGCGTCGAACGAACCAAAGTGATCCGTGATTGCGGCTTCAAGCTCGCCGGTGGGCTTGTCGCCACCGTTCGGCGACATATTTGTCCAGAAGATCGAGTGGTTGGTGTGACCACCAAGGTTGAACGCGAGGTCCTTCTCGAGCTTGTTGATGTTTGCGAAGTTGCCTGCCGCACGTGCTTCAGCCAGCTGCTCGAGGGCCGTGTTGGCACCGGTCACGTAGGCCTGGTGGTGCTTTCCGTGGTGCAGTTCCATGATGGCACCGCTGATTGCAGGCTCGAGAGCCGAGTAGTCGTAGGTGAGCTCTGGCAGCGTGTATGTCGCCATTATTTCGCTTCTTTCTGGTCCGCACCCATCGGGCGCCTTGGTGACCCCCGGAGCCGCCGAAGCGGGAGGGTCAATCATTTTCATCCTACCGACGCCAACGCCGCCCGGCTCGGGAAGATTCCCGTGCCGGGCGGCGGGTAAAGTATTGGCGGTGTTTAGTCTTCGCCGGTTGGAACCGCAGCTTCGGTTCCGGGGATTCCCTCAACCTCGGCGCGCTTGTCTGCCATCGCCAGGAGGCGACGGATGCGACCTGCGACGGCGTCCTTGGTCAGCGGCGGGTCAGCGCGGTGGCCCAGCTCATCGAGGCTCGCGTCACGGTGCGCAAGGCGTAGCTCACCAGCCTGACGGAGGTGATCAGGTACCTCATCGGCCAGGATCTCCAGCGCGCGCTCGATGCGAGCACACGCGGCAACGGCAGCCTGTGCCGAGCGACGAAGGTTGGCGTCATCGAAGTTGACGAGGCGGTTCACGCCGGCACGTACTTCGCGGCGCTGACGCATTTCATCCCACGCAGCGGCGGTGCGCACAGCACCCATCGCGGCGAGAATCGCACGAATCGACTCGCCCTCGCGGACAACGACGCGCGGCACGCCACGGACCTCACGGGCCTTCGTCGCGATGCCCATGCGGTGTGCGGCGCCGACAAGGGCCATCGCCGCTTCACCCGACGGTGCACTGACCTCCACTGCGGCAGAACGACCGGGCTCGGTCAGTGTTCCGGCGGCGAGGAATGCACCGCGCCAGATGGCGGCCAGGTCATCACGCGTGCCCGTAGTGAGACGGTTGGGCAGGCCACGAACAGGGCGACGGCGCTGGTCGAGCAGACCGGTCTGGCGGGCGAGCGTTTCGCCACCTTCGATCACGCGAACAGCCCAGTGGTTGCCCGAGCGCGAGCCTGAGGCCTGAACCGGAACAATCTCCGGACGGGCAGCGTAAATTTCAACAAGATCGCGAGCCACACGGCGCGCGAGGACTTCGGCATCGACCTCAGCTTCGACCGCAACGCGGCCGGCAATCGAGTGCAGTCCGCCAGCGAAACGCAGGATGCTCGTCAGCTCTGCAACGCGAACCGAAGGGCGCGGGTCGCGAATCGAGACGAGTTCGCCTTTGACATCGGCGGTCAGTGCCACTGGGGTACCTCTATTTCAAATAAAAAGTCGGGAGCGCGCAAAAAGGCGGAACTTCTATCTTACTCTCGACCGAGGTCTCGATGCTTCACTCGAACGGCAATGCCTGGCACTTCTGCCAAGCGTTTTGCCAATTCGATAGACGTTGCGACTGAGCGGTGCTTGCCGCCCGTGCAACCGACAGCGATAACCGAGTGGCGCTTGTTCTCTCGCTGATACCCGTCAATCGCCGCCCGAACGGCTGCGGCGTAACTCTCAATGAACTCGCTCGCTCCTGGCTGGGAAAGCACGTAGTCCGAGACTGCGGCATCTTTTCCGGTGAACGGGCGCAGCTCTTCGTTCCAAAACGGGTTGGGAAGAAAACGCATGTCAGCCACGAAATCCGCATCAGTCGGGAGACCGTATTTGAAGCCAAAGCTCATCACCGTGACGTCGTGTTTTGACGAATCCTCGTCGCGGAACGTGTCAGAAACGGCATTCGCCAACTGGTGAATGTTGAAGTTGGTGGTGTCGATCAAGACGTCGGCGCTCTCCCGCACCATACGCAGGCGCTCGCGCTCGGCGTGAATACCGTCGACGAGCGTGCCCTCCCCTTGCAGGGGGTGCGGTCGGCGCACGGCTTCAAAACGGCGCACCAAAACCTCATCAGAAGCGTCGAGGAACACCAATCGGGTGTCACCACGTCGGCGCAGTTCTTGCAGCACGTCGGGCAATTCCGCGAAGAGGGTGCCGCCACGCACGTCGATCACGACCGCAACGCGAGGGAATGAGGTTCCGCTCGCACTGGAAAAGTCGAGCAGCGGACGCAACATTTGCGGCGGGAGGTTGTCGACGACGTACCATCCCAGGTCTTCCAGCGCGTTCGCTACCGTCGAGCGCCCTGCCCCCGACATTCCCGTGACGATGAGGACCTGGCCCTCGTCTGACGTGCTCACGCTGTGCTCCTCTCGCTACATCAAGACTACCGAGGTTTCAGGTGCTCGCTAATTGTTTCTGCGAGACCCTGGCCAATACCCGGCACCTGGGTGATTTCTGCCGCGGTCGCGTTCTTCAGCGCCGTGACAGAGCCAAAGTGCCGCAAGAGCGTTTTGATGCGGGTCTCCCCCAGACCCGGAACCTCGGCAAGCACCGTGGTGATGCCACTTTTGCGACGCTTGCGCTGATGCGTGATGGCGAATCGGTGCGCCTCGTCGCGCAAGCGTTGCACCAAATACAGGGCCTCACTGGTGCGCGGCAAAATGACGGGATAGTCGTCACCGGGCAACCAGATCTCTTCGAGGCGCTTCGCAATGCCGCATAGCGCAATATCGGTGCGGCCAGCGTCGGCCAGGGCGCGCGCTGCTGCGGCAACCTGTGGCTGGCCACCGTCGACAACGAGCAATTGCGGCGGGTAGGCAAATCGCTTGCGATTGCCGGCTTCATCGACCGCTTCGGCGTCGTCGTCCAGGCGGGCGAGGCGGCGCGATAGCACTTGATACATCGAGTCGGTGTCGTCGGTGGTTTCGGCAATGTTGAACGACCGGTATTGGTCTTTGCGCGGCAAGCCGTCTTCAAACACGACCATCGACGCGACGACGTTCGTGCCGGAGAGGTGCGAAATGTCGTAACACTCGATGCGCAGTGGCGCCGTTTCCAGCCCGAGAGCTTCCTGCAGGTCGGTGAGTGCGCGCGAACGAGACACGTAGTCGGCAGAGCGACGCGTCTTGTGCAGCATGAGCGCTTGCGACGCATTGAGGGTTGCCGTTTTCATGATGTCGGCCATTTGGCCACGCTGCGCAACCTTAAGCTGCACTGATTTGCCCCGCCGTGCACGCAACCACTGCTCGAGTTCTGCAGCATCATCAGGAAGCGACGGAACCAATACTCGCTTGGGAATGGACTCCGGGTTCGCGTCGCCGTAGACGCGCTGCAAGAGCTGATCGACCAGCTCCGCACCACTGATGTCGATTTCTTTCTCGACCGTCGTGGAGCGCACACCGCGCACACGCCCACCGCGAATGATGAAGTGTTGCACGGCAGCTGCCAGTTCATCTTCGGCAATGCCGAACAGGTCGGCATCTTCGTCTGCTGGCAAGACGAGTGCGCTCTTGCTCAGGACGGCTTCGATGGAGGCGAGTTGGTCACGATACTTTGCGGCCGCTTCGTAATCCATGTCGGCCGCGGCCTGTTGCATTTGAGCGGTGAGCTTCTTCGTGAAGCGGGAGTCGCCACCCGACATGAACGCGACGAAGTCATTCACCATCTCGCGGTGTTCTTCGATCGTCACTTTCATCGAGCACGGTCCGCCGCAGCGGCCGATCTGACCGGGAAAGCATGGGCGCCCCGACTGCATGGCGCGTTTGTAGGCTGCGTCCGAGCACGTGCGAATCGGAAACACCTTGATCATTTGATCGATGGTGTCGTGCACCGCCCAGACCTTCGGGTACGGCCCGAAATACTTGGCTCCCCGAATTTTGGGGTTGCGCGTCACGATTACGCGCGGGGCCTCATCTGCCAGCGTGATCGCCATGTACGGGTACGACTTGTCGTCTTTGTACCGCACGTTGAAGGGCGGATCGAACTCCTTGATCCACATGTACTCCAGCTGGAGCGAATCAACGTCGCTATCGACGACCGTCCATTCCACACTTGCCGCCGTCGTGACCATCCGACGCGTGCGTTCGTGCAGGGTGTGCAACGGTGCGAAATAGTTCGACAACCGCTGACGCAGGCTCTTCGCCTTGCCAACGTAGAGCACGCGCCCCGCGGCATCGAGAAAGCGATACACGCCGGGGTTGGTCGGAATCTCCCCCGGCTTCGGCTTGTAGGGCAGATCGCTGGCCATTAGCTAGCTTTCTTAGCCCGCGCCGCCGAGGTCTTCTTCTTCGCAGTCGCCTTCTTCACTGGTTCCACTGCCTTCTTCTTCACCAGCTTCGGGCGTGCCACCTGTGCCGGATCAACGCCAGCCTTCGCAAAGATCTCTGCGAGGAAGTGACCGGTGTGACTACCCTCCGCCAGCGCAATGTCTTCGGGGGTTCCGGTCGCCATGACCATGCCACCCCCGGACCCGCCCTCGGGGCCCAGGTCGATAACCCAGTCGGCCGACTTGATGACGTCAAGGTTGTGCTCGATGACAACAACCGTGTTGCCCTTGTCGACGAGCTCATTGAGCACTTCGAGGAGCTTACGGACGTCTTCGAAGTGCAGACCCGTGGTCGGCTCGTCGAGCACATAAATGCTGCGGCCGTTGCTGCGGCGCTGCAGTTCGGTCGCGAGCTTGACACGCTGCGCTTCACCGCCAGACAGCGTCGTGGCCGACTGCCCGAGGCGTACGTAGCCGAGGCCCACGTCAACGAGGGTCTTCAGGTAGCGGTGAATCGCCTGGATAGGCTCGAAAAATTCGGCCGCTTCTGCGATCGGCATCTCGAGCACTTCGGCGATGTTCTTGCCCTTGTAGTGCACGGCGAGTGTGTCGCGGTTGTATCGCTTGCCCTGGCACACTTCACACGCTACGTACACGTCTGGCAGGAAGTTCATCTCGATCTTGATGGTTCCGTCACCCGAGCAGGCCTCACAGCGGCCGCCCTTGACGTTAAACGAGAAGCGACCCGGCTGGTAGCCGCGCACCTTGGCCTCGGTGGTCTCCGAGAACAGGGTGCGAATGCGGTCAAACACACCGGTGTAGGTCGCTGGGTTGGAGCGCGGCGTGCGCCCAATCGGCGCCTGGTCGACGTGCACGACCTTGTCTAGGTTGTCGAGGCCTGTGACGCGCAAGTGCTTACCGGGGAGCGTGCGGGCACCGTTCAGGCGGCCGGCAAGAACGCGGTACAGGATGTCGTTGACAAGGGACGACTTACCAGAACCGCTGACGCCGGTGACGGCGGTGAAGACGCCGAGCGGGAAGTCAGCCGTCACATCGCGCAGGTTGTTTGCTTTTGCTCCGACAACCGAAATCTGACGGTCAGGGTCGATCGCGCGACGCTTCTCCGGCAACGCGATGGAGCGACGGCCAGAAAGGTAGTCACCCGTCATCGAGGCCGTGTCGGCGAGGAGCTCAGGGTACGGGCCAGAGTGCACGACGGTGCCGCCGTGAACGCCAGCGCCCGGGCCGATGTCAACGATCCAGTCGGCCGCTTCAATGGTCTCTTCATCGTGCTCGACGACGATGAGCGTGTTGCCCAGGTCGCGCAACGTGACGAGCGTCTGAATGAGGCGACGGTTGTCACGCTGGTGCAGGCCAATGCTCGGCTCATCGAGCACATAGAGCACACCCGTCAGGCCAGAACCAATCTGGGTCGCCAGACGAATGCGCTGCGCCTCACCACCCGACAGCGAGCCAGCGGAGCGCGACAGGTTGAGGTACGTCAGACCCACCTGAATCAAGAACTGCAGACGCAGCCGAATCTCGCGCAACACCTGTGCCGCGATCTTCGCCTCACGGTTGTTCAGCTCGAGCTTGTCGAAGAACTCGTGAGCCTCAGCAAGGCTTAGCCGCGTGGTCGTGGCAATCGAGTGGCCGTGGATCAGCACCGACAGCACTTCAGGCTTCAAGCGGTCGCCGTCGCACGCAGCACACGGAACCTCGCGAAGGTACTCAGCCCAGCGCTGACGCTGTGTGTCGGTTTCGGCCTGCTGGTACTGGCGCTCAATGTAGGGAACCACGCCTTCGAAGCCCGACGCGTACCGCATTTCACGGCCGTAGCGGTTCTTCCACTTCACCGTGACCTTGTAGTTCTCACCGTGCAGAACGGCCTCTTGCACCTCCGTGCTCAGCTGGTTCCACGGGGTGTCCAGCGAGAAATCGAGGTCTCGTGCGAGACCCTCAAGCAGGCGTTCGTAGTACTGGAAGAGACCCTTGCCCTGGGTCGTCCACGGAATCACGACGCCATCGCGAATTGAAAGCTCAACGTCTCCGAGCAGCAGCTCGCTGTCGACCGACATGCGGGTGCCCAAACCCGAGCACGTCGGGCACGCACCGAACGGCGCGTTAAACGAGAACGTGCGTGGTTCAATCTCAGTCAACTGCACGGGGTGCCCGTTGGGGCACGCGAGCTTTTCGGAGAACGACTGCCATGCGTCGTCGCCCTCTTCATCCACGAAGTTGACCTGCACGATGCCGTTCGTCAGGCCGAGCGCCGTCTCGACCGAGTCGGTGATGCGGCTCAGAATGCCGGGGCCCGCCACGAGACGATCGATGACGACGGCAATGTCGTGCTTGTAGCTCTTCTTGAGCGTCGGCGGTTCAGCCAACTGAATCATTTCGCCGTCGACCATCGCGCGGCTGAAGCCCTTGGCACCGAGCTCGCGGAAGAGCTCAACGAACTCACCCTTCTTCTGGGAGACGACGGGAGCCACCACCTGGTAGCGCGTGCGTTCAGGTAGATCCATCAGCTGGTCGGCGATCTGCTGCACGGTCTGGCGTTGGATGACTTCGCCACACTCCGGGCAGTGCGGCACACCAATGCGTGCCCACAGAAGACGCATGTAGTCGTAAATCTCCGTGATTGTGCCGACCGTTGAGCGCGGGTTGCGGTTCGTTGACTTCTGGTCGATCGAGACCGCTGGGCTCAACCCCTCGATGAAATCGACATCTGGTCGGTCTACCTGCCCCAAAAACTGACGTGCGTAGGCGCTGAGCGACTCCACATAGCGACGTTGGCCTTCAGCGAAGATCGTGTCGAACGCGAGGCTGGATTTACCGGAACCAGAAAGGCCGGTAAAGACGACCATGGCGTCACGAGGAATGTCGAGATCAACGTTTTGCAGGTTGTGGACGCGAGCGCCACGAACGGTCAGTTTGGATAAGTTCGGAACAGAGACAATGGGCACCCGACAAGTCTAGGCGTGGCCTCCGACACTGAGGTCGCACGGGCTCCCTCTCGGCAAAAACACAGTGGGTGAAAGGCCCGTTGCCTTCCACCCACTGGTGTCCACCGTGTCAGCGACTAGTGCCACACGTAGATGGGCCACCCGGAACTCGTCGAGCTATTGAGCTCGTCGTTGCCCTCGTAGACCGCGATCAGTTTGTGCGAGCCAACGGCGAGGCCCGACACCGTGATCTTCGCAACGCCGTGCTTGTTCACCGTTCCGGTGCCCACGACCGTGTCGCCGTCGTAAACCGTGACGGTTCCGGCGACCTGGGCGCCGTCTGCCCACACGAGCGCGGTCACCTTGATCTTCTGGTTGGATTTCGCGAGCACCTTGTTCGCAAACGCCACCGTCGTGGTGTCGGCCTTGACGACCGGAACCTGCACGGTGAGCGGAACCATCACCGAGGTTCCGGTGGGGGTCGTCACGGCGATGCTGACGTCACCGGAGACGTCCGCGGGAACCACGAGCGAGACCGTGGCCTGGCCGGTGAGGTCATCGTTGTCGGTCACTGTGCGAGTGATGTCAGCGGTGACGGATGCCGAGCCGAGCGTTGCGGTCACCGTGCCGGCAAGCGCCTCGGTAGTCGTGAACTCCAGGCCGGACAGGTCGAGCGTCACGGTCTCCCCCGCAACAAAGCCAGCAGCATCCGCGGGTGCACTTGCGACGACCCCAACGGCGCGCTGCGCGAGGTCGGGGGTCGCCGTGGGGTGCGCAACGAACCAGTCCACCACCGACTGGAGGTCGCTGAGACCGGAGTCAGCAAGGCCGACGCCGTTCTTAAAGGCACCGAAGTTGTCCCCGCCCGTAGCCAAGAAGCTATTGGCCACGACAACGTACGACGCCGCGGGGTCAATCTCGACACCGTTGAGCGTCATCGACGTGATGTGCTCGCCCAGCGCTGCTGTCGGGTTGAACGTGTACTGGAAACCATCGTTCACACCGAGCTTGAGGAACGGCCGCGAAGACCCGGCCGGTTGCCACTGTTGCTCGAGCACCTGGCGAATCTGCTCACCGGTGAGCGTCAGCGTCATCAGTGTGTTGGCGAACGGCTGTACATCGGCCGCTTCCTTGAAGGTCACGTTGCCGTCGGGGTCTTCTGCTGAGGTGCCTGCGTATGGCATGTCAGCGCGGAGGCCACCAGGGTTCATGAACGCGATCTGCGTTTCGGGCTTGGCCTGCTGCGCTGCCCACAGGTGCACGTCGGCAACCCAGTTGCCCAAGACTGATTCGCCGCCGCGCGCCTCCGTGCTGCCGTCCGACTTCAGTGCGCGATTGAAGTCACCGGTGATCGATCCCAGCGAAACCTTGCCCTTTTCGGCCGCAACGAGGGCGGCGGGCTCCACGATGTCGGTGAGAATAGCCTGGTCTTCGGGATAGTTGAGTACCCCGTTGGTCTTCATCGAGAACGTCTCGTTCGTCATCGAGACGAGCTGCTTCGTGGTGGGATCAACGACGATCTCCATGTCAGAGAACATCTCACCGTATCGCCCGGAGGAGATGACCGGTCGCCCGTCAATCACGTGGTTGTACGCGAGGTGCGTGTGGCCGGAAACAATAGCGTTAACGTCGCCATCAACCTGCGTCACGATGCGACCGAACGGTGACGCCGGGTCTGTTGCGGATGCGAGCGTCGTATCGGCTGCGCCCTCGTGCACGAGAAGAACGACCACATCGGCCTCACCGTTGGCGGGGTCGCCATCACGCAGGTCGTCAGCCACTCGGTTGACGTTGTCGGCAACGTCGCCGATAACGACGTCGGCAATCCCCGCGGGGCTCACGAGCGATGGCAGTTCGTTGGTGACGGCGCCGATGAAGCCAATCGTTACGCCGTCAAATGTTTGGGTGTAGTACTCGGGCATGATCGGGTCACCAGTGACGCGATCGTGCAGGTTGGCGGCAATGTATTGCCAGCCGGCTAGCGGTTGAATGCGGTCGCGAAGATCCGCCCAGCCCTGGTCAAACTCGTGGTTGCCCGCTGCACTCACATCAAGGCCGGCAGCGGTCAGCGCGGCAATCGTCGGTTCGTCATTTTGAATGAACGATGTGAATGTCGAAGCGCCGACGAGGTCGCCCGCCGCCGCAACAACGGTGTTCGGGTTGCCAGCGCGGATTTCCGAAATGGCGCCGGCGAGCGCCGCAATGCCGGCGGCATCGGAGCGCGGCTCGTTCTGCAGACGACCGTGAAAGTCGTTGAAGGTCACGAGGTTAATCGTGACCGGGTCGGCTGCGGTTGCCGGGGTTGCGGCAAGTGCACCGCCGCAGACCAGCGCGACCGTCGTGACGACGGCGAGACCTGCGCGACGGCGCCGCATGGATGATGAAGACATGCTTGTGGATCCCTTCTCACGGGCGGGTACGGCACAACGCCGCCCTCTCGCGCGAGCCTAGGGATCCCACCGGGCAAACTGCTCAGCCTGAGATGGTTCTCATCCTCTCAACGTGCAAAGTCGCTACATTCCGGCGCAATTCAGCCGTTTCTCAGGAAAGCGGATGAGGGAGGTCTCATCATTCCGAAGCATTGGTCACCAACTTCCTCCCGGCGAACGGCCGCAACGACTCGCGCAGCGCCACAATGTCATCAAGGGTCATTCCGGTGGCTTCGATGACGGCGGGCGGAACCTCCAGGGCGCGATCACGGAGCGCTCGCCCTTCGAGGGTAACGACGATATCGAGGCGTCGCTCGTCGGTCGCACTGCGCTGACGAGCCACCAACCCCATAACCTCCAGCCGCTTTACTAACGGCGAGGCTGTCGCGGAATCCATGGCGAGAGCATCGGCGAGGTCATTGAGCGTGCGCGGCGAACTCTCCCACAGCGCGAGCATCACGAGATACTGCGGATGAGTCAAGCCCAGCGGCTCCAGAATGGGACGATAAATCGATACGACGTTGCGTGCAGCAGTGACGAGCGCGAAGCACAATTGACTGTCTAGGGCAAGCATGTCGTCACGTGAAATCGTCATATCTGCATTCTATACGACCTAATGTTTAGTACACTAAGGAATATGCCTGAGAAGAAGCCGCTCCGCACGCGTATCCGCGAAGCCGGAGGCCTGTACACGTTCTTGAACTCACGCCTCATCAAGTTCGCTGGCCCCGCATCAGTCGGTCCGTACGAGAGCACGCCGGTTGAGTCGTCTGTGGCGAAGGCCTGCCCCCTGTGCGGTCACCCGATGAACGAGCACGAGTTCGATCGCTCGGGACCGAAGCCCCTCATGCACTGCCCGTCTTAGAGCACCGTTACGCGTGGCCGGCCTTCTCCATTTGACGCAGGTCACGCTTCAGGTCTTGCACCTCATCGCGCAATCGCGCTGCGAGCTCGAACTTGAGCTCTTGCGCAGCCGTCAGCATCTGATCGGTGAGGTCAGCAATCGTCGACTCCAGCTGGCTTGCGCCTTCAGCCGCAATGCCTTCGCGGCCGAGCTTCGGAGTCGGTGACTTCTTCTTCGCTCCCCCGGTTCGCGCAAGCATCGCCTTGGTGTCAGCGCCCTCACGCGCCAGCGCATCAGTGATGTCCGCGATCTTCTTGCGGAGGGGCTGCGGATCGATGCCGTGCTCGGTGTTGTACGCAATCTGCTTTTCGCGACGGCGCTCAGTCTCTTCGATGGCCTTGGCCATGGAGTCCGTGATGCGGTCGGCATACATGTGCACCTGACCCGAGACGTTACGAGCCGCACGACCGATCGTCTGAATCAACGAGGTTCCGCTGCGCAGGAATCCTTCTTTGTCAGCGTCGAGAATCGCAACCAGCGATACCTCGGGCAGGTCAAGGCCTTCACGCAGCAGGTTGATACCCACCAGCACGTCATAAACGCCCGCACGGAGTTCGCTCAGCAGCTCAACACGTCGGAGCGTGTCAACGTCGGAGTGTAGGTACCGCACGCGCACGCCGTGCTCTTGCAAAAAGTCGGTGAGCTCTTCAGCCATCTTCTTCGTCAGCGTCGTGACGAGCACGCGCTCGTCTTTCTCAACGCGAATGCGAATCTGCTCGAGCAAATCGTCAATCTGCCCCTTGGACGGCTTGACGACGATCTCCGGGTCAACGAGGCCCGTCGGGCGAATGATCTGCTCAACGACACCGTCGGCAATGCCCATCTCGTACTTGCCAGGCGTCGCCGACAGATAGACGGTCTGACCGATGCGGTTCTTAAATTCGTCCCATCGCAGGGGACGGTTGTCCATCGCACTCGGCAAACGGAAGCCATGCTCAACGAGCGTGCGCTTGCGCGACGCATCACCCTCGTACATCGCGCCAATCTGCGGCACGGTGACGTGCGATTCGTCAATCACAAGCAGGAAGTCATCGGGAAAGAAGTCGAGCAGTGTGTGTGGCGGCTCGCCGGGCTCACGCCCGTCCATGTGACGCGAGTAGTTCTCAATGCCCGAGCAGAAGCCCAACTGCTGCAACATCTCGAGGTCAAACGTCGTGCGCATGCGCAGACGCTGCGCCTCGAGAAGCTTGCCCTGGCTCTCAAACTCCTTCAGCCGTTCCGCCAGCTCATCTTCGATCGTCTTGATCGATCGCTGCACGACATCAGTTGCGGCGACGTAGTGCGAGGCCGGAAAGATCGGAACCGAGTCCAGCTTGTCGATGACGTCACCGGTCAGCGGGTGGAGACGGTACAGCGCTTCGATCTCATCACCGAACATCTCGATGCGAATCGCGTACTCCTCATACACCGGAATGATTTCGATCGTGTCGCCACGAACACGGAAATTACCCCGCGAGAAGTCAACGTCATTGCGGTTGTACTGCATCGAAATGAACTGGCGAATGAGGGCATCGCGATCGTACTGCTCCCCCACCTGTAGCGCGACCATGGCGCGCAGATATTCCTCCGGCGCACCCAACCCGTAGATGCAAGACACCGTCGACACCACGACAACGTCACGTCGCGACAGCAACGAATTCGTCGTGGAGTGGCGGAGTCGCTCAACCTCGGCGTTGACCGATGAGTCTTTCTCGATGAAGGTGTCTGTCTGCGGAACGTACGCCTCAGGCTGGTAGTAGTCGTAGTACGAGACGAAGTACTCAACCGCATTGTTCGGCATCAGCTCACGAAACTCGTTCGCGAGCTGCGCGGCGAGCGTCTTATTGTGCGCCAACACGAGCGTCGGCCGCTGCACCTGTTCAACGAGCCAGGCCGTCGTTGCAGACTTACCGGTACCGGTGGCACCCATCAGTACAACGTCAGTCTCGCCCGCATTAATGCGCGCCGCCAGCTCAGCGATCGCCTGCGGCTGATCACCTGAGGGCTCGTATTCGCTGATGACCTCGAAGGGACGGACGGCACGCGTGGGTTGCATGCCACCAGCCTACGCGTGCCCTCAGACACTCGGCGCGACGCGTGGCTAAGCGCGCTCCTCGCGACGATCTCGAGCGATACGCAGAAGCGAACCCAGGTCGTTCCATACCCGGTCGGCTTCCAGCAGCGTCTGGTCAAGTGACGCGCTCGTGTCAATGACGACGTCAGCGATTTGCAGGCGTTGCTCGTCAGGGATTTGCGAGGCCACCCGGGCCCGAGCCTCATCTTCATTCATGTCGCGAAACTCGACGAGGCGCGCAACGCGTTCTTCTGCCGGCGCGTGCGCCACGATAATGAGTTCCCACGGGTCGCTCGACCGAGCCTCAACCAACAGCGGCACGTCGTAGATCACCACGGCCTCCGGATCGCGCGCAAACGCTTCCGTGAAGCGCTGTTCGGTCTTCGCACGAACCGCGGGATGCACAATGGCATTCAGCGTGGCCACCTTCTCCGGTGAGCCGAAGACGCGCGCGCCCAGCTCCGCACGCTTCAGCGCGCCCGTGTCGTCCAGAATGTCGGCGCCAAACTCGGCAACCATGGCCGCCAACACCGGTGTGCCCGGCTCCTGCAGCTCCCGCACCACCGCATCCGCATCAACGACGATCGCACCGTGTTCGGCAAAGCGGCGGGCGATCGAAGACTTTCCTGACGCGATCCCGCCGGTGAGCGCAATGAGAGGCATACGCACCATCCTGCCAGAGCCAGCCCCGTGGTTCCGCGACAGCATTCCACACAGCAAAAAAGAAAACGGGGCCGGAACCATATGGTTCCGGCCCCGTCAGTTAATCGTTAGATCAAGCGTTGCCCGAGAGCTTCTCGCGGAGAGCTGCGAGTGCCTCGTCGTCAGCCAGCGTGCCAGCGGCAGCCGAGTCGCTCGAGAAGGACGATGCGCCTGCATCGAACTCGGGAGCTGCAGCCTCAGCCTCAGCGGCCTTGATGACCTGAGCCTTGTGTGCTTCCCAACGAGCCTGGGCAGCAGCGTAGTCCTGCTCCCACTTCTCGCGCTCGGCGTCAAAGCCTTCCTTCCAAGCGCCCGACTCAGCGTCGAAGCCGTCCGGGTACTTGTACTCGCCGTTCTCGTCGTACTCTGCAACCATGCCGTACAGAGCCGGGTCGAACTCGGTGCCGTAGGGGTCAACCGACTCGTTAGCCTGCTTCAGCGACAGCGAGATGCGGCGACGCTCGAGGTCGATGTCGATGACCTTAACGAAGACCTCGTCACCAACCGAGACAACCTGCTCAGCAAGCTCAACGTGCTTGCCCGAGAGCTCGGAGATGTGAACGAGACCCTCGATGCCGTCAGCAACGCGCACGAATGCACCGAACGGAACCAGCTTGGTGACCTTACCGGGGGTAACCTGACCGATTGCGTGGGTACGTGCGAATACCTGCCACGGGTCTTCCTGCGTTGCCTTCAACGACAGCGAAACGCGCTCGCGGTCCAGGTCAACCTCAAGAATCTCGACGGTGACTTCCTGGCCAACCTCGACGACCTCAGAAGCGTGCTCGATGTGCTTCCAGGACAGCTCGGAAACGTGGACGAGACCGTCAACGCCACCGAGGTCAACGAACGCACCGAAGTTGACGATCGACGAAACGACACCCTTGCGAACCTGACCCTTGTGCAGGTTGTTGAGGAAGTGCGTGCGGGTCTCCGACTGCGTCTGCTCGAGCAGAGCGCGGCGCGACAGAACGACGTTGTTGCGGTTCTTGTCGAGCTCGAGGATCTTTGCTTCGATCTCCTGGCCGAGGTACGGCGTCAGGTCGCGAACACGGCGCAGCTCGATGAGCGATGCCGGGAGGAAGCCACGGAGTCCGATGTCAACGATGAGACCACCCTTGACAACCTCAATGACAGAACCGGTGACAACACCGTCGTTCTCCTTGATCTTCTCCACGTCGCCCCAAGCGCGCTCGTACTGTGCACGCTTCTTCGACAGGATCAGGCGGCCTTCCTTGTCTTCCTTCTGGAGAACAAGTGCCTCGACCAGGTCACCGACGGAAACGACCTCGTTGGGGTCAACGTCGTGCTTGATCGACAGTTCACGCGAGGGGATAACACCCTCGGTCTTGAAGCCGACATCGAGGAGAACCTCATCGCGGTCGATCTTGACGATCGTACCCTCGATGATGTCGCCGTCGTTGAAAGACTTGATAGTCAGTTCGACCGCGGCCAGGAAGTCCTCAGCAGATCCGATGTCGTTGATGGCGACCTGCTTGGTGGCCAGGGCGGTTGCGTTAGTCATGTAGTGGGTTGTCCTTGTTGGATTGGAAACTCGGGCTTAGACTCCGTCAGCGACGGCGTGGTTGGACGCACGCAATCTCAGGCGTTTAAGCAAATGGATTTTTGTGTCACTCGTCTTGTCGCTTAATACAGCCACAAAGATGACACCTCAGCATATCAGAATTGACCCGCCATACGACACGCGCGGCGCGCACGCCACAGTGGGTGAAATCCAGGCCGCAATTAGGAAAGCGTGGCAGCCAACGCCGACAGCTCGTCGCCCACCAAACGCTGGGTCGTCCACTCGTCCATCGGGGCTGCGCCGAGCGAACGGTAGAGGCCGATAGCCGGCTCGTTCCAGTTCAGAACGGTCCACTCCATGCGACGGTATCCGCGCTCGCCACACACCGCTGCGATCGATGCCATCAGCTGCTTGCCGTAGCCGCGACCGCGTTCAGACGGGTAGACGTGCAGGTCTTCGAGCCAAATGCCGTGCGTGCCGGTCCACGTGGAGTAGGTCAAGAACCAAATAGCGATGCCGACGACGGAACCATCACGCTCGACAACGTGTGCGAACGCATGCGGGTTGTCACCAAAGAACGTCGACTCGATCGCGGCCACCGTGTTGAGGACGGCATCAGGCTCACGCTCATATTCAGCGAGTTCTCTGATGTGGTTGAGCAGCGCAGGGGCGTCATCGATGCGCACATCGCGCAGCACAGCGCCGTCAGTCAGAGTCAGGGGAAGCATGCTTCCAGCCTACTGACGCTGCGATGGTCGCCCCGGACGAACAGCGGGTTCAGCGCCGCGACCGGGATCCGCACGGGACACAAACATCGGCATACGGACGAATCCGCAGCCGCTCGATCGGGATCGCGCCGGCACAGCTACGACACACGCCGTACGTGCCGGTTTCTAGGCGCAGCAACGCTGCATCGACCTCATCGAGCCGCGCTCGAGCTTCCGTCGCCGCAGCATCTACGCGCGCCCACTCTCGCGACAGCGGAACACCCTCCGGATCATGCTCGTCGTCTCCCCCGGCCTGATCACGTGCTTCCGCCACCATCGCGAGCGATGCTTGGGCTGCGGCAAGAGCACGCAACGCCTCTTCGCGCTGCTCGGCAAGCAGCGCACGAAACTGATCCTCACGACTCTTCGGCATGCCCACACCATACGACGCCCCACCGACGGTGGCGCGTGACAAAATGACCACATGCCCCGCACCATGCTTCTCGACACCGCCTCTTTGTACTTCCGAGCGTTCTACGGCGTGCCCGACTCTGTGAAGGCCGCGGACGGAACCAGCGTGAACGCCGTGCGCGGATTGCTCGACATCATCACGAAGCTCGTCACGCTGTATCAGCCTGATGCTGTCGTGGCCTGCTGGGATGATGATTGGCGTCCGCAGTGGCGGGTTGACCTCATTCCGACCTATAAGACACACCGTGTTGTCGAAGAGGTGGCCGGCGGGCCCGACGTTGAAGAGGTACCAGACCCGCTGGAGACGCAGATTCCGATTATTCGCGACATGCTGACGTCACTGAATATCCCCATCGTTGGTCACGCTGGGTTCGAAGCAGACGATATTGTCGCCACGCTCGCCACTGTCGCGGGCGGCAACGTTGACGTTGTGACCGGCGATCGCGACCTGTTCCAACTCGTTGATGATGCGCGCGACGTGCGCGTCATCTACACCGCGCGCGGCATGAGCAACCTAGAAATCATCACCGACACTGTCGTGCAGCAAAAGTACGGCGTCCGCGCCGATCAATACGCGGACTTCGCAACGATGCGTGGTGACGCCTCCGACGGCCTCCCCGGTGTTGCCGGCGTTGGTGAGAAGACCGCCGCGACCCTCCTGCAGAATCACGGCAACCTCGCCGCCATTCGTGCGGCAGCAACTGAGGGTACGGGCATGTCAGCGGGCGTCGCCAAGAAGATCCTGACGGCGAATGACTATCTCGACGTTGCACCAACTGTTGTGGAGGTGGCTCGCAACGTCGACGTCACTCTCCCCCTGGTTCCGCTCACGCCGCTCATCGCCGATGAGGCCGCGCACGCCGAGGCACTCGCCGAGAAATGGTCGTACACGACGGCACTCGAGCGTTTTCGCGCAGCCATCGCGCCGCGCGGCTAGCCCAATGAAAACGAAACGGAGCACCCCAGCTTTCGGCTCGGGGCGCTCCGTTCTTGCGCCTTCCTGGCTAACCTGCGGCGGCGAATGACTGCGTCACGCGCACCCACTCGTCGAGCTTGGCCGCGGCAGCTCCACTATCCAGCGCGGCTACTGCCTGGTCGCGACCCTCAGCGAGACGTTCAACCATGGAGCGTTGCGCCTGTGATGCATCATGCGAGAGGCGGTAGGAAACAATGCCAGCGGCAGCATTCAGGAGCACGATGTTGCGGATCGGCCCTTCCTTGCCGGCGAGAACGTCGCGAACGACCTGCGCGTTGTACGCGGGATCGCCGCCCCGGATGTCGCTAATAGAGGCATAAGCAAACCCGAGGTCACGAGGGTCGAGGTCGTGTTCGTGAATATCACCACGCGACACTTCCCAAATGCGGCTGTGGCCGGTGATCGTCAGCTCGTCCAGGCCATCGTCGCCGCGGAACACGAGTGCCGTGGCGCCACGCGTACGGAAGACGCCGGTAATGAGCGGAACGCGGTCAAGCTGCGCAACACCCACGGCGTTGGCTTCGGCGCGCGCGGGGTTGCACAGCGGACCGAGGATGTTGAACACGGTCGGCACGCCCAGCTCAGAGCGCGTCGGGCCAGCGAAGCGGAAGCCCGGGTGGAAAGCAGCAGCCCATACAAAGGAGAGGCCAACCTTCTCGAGAACCTCGGCGACCTGCTCGGGTGTGGTGTTGAGGTTGACGCCCAAAGCGCTCACGACATCCGAAGCACCGGAAGATGACGTTGCCGCACGGTTGCCGTGCTTAACGACCGGAACACCGCTCGCCGCGCACACAATCGACGCCATCGTGGACACGTTGACGGTGCCGTAACGGTCACCACCGGTTCCGACGATGTCAAGAACGTCGGCCGGCACGGGCAGACCATGCGCAGATTCCAGGATCGCGTCACGGAAGCCCACGATCTCATCAACCGTCTCCCCTTTGGCGCGTAGCGCGACGAGGAAGCCACCCAACTGGGATTCGGTCGCGCGGCCCTGCATGATCTCCCGCATGGCCCAGGTCGACTCCCCGACGCTGAGGTCTTTGCCCTCTAGAAGGGTTGTCAAAATATGGGGCCAGGAGATCTCATCGAACATTGTTCAATATTAGCGAGGCGCGACACGCCGACAGTGCGTCGGTAACGTTCCGTGTCTTTACGCGGCTCACAGACGCACTGTGCCTGATACAAGGCAGGTTCCCAGGCACTTGTAAGGATGCCCTAAGTTCGCTTTAAGCCCGTTTGATCCGGCCCGATGCATAAAACACGCTCGGTTATCGGCCATAATGGAAGGGTGACGAGCACAGTGACGCATGCCCCGGCGGCAAAAACAGTTAAGAGGCCAGACCCGGTTTCGGTCGGTACCATCGTGTGGCTTGGTAGCGAGGTTATGTTCTTCGCTGGCCTGTTTGCCATCTACTTCACGCTTCGGAGTACTTCTCCCGAGCTGTGGGCGGCCCGCACCGAACTCCTGAACATTCCGTTCGCAACGGTAAACACCCTGATCCTGGTGGCGTCTTCGTTCACCTGCCAGATGGGTGTCTTCGCTGCTGAGCGCTTCCAGCCGTACTCGGGACTCTCCGAGGGCAAGAAGCGTATGGGTATGGTTCCGTGGTTCTGGATCACCTTCGCACTCGGCGCGATCTTCGTCGCCGGTCAGGTCTGGGAGTACACCACCCTGGTGGTTGAGGGGCTGCCGATTCAGGCTGACTCCTACGCTTCGGCCTTCTACATCACGACGGGCTTCCACGCCCTGCACGTGACCGGTGGTCTGATTGCGTTCCTCCTCGTCATCGGACGCGCGTACGCGGTGAAGAACTTCCGTCACAAGGAAGCCACCACGGCCATCGTCGTGTCCTACTACTGGCACTTCGTCGACGTGGTCTGGATTGTCCTGTTCCTCGTCATCTACTTCCTCAAGTAAGAAAGCAGAGCTGAACTCGATATGTCACGCGAGAAGAAGACCCGTGCTGGCGGCCGTCGTAGCCGCATGGCCACCGTTGCCCTGATCGGCATCGGCCTGCTTTTGACGGGTGGAGTATACGCTGGCGCTTCCGCCGCCATGGCCGCTACCCCCTCGTCGACGGCAGCCACCGAGCTGACGGTTGACGACGGCAAGAAGCTCTTCCAGGCAAACTGTGCAACCTGCCACGGCATGAACCTCGAAGGTACCGAAGCAGGTCCCGGCCTCATCGGTACCGGCGAACTCGCTGTCGAGTTCCAGATGGCAACCGGTCGCATGCCGATGCAGTCACAGTCACCGCAGGCACCGCAGAAGGCTCCCCAGTTCACCGACGAGCAGATCGCTGCCGTTGCTGCTTGGATTCAGCAGGAAGGTGGCGGCGCCACGTTCCCCGACGAGCGCATTCTTGACGGTGGCGGCGATGTCGCAGCCGGCGCTGAGCTGTTCCGCATTAACTGCGCCATGTGCCACAACGTTGCCGGTGCAGGTGGTGCACTGACCGAGGGTAAGTACGCCCCGTCGGTTATGAACACCTCCGCTCTGCACCTTTACGCAGCCATGGTTACCGGCCCGCAGAACATGCCGGTCTTCAACGACATGACCCTGACCGAAGATGAAAAGCGTGACCTGATCTCCGCTGTTCTCTACATGCAGAACGAGCCCTCCCCCGGTGGAATGACGCTCGGATCGCTCGGCCCCGTGTCTGAAGGTCTGTTCGTTTGGATTTTTGGAATCGGCGCGCTCGTTGCACTCACTGTGTGGATCACCGCGAAGTCCAACTAACGCAGGTTCATTTTTAAGCTTTGAGATACGAGGAGCACAATGACTCACGTGGATGACCCGAAGGCGCTGGAGCACAGCTACCAGCCTTCATCGGGCATCGCCGTCAAGGTCGATGACCCTGCTGTAAACCCCGGTTTGCCGCCGCACCGCGAGCGGATGACCGACAAAGACCCGAAGGCTGAGAAGCGTGCCGAGCGCACCGTTTACTCGCTCTTCTACCTGTCGCTGGCCGGCAGCATTTGGGCGGTAGCCGCCTACATGCTGTTCCCGATCGAAGATCAGATCAACCCACTCACCGCTGTGCGCGCGAACAACCTGTACATCGGTCTCGGCATCGCACTCGCCCTCCTTGCCATCGGTATTGGTGCCATTCACTGGTCCAAGGCGCTGATGAGCGACAAGGAGTTCACCGAGGAGCGCCACGCTACCCGCGGCTCAGAAGAGACTCGCGCGGCAGCCATTCAGGACTTCGCGGACGCTAACGAAGAGAGTGGCTTCGGCCGCCGTGCGATGATCCGCAACTCGCTCATCGCAGCGATCGTTGCCAGCGTCATCCCGGGTATCACGCTCTTCCGCGGCCTCGCTCCGCACGGTGTTGACCCCGTCGCACTGCTGAAGGAAACGATGTGGGACAAGGACATGTACCTTGCTCACGACCCGTCTGGTGAGCGCATCAAGGCATCGGATCTCACCTATGGTTCCGTTGTTCACGTGATCCCCCAGCCGTTGTCGGAGATTCCGCACTCGGACGGCTACCTCGAGGAGAAGGCCAAGGCCATCGTTCTCCTGGTTCGCGTTCCCGAGGACAAGCTCAACGAGCTGCCCGAGCGCAAGGACTGGTCGTACCACGGCATCGTCGCCTACTCGAAGGTGTGCACGCACGTCGGTTGCCCCGTTGCTCTGTACGAGCAGCAGACGCACCACCTGCTGTGCCCGTGCCACCAGTCGCAGTTCGACATCACTAACCACGCGGCAGTTATCTTCGGACCGGCGGCACGCCCGCTTCCGCAGCTGCCCATCACCGTCGACGATGAGGGCTACCTGATGGCACGTAGCGACTTCACCGAGCCCGTCGGCCCGAGCTTCTGGGAGCGTCATTGAGTACCGCAAACAGCCCTGTGATTGACAAGGGCGAGAAGCAGGCTCCGCTCGGCGGCAAGTTCGTCGGTGGCGTAGCCAACTACCTCGATGAGCGCACGAGCCTCTCCGGCTTCGTCAAGGCGCTCGGTCGCAAGATCTTCCCCGACCACTGGTCGTTCATGCTGGGTGAGATTGCGCTGTGGAGCTTCGTGGTTGTGTTCCTCTCCGGAACCTTCCTGACGTTCTTCTTCGACGCTTCGATGGTCGAAACTCACTACACGGGTGCCTACGCGCCGATGGTGGGAATTCCGATGTCGGCGGCGATGGAGTCGACGCTCTACATCTCGTTCGACCTTCGCGGTGGTCTCCTGGTTCGCCAGATCCACCACTGGGCAGCACTCGTCTTCGTTGCGGGTATCGGTGTGCACATGCTTCGCGTGTTCTTCACCGGCGCATTCCGCAAGCCCCGCGAGCTCAACTGGGTCATCGGTTTCGTCCTCTTCATCCTCGCGATGGCAGAAGGCTTCACCGGTTACTCGCTCCCCGACGACCTGCTCTCGGGTAACGGTCTCCGCATTATCGACGGCATGATCAAGGGCTTCCCCGTTATCGGAACCTGGACCTCGTTCCTGCTCTTCGGTGGCGAGTTCCCGGGCACTGAGATCGTCGGCCGCCTGTACACGCTGCACATCCTGATTCTGCCGCTGCTGGTGATCGCCCTGATCGGCCTACACCTCGTGCTCATGATCGTGAACAAGCACACGCAGTTCGCTGGCCCCGGCCGCTCGAACGACAACGTCGTGGGTTACCCGATGATGCCGGTTTACATGTCGAAGATGGGCGGCTTCCTGTTCATCACGTTCGGTGTGATCGTGTTGATCGCGTCGCTCTTCCAGATCAACCCGGTCTGGAACTACGGCCCGTACGACCCGTCGCCGGTTTCGGCTGGTACGCAGCCTGACTGGTACATCGGATTTGCTGACGGCATGCTGCGTCTGGCTCCGCCGAACTGGGATGTCGTGATCTTCAACCACACGCTCTCGCTCGGTATTCTGATCCCGGTCGCGATCATCGGTGTGTTCATCCTGCTCGTCCTCTTCTACCCCTTCATCGAGGCGTGGATCACGGGCGACAAGCGCGAGCACCACATCGCTCAGCGCCCGCGTCAGGCAGCAACCCGTACCGCTATCGGTGCGGCTGGTGTCACGATGTACGCAGTCATGTGGGCGGCAGCTTCGTCTGACCTCATGGCAACGCACTTCAGCCTCACCATGGAAGGCGTTATCCACGCACTGCAGGCTCTCCTCTTCCTCGGCCCGATCCTCGCGTACTTCATCACGAAGCGCATCGCGATCGCACTGCAGAAGAAGGACCGCGAGATTGCCCTCCACGGTTACGAGTCGGGCCGTATCGTCCGCCTCCCCGGTGGCGAGTACATCGAAGTTCACCAGCCGGTGGACGAGTACGAAATGGTCAAGCTGGTCGACTACCAGACCTACGAGCCCCTGGTTGTTCGCCCGAACGACAAGGGCCGGATCCCGGCAATGCAGAAGTTCCGTGCGGCACTGTCGCGCTGGTTCTTCGAAGACCGTCTCGCACCGGTCACGCAGGCCGAGCTCGACGAGGCAGCTTCGCACCACGCACACGGTGTTGCCGGTCACGGCGAAACCGCCGAGGTCGAAGCTGGCGCAGACAGCAAGAACTAAGTAATGCCAGAAGGGCCCCGATCTTCGGATCGGGGCCCTTCTGTTTCACCCTCCTCCCCTACGAAGGCCCGCCGTGATTACCTCGCAGTACACCGCACTCGCCGCTGAGGCGTCTGCTGAGATCGAAGTACTTCGGTCCCGTTTTCTCTGCACGCTAACGCCGGTGTCGAGCGATGACGAGGCCCGTGCCGTCTGGGCCGGAACCAAAGAGAAGTTTCACGACGCGCGTCACCATTGCCTCGCGTTCGTGATCGGCCCCGACCGGTCGCTACGACGCTCAAGCGACGACGGTGAACCCGGCGGCACCGCGGGCGCCCCGATGCTCGACGTGCTCGATGGTTCCGGAGTCAGCGACGTCGTCGCCGTCGTCACACGCTGGTTTGGCGGTACGCTCCTCGGCACGGGCGGTCTCATCCGCGCCTACTCCGATGCTGTGCGCGCGGGCGTCGACGTCGCGAAGACGGTGCGCCGCGAACTCATGCTCGAACAACGTCTGACGCTCCCCCTGGTCTCGGCCGGCGCTGTGGAGGCTGATCTTCGCCGCCGCGGCTTCACGATCATTGACACAATATGGGGCGCCGACGTGACACTCACGGTCGGCTCCGACAGCGACACCGCGCCCTCGCTCGCCGGTATCCTCGCGGCGCTCACCGCGGGTTCGGTGGTTCCCGAGCCCAGCGGCACCCGCTGGGTCACGGCGTCATAATCACTGCGAGAATAGAACCGTGAGCGTTGTTTCTGTCGTGCCGGGCGTCGTGCTGTCGCGGGCCGAGTGGACAGCGCTGGAGACCGCGCATCATCAGCGCGCCGACGCCCTCACCGCCGGGCATCGCGAGCGCACTCTGCGCGGCGAAACTCATCCCATTTGGGACTTTCTTTTTACGTACTACTCGTACAAGCCCGCGGTGATGCGCAAGTGGCATCCCGGAGTTGGCGTCGATCTCGCCGACGTCTCCGGCACTGCCCGCGCAGATATGCGCTGGTACGTCACAGATGACGACGGAACCACGCGACTCGACACCGACGCGTTCACCGAATTGCGCGGTGCGGGTGTGCAGCACGTTGTGTCGTTGCTTCGCGCGACGGCGTCGCGACCGGGCCGGTTCGACTGCTTCGGAATGCATGAGTGGGCCATGGTGTATCGGCAAGACGAACACCGCCATGCGGTTCCGTTGCGGCTCGGCCAAGCCGGCACCGACGCCGTTGTCGAGGCGGCTGACCTGAAATGCACGCACTACGACGCTTACCGGTTCTTCACGCCCGCTGCGGTGCCGCTGAACGCGGTCGCACCAACGCGGCAGCTGCAGCTCGTGATGGAGCAGCCGGGTTGTCTGCACGCTGGCATGGATCTGTATAAGTGGGCACTCAAACTGGGGCCCGTCTTACCAGGCCATGTGCTGCTCGACTCTTTCGAGTTAGCGCGCGACATTCGCCTCCTTGACATGCAGGCTTCGCCCTATGACATCACCGCGTGGGGCTATGACGCTGTGCCCGTTGAGACCGCCGCGGGCAAGGCCGAGTACGTGCGGCGGCAACGTGAGTTCGCTGCGCGCGGTGAGTCGCTGCGGGATAGCATGATTTCGGCCGTGACAACCTTCGAGGAGATGGCATGACGACCGCACAAGACGTTATTGATGAGCTGAGCGCGCTGGAAGACCCGAAGGCGCGCGCTGTCAACGAGCGGCATGGTGACGACCATGGCGTGAACCTCACCAAGCTGCGCGGCGTTGCGAAACGCATTGGCATGAATCGTGAGCTCGCCGGCGAATTGTGGGCGACCGATGTGACGCCCGCCCGCCTGGTCGCGCTGCTCATCAGCCGGCCGAAGGAGTACACGGTCGCCCAACTCGACACCATGTTGCGCGAGTCGCGCACACCGAAGACGACCGACTGGCTCGTCAACTACATCGCCAAGAAGTCGCCCCTCGAGCCAAAACTGCGTGAGGCCTGGTTCACTGACGCTGACACCCACGTGCGTGCCGCAGGGTGGGCGCTGACCACTGATCGCGTCATCAAGAAGCCGGCTGGCCCGGACCTCGAGGGGCTACTCGATCAGATCGAGGCTGAGATGGTGGCCGCTCCCGGCACCCTGCAGTGGAACATGAACGAAACCCTCGCGAACATCGGCATCTACCACCCGCACCTGCGCGAACGTGCCCTCGACATCGGTGAGCGCCTTGAGGTGCTCAAGGACTACCCGACTCCCCCGAACTGCACATCGCCCTTCGCGCCGAGCTGGATCAACGAGATCGTGCGCCGCCGCGAAGGCGACAAATGACTGAAGCCCGGCCGCAGTGGCCGGGCTTCACTCATAAATCAGGTGTTAGCGACTCGTCGGAGCACCACTCGGGCGACCAGCGCGCCGACGCTGACCAGCCGGACGACCGGCCGGCTGCGACGGAGCGGAACCGTGACGCTGGTTGTCACCGTGCGAGCGCTGTGTAGCGCCCTGGCGCGGGCCGCCACCGTTCGTGCGGGGCGCGTCAGCACCACGCACGTTGTCACCGCGACGCGGGTTGTCGCCGCGACGAGCGTTATCCGTGTGACGCTGACCGCCGTTTGCGGGACGCTGCTGGCGGCGCTGCTGCGACTGCTCACCCTCGGGGCGACCGTCCTCACGACGCGGCTGACCGCCAACGCGACGCGTGCGCGACGGACGACCCGCGGTTCCACTGACCGCCCGCTGCTCGCGAGCCTGGCGCTTGCGCTGCGCGTTGGCGCCCTGCGATTTTCCGGTCGGCGCGGTCTCGAGCGGCTTGTTGCCGACGCCGGGGCCGCCGGCGCGCGGTGCAACGCGGGGCGCAACCTCACCGATCATGGCAATAACGGGCTCGCTTGACGCCGTTACACGCTGCGGCGTGACCTTGATCTTTGCCTTCTTCAGCAGGTCGAGGGTGTCTTTGCGCTGTGCTTCGAGCATGAGCGTAACGACATCACCCGAGTTACCGGCGCGAGCCGTGCGGCCCGAGCGGTGCAGGTACGCCTTGTGCTCGGCGGGCGGGTCCACGTGAACGACGAGGTCAACGTCGTCAACGTGCACGCCACGAGCGGCGACGTCGGTAGCGACGAGTACGCGCACTTCGCCCGACGAGAAGGCGGCGAGGTTGCGGTCACGGGCAGCCTGTGAGAGGTTGCCGTGCAGGTCAACGGCGGGAATCCCCGACGCGGTGAGCTGCTTCGCGAGCTTCTTCGCCTGGTGCTTCGTGCGCATGAAGAAGACGCGGCGAGCAGAACCAGAAGCGAGCGCCTTGACGATTGCATTCTTTTCGTCCTGGTCTTCGATCGCGAAGAGGTGGTGTGTCATGTCAACAACCGGCGCGTTGGCCTCGTCAACGGTGTGCTCGACCGGGTTGCGCAGGAAGCGCTTCACGATCTTGTCGACGCCGTTGTCCAGCGTCGCTGAGAACAGCAACCGCTGGGCGTTGGTGTCGGTGGCCGACATGATGCGGGTCACGCCCGGCAAGAAGCCGAGGTCAGCCATGTGGTCAGCCTCATCGAGCACGCTAATGCTGACTTCGTTGAGGTGGGCGTAGCCCTGCTTCATGAGGTCCTCGAGCCGGCCGGGGCAGGCCACGACGATGTCAACGCCGTCACGGAGAGCGTCTTCCTGACGCTTTTGCGAAACGCCACCGAAGATCGTGGTGACCTTGAGTCCCTCGGCCTTGGCAAGCGGCTCAATTGTGGCAGCAATCTGCGTCGCAAGCTCACGGGTCGGCGACAGCACGAGGCCCGCCGGGCGACGACCGCGGCGCTTTTCGCCGGCGCGCAGCGCACCGAGGCGAGCGACGAGCGGGATGGCGAAGGCAAGCGTCTTGCCGGAGCCGGTACGGCCACGACCAAGAACGTCAACGCCAGCCAGCGTCGACGGCAGGGTCGACTCCTGAATCGGGAACGGCGTCGGGCGGCCTTCGGCGACGAGGGCATCAACGATAGATGCGGGAACGCCGAGCTCGGCGAACGACATAGTGGTCTGGGTAGTCTGCGTAGACATGGGCTTTCTGAGCATGAGAACGCGACGGCGTCATTCACCGTCAGGCGGTGGAGCCAGCTCCGGCTCCGATCGCCGCGGTAGAAGAAATCAATCAGCTCAGCGGCCTAGCCTGCGACACATTTCGGGTTGAATTGGTGTGCAGTACCTGCCAACACTACCACTCGGTACCCGAACGACTGATGTGAACGGGCGGAGGCGGTACGCTTGGTAGGTGAAGGAAACAGAAGACACCGCTCCCGAAACTGACGAGGAACAGGTCACCTTCGCTGATCTCGGCCTCGATGGGCCCGTTCTTGCCGCGATCCGCGACCTCGGTTATGAACGACCCTCCGCGATCCAGGCAGCCACCATTCCGACTCTGCTCGACGGCCACGATGTCGTCGGTATGGCACAGACCGGAACCGGAAAAACCGCCGCATTCGCGCTACCGATCATGCAGCGCCTCGACGTCTCGCAGAAGACGCCGCAGGCTCTCGTGCTCGCACCGACCCGAGAGCTCGCGCTCCAGGTCTCTGAGGCGTTTGAAGCGTACGCGGCACGCATGAAGAACGTCCACGTGCTCCCGGTTTACGGCGGTCAGGGCTACGGCGTTCAGCTGTCGGCGCTACGCCGCGGCGTGCACATTGTGGTCGGCACCCCCGGCCGCATCATGGACCACCTCGACAAGGGCACGCTTGACCTCTCTGAGCTCAAGTACCTCGTGCTCGACGAGGCTGACGAAATGCTCAAGATGGGCTTCGTCGAAGACATCGAGACGATTCTTGCTGAGACTCCTGCTGACAAGCAGGTCGCGCTGTTCTCGGCCACGATGCCGGCGCAGATTCGCCGAATCTCGAAGAGCTACTTGCGCGAGCCGCAAGAAATCACGGTCAAGTCGAAGACCACGACCAACACCAACATCACTCAGCGCTACGTCATCGTCTCGCACCAGCAGAAGATCGACGCGCTCACGCGCATCCTCGAGGTGGAAAACTTCGACGGCATGATCATCTTCGTACGCACACGCGGTGAAACCGAGACCGTCGCAGAGAAGCTTCGTGCTCGCGGATACTCGGCCGCCGCCATTAGCGGTGACGTTGCTCAGGCTCAGCGTGAGCGCACCGTCAACCAGCTGAAGGACGGCAAGCTCGACATTCTCGTTGCCACCGACGTTGCCGCTCGTGGTCTTGACGTTGAACGCATTAGCCACGTCGTGAACTTCGACATTCCGACCGACACCGAGTCGTACGTGCACCGTATTGGTCGCACCGGCCGCGCTGGTCGCACCGGTGACGCGATCAGCTTCGTGACGCCACGCGAGCGCTACCTGCTCGGACACATCGAGAAGGCGACCCGCCAGCAGCCCACCCAGATGCAGCTGCCGACGAGCGAAGACGTCAACAACACGCGCTTGACGCGCTTCGACGACTCGATCACGGCTGCCCTCGCCGAGACCGATCGCATGAACAAGTTTCGCGACATCATTGCGCACTACGTGCGGAACCATGATGTGCCGGAAGCGGATGTTGCGGCGGCTCTTGCTATCGTCTCGCAGGGCGAAACTCCCCTGCTGCTCGACGAGGCTGAAGACGAGCGCATGCGCGAAGAACTCGCTCGTGTTGAGGGTCGCGGCAAGAAGACCCGCGACCGCGATGGCGGCGAAGCCCGCCCGCGTCGTGAGCGCAACTCGGGTGCTTTCACCGCCTACCGCATTGAAGTGGGACGCCGTCACCGCGTCGAGCCGCGTCAGATCGTCGGCGCCCTTGCCAACGAGGGCGGCCTCGGCCGCGATGACTTCGGTGCGATCGCCATCAAGCCGGACTTCTCGATCGTCGAGCTGCCGACCTCGCTGCCCGCGGGAACGCTCGACAAACTGCGCGACACGCGCATCTCGGGCCGCCTGATCGAGATCAAGCCCGACCGCGGTCGTCCGGGTGGGCGTCGTCGTGATGACGAGGCTGGCGGCTACCGCAACGATCGTCCTCGTCGCGATGACCGTGACGGTGGCTTCCGTAAGGACCGCCCCGCTCGCGACGATCGACCGCGTTACGAAGATCGCGGTGACGAGCGNTACCGCAACGATCGTCCTCGTCGCGATGACCGTGACGGTGGCTTCCGTAAGGACCGCCCCGCTCGCGACGATCGACCGCGTTACGAAGATCGCGGTGACGAGCGACCGGCACGCAAGCCGCGTCATAAGAACAGCGACCGCTAAATAGTCTTGGGGCGCTCACCGTTTCGGTGAGCGCCCCATTCTTTTCCTGCACCGGCGCTCGCACCGTCACCGACAGGGCTAGATGGTTCCGCTTCTCACGCGTAGCATGCGCGCATGAGCGAAAAAATGCACGGCGCTATGACCGAACAGCACATGCGCACCGGTCCCGTGCCCACCACCACGCACGCTGACGATGATCGGCGCCGGCACCACCAACGCCAATCTCCACATTGACCCGGTTTCTCGCGGTGAAGACAGTGAGATTCTGCGTTCCGGCGCGAACTTCACGGCCGGGCCCTGGCGGTTTGTCTACCAGCGCGACGAGTTTGCCGACCATGGTAGGCCGTACGGCGGACGCGAGGGCGGTTGGGCTTCGATGCAGAAGTCGCAACCCGATCGTCCCGACTACGCGCATCGGGGGGAGTCGCCAGCGCCGAAAGACTAACCGCTCCCAAAAGCGTGCCCCTCGGCACCGCGCGTTGACACTCGGCCGTCATGCCCGGCGTGGCTTGTCAAGGGGCTCACGTTCGCCTGCGAACGGGCCTAGCCTGCGGGTATGAACGAACGAATGCATGGCGCTATGACCGAACAAACGGTGCGCTCGACTCCTCCACCAACCACGAGCCATGCTCAGCGTGGTGCGGGTCATCCGCGGCTTCTGATAACCAACGAGACTGAACGAATGACCCATGAGATCGTCGATGAAGAGACCACGATTGGTTCGTCATCAACGTGCACGCTGACGCTTCCTGATATGGACTCGCTGCACGCCACGATCATTCACGATGACCGCGACGAGTATGTGCTGACGTTGCATGGCGACGGCGAAATGAACGCTAATCCGATGTCGAGTGCCACGGCCCCCGGTGACGATACCGAGACCCTACGCCACGGCGCCCATTTCACCGCAGGGCCGTGGCGACTCGTGTTTCAACGCGATGAGTATGCCGACCATGGCCGCCCCTTCGGTGGCCGCGTAGGCGGCGAAGGTTCCGATCAGCCGCCCCAGCCGAAGCGCCCTGATTACAGTGATGGAACCACGCAGCCACGCGCTGGGTGGGAAGTCCAAGACGACTAATCACGGTACAGAAAGATGACCGCGGTGGGCGGGGACGCGACCCGGCGAGTTCGCCGCGGGCGTGGTTTTGAATACCGTGCCGCCGATGGTGCCCGCATCACGTCGAACGCGCAACTGCAACGGTTCCGGGATCTCGTGATTCCACCCGCGTGGACCGACGTGCACATCGCTCGCTCCCCCGATGCCAAGGTGTTGGCAACCGGGGTTGATGCTGATGGCCGCACCCAGTACCGCTACCACCCATCGTGGATCGAGGCGGCGGCGGCAAAGAAGCTCTCGCGTGCGCTGGATCTCGCCGACGTTTTACCGATGGCGCGTCAAGGCGTGACGAAAGATTTGCGACGCGGAACCATGGAGCGGCGCGTCGTGTTGGCCGCGGCGTTTCGAATCCTGGACTCTGCACTCGTGCGGATCGGTTCGGAAGCGTACGAACAAACGCACAAGACGGTCGGAGTGTCGACCCTGCGCTGCCGGCACGTTTGGCTCGATGGCGCCGACATCAGGTTACGATTTCGCGCCAAGGGTGGTCTGCGATGGGACTCCGAACTCCATGACCCCGATCTTGCCGCCGTGCTCAAGACGCTGGCGAATCGCGGACCGAGCAAGCGGCTCCTCGCGTGGCAGGATGACATCGGTTGGCATCCGCTGCGGGCTCCCGAAGTGAACGCCGACGTGCGCGACCGTACTGGCGGCGAGTTCACTGCCAAAGACTTCCGTACGTTGCACGGCACGTTAGAGGCTGCGCGCGCACTGACTGCCATCGGCTATCGGGAGTCTGAGACGGAGCAAGCCTCGGCAGTGCGCGACGCTGTGCGCGCTGCCGCGGCCGCGTTGGGGAACACCGAGGCCGTCGCACGCGCGAGCTACATCGACCCGCGGCTCTTCGAAGCGTATGAAACGGGCGAGGTGTTGCGGGGCGGCAGTCGCGCCGGTGTCACGGGGTTGCGAACACTCCTCGAGCGGTAGGCAACGCATCGCTTCTACCGAGTGTCAACCCCCTCGGCCAGGCAACTTCGGCTCCTTATCGTGGGGATATGACTGAAACAATCGTGGATCCACGTACGAAATATCATTCCGACGGATTCCCCCGCGACACCGGTTCTCAGCCTGGGTTGGTGACCGAAACAACTCCTCAGCCCGATCACGGCGAAGACTCCTACCAGGGCGCCCGGCGTTTGACCGGGCGGCGAGCGCTGATCACCGGTGGTGACTCCGGCATCGGGCGCGCGGTCGCCATCGCATACGCCCGAGAAGGTGCTGACGTTGCGATCAGCCACTTGCCCGCAGAGCAGGGTGACGCTGACGACACATTAGAAATCCTGCGGGCGACAGGACGCACGGCGGTTTCGTTGCCGGGCGACATCACTGATGAGGCGACGAGTGAGAAAGTCGTACGAGACGCGTTCGAGGCGTTAGGCGGACTCGATATTTTGGTGCTCAATGCCGGGTATCAGCGCAGCCGCAATGAGCAAGCAGCATTCAGTACGGCCGAGTTTGATCGCGTCATGAAGACGAACCTTTATGCGCCATTTTGGATGGTGCGCACCGCACTTCCGCTCATGCCGCCGGGCAGTTGCGTCATCGTCACCTCCTCTATCCAGTCGGCCTCGCCGTCGCCTGAGCTGCTCGACTACGCGATGACGAAGGCTGCGCAAGTCGCTTTTGTGACAGCTCTCGCCGATGAACAGGGTGCCGCGGGTATTCGCGTCAATGCCGTCGCGCCCGGACCGATTTGGACGCCACTCATCCCGGCAACCGACTGGCCAGACAAGTTGCCGAAATTCGGGCAGGACACCCCGCTCGGCCGCGCCGGACAGCCTGCCGAGCTCGCCGGCGCCTACGTCTATCTCGCCTCGGAAGACGCATCGTACGTATCCGGCGCGGTGCTCGCGGTGACCGGCGGTAAACACCTCTAACGCGCACCGGTTAGCCAGAATCGCCGCGCCCGTGACTTGACGGGGGTGGCCGGAGTTCTCCTCTGGCTCCGGAGCCCACGTGCGGCGTGCTCGTGCTCGCCGCCGGAATCGGCCCAGCATTCACCGAAGGCAACTTCACAATCTCGGTGTTCGCCTACGTCGTCATGCGTGTGGCCATGCTGGCGCAATGGATGCGGGCGTCCCACGGTGCCGGCGAGTTGCGTCGAACGACCCTCACCTACGCTGCGGGCATCGCGATCGTCGAGGTGCTGTGGCTTCTCGCGCTTCTGTTGCCAAGCTCCGTGTTCGGATTTGCCGTTGTTGCGCTGGTTATCGCAGAGATATCGGTACCGATCGTGGCGGAGAAAAATGGAACCATGCCGTGGCACCCGCATCACGTCACGGAGCGCTACGGACTATTCACGTTGTTCTTGCTCGGCGAGAGCCTACTGGCATCGTCGAACGCGATCATTTCGGCGGTGCAAGAGGGCGAGCACGTCGCGCCGCTTGGATCCGCTCATCCCACTCCCCTTTGCCGTGACAACCGGCATTCTCGTCGCCGTGGTCGCGGTGCTGGTGTGGCGCAGTCCGAAGGCCGACGCGCGCCAAACACTGAGGATCTCATAAACGAAGAAGAGCGCCCCTTTCGGGACGCCCTTCTTCGTTGTGGTGGATCTGAGGGGACTCGAACCCCTGACCCCCTGCATGCCATGCAGGTGCGCTACCAGCTGCGCCACAGACCCTCTGTTGCCCTTGCGAGGCAACTCATTCAGCCTACTACATGCTGAATGGTGGTTCTGACCAAATCAGGAATTTTCGACAGGACTTGGCAATTCAAACGGAATTGTCGGGCAGTCATTCCACAGGCGCTCGAGCGAGTAGTACATGCGCTCTTCCTCGTGGAAGACGTGAACGACAACGTCACCGAAGTCCTCCAGCACCCAGCGGGCGTCAGCACGGCCTTCACGGCGCAAACGCTTGTGGCCAGCCTCAAGCATCTTCTCTTCGACTTCGTCGGCAATAGCGGCCACCTGGCGCTCGTTGCGGCCCGTGACGATAACGAACGCGTCGACGAAGGGCAGCGGCTCAGAGACGTCGAGAGCGACGATGTCAACGCCACCCTTTGCGTCGGCGGCCAGGGCGGCGATCGACACCATGTCGATCGTGATTTGGGAGGTCGTCATTAGAACTTTCCGGTCGTTACGACATAGATCGTGAAGCCAATGGCAGCCAGCGAAAGCAGACCAGCGGTAATGGCGAGCGCCACCACGAGCTTGCTGCTCTTTTCTGGGGCCGGCGGACGAATCATTTCGACCGGCGTCTTAGCCTGGCTCACAGCCGCGATGGCGGCGATGGGAGTGGGAGATGACTGCGGCGCGAGTTCGCCGTCAATCAGAACAGCGTCAACGTCTTTGCCGTCGGCGATGCCCGGGGCGTGGCCCTGCGAGCCGAGCCCCTCGGGCAACGCGAACGTGCCCGTCAGAATGACCTGACCGGTCGACGTGACGGGAGCCGTCAGCGGCATCAGTGAAACGTCTTCTGGCAACACCAGCATGCTGGCGGAACCCGCGCTCCCCGATGAGGTGGAGCTACGCACGAGCAGGTCGTCGAAGCTCTCGGCCGGTGTCAGCAGCGCCGAACCAAAGTCAGCGCGCACCTGGTGCTTGTCGTCTGCTTCGGGCTCGGAGCTCGTAGCCATCGAAGCCGCAATCGATTCGCTTGCGTGGTTGGGGTCTGACAGCGGGATCGGGGCCGCACCCGTTGCCGCGCGCGGTGCCCACTGTGACTCGGGCGTTTCTGCCGCGGGTTCCGGGTCAAGCGTCAACGCCGAGGGCGCTTCGGTGACAGCCTCGGGCGCCGATTCGTCAGCAACCGGCTCGACGATTGCCACGTCTGGCTCGCTTGCGACCGGAGCAGCCTCCGGAACCACGAGCTCGGGTTCTGCCACGGGTTCCGGCTCAACGACTGGCTCCGGAACGACGGGTGCAGGTTCCGGAGTCGCCTCAGCAACCACGGGCGCTTCAGCGGCTACGTCTTCCGGCACCACTGCTTCCGGCGCCTCGTCGGCAGCAGTCGGCTCATCAGCTGGCACGATGGGGGTGCCAGCTTCGGGCGTCAGCACCGGAATCGAATTGGTTCGGATGCGCTCTTGGTCACGGGCCTGGCGACGCGTGCGGGCGCGCACACCCAGATCGACTGCCGCGTCGGCAACGGGTGCCGGCGATTCTACGATCGGCTCCGCAGCGCGCGGCAAGTGCAACGGTGGCTCAGCGGGAGTTTCGACCGCGACCGGTTCTGCAGGCGTCGCGGGAGACTCGACCGCGGGGCTTGCCTCGGTGCTGGTTTCTGGTTCCGTCTGCGCGGCGGCAGCGGACTGAGCGGCCGCCTCGGCGGCAGCTTCGGGCGTGACAATAGGCGTCGCGCCGGTCATCCGGATTTCGCGTAGCTGACGGCGCGTCAGCTGCTTGTCTGCAGGCTGGTCGCTGGAGGTCATTCAGTGCTCCGATAAAGGTGATGCTTTGCAATGTATTGCACGACACCATCGGGAACGAGATACCACACGGGGTGTCCTCTTTGTACTCGTTCGCGACAATCAGTCGATGAAATGGCCATTGCGGGGATCTCTAATTGACTCACACGTTCGCTGGGAAGTCCTTCGGTGCTGAGGACATGCCCGGGGCGTGAGACCGCGACGAAGTGGGCAAGATCCCACAGCTCGTCGTGATCGCGCCAACTGAGAATTTGTGCGACGGCGTCTGCTCCGGTGATAAAGAACAGCTCGGCGTCTGGACGCTGTGCCGCAAGGTCGCGCAGAGTGTCGATCGTGTAGGTCGGGCCCTCACGGTCAATATCTACGCGACTCACGGTAAATCGCGGGTTTGACGCAGTCGAGATCACGGTCATTTCATACCGGTGCTCGCGATTGCTGACTCCGGACTTCTGCCACGGTTGCCCGGTTGGCACGAAGACGACCTCATCGAGGTCAAAGGAGTGAGCGGCCTCACTCGCTGCTACAAGGTGACCATGGTGAATGGGATCGAACGTCCCACCCATCACCCCGATACGAGGAAGCCGCGTCTGCGTCATCAAGAAAACCTAGTGACCTGCTCCATGCGCGTCGCCACCGTGGCGGGCTGCGTACTGCTCAGCCTTGGGTGCGTGGCGGTTAGCAACGTTGCGGTACGACGCGGCAACGAGAGCCAGCACACCGAAGATGCTGATCGCGATGATGAAGGCCGGGAAGGTCTGCATCATGACGGCGAGCGGGTCTTGGCCGGCTTCAGATGCGGTCGTGAGGATCGCGGATGCGATGGTCATTGATGTACTCCGATCGGGTGATCTCTGAGAGGTTAATCTCAGTCTAGTTCTTTATGCGCGGACCTGCCCCGCGCCGCGCGCGAGCCATTTCGTGCTGGTCAGCTCGCTCAGCCCCATCGGCCCGCGAGCGTGAAGCTTCTGGGTGGAGATGCCGACCTCGGCACCGAAACCAAATTCGCCACCATCGGTGAAGCGCGTCGAGGCGTTCACCATGACAACGGCCGAGTCCACTTCAGCAAGGAAGCGCTCGGAGTTGTGCAGGTCAGTGGTAATAATCGACTCGGTGTGACCGGTCGAATACTGGCGAATGTGAGCAAGCGCCTCATCGAGTGAGTCGACAACCTTCATCGCGACGTCCAGGCTGAGGTACTCGGTATCCCAGTCCATTTCGGTCGCCGGGACGACACCCGACGCCAAGCCCTGCACGCGGTCGTCGCCATGCACGGTGACACCACCCTGCTGAAGTGCTTCAACAACTGCCGGAACCAGTCGTTCCGCAGCATCGCGGTGCACGAGGACAGTCTCAACGGCATTACACACGCTCGGGCGCTGCGTTTTCGCGTTGGCAACAATGTCGCGCGCCCACTCAAGCGGCGCCGATTCATCGAGCACGATGTGCACGTTGCCGGCACCCGTCTCGATGACGGGTACGGTCGACTCCGTCACCACGGTTTCGATCAGAGAAGCGGAACCACGGGGCACGAGAACATCAATAAAGCCGCGGCCCTTCATGAGTGCGCGAGCACCTTCACGACCAAAGTCATCGACAGAACCGATCACGTCTGCCGTCACACCGACCGCTTCGAGCGCTTCGCGCATGACGGCGACCAGCACTGTGTTGCTGTCGCGCGCTGCCGAGCCGCCGCGCAACAGCACGGCGTTGCCGGAGCGCAGAGCCAGGGCCGCAATGTCAACGGTAACGTTCGGGCGAGCCTCGTAAATTGCGCCCACGACACCGAACGGTACGCGTACCTGTTCGAGCGCCACGCCGTTGGGTAGGCGGTGTCCGCCAACAACCTGACCGACCGGGTCGGGTAGCTTCGCAACGTCACGCACCGCGGCCGCGAGGCTCTCGATGCGTGCTTCATCAAGGCGTAGCCGGTCAAGGAGTCCGTCGCCGATATTGTCGGCCACTCCCCTATCCAGATCGCCTTGATTGGCGGCAACGATGCGTGCACTCGAGGAGACGAGGGCGTCAGCGATCGCGTTCAACACCGTCGCCTTCTGACCGCTCGTCAAACGTGCGACGGCACGGGAAGCCTCTTTCGCAGCAACCAGGCGGTCAACCAGTTCTGCGGGAAAGTTTTCGGTCACGCCTCAACCATATCGACTGCGCCGGTGACGGGCGTGTTGTCGACGTCGGCAGGCGCGAACCATGTGCCGATCGCTTCGCCCTTGAGCGCTGCGGCGACATTGTCTGCGCTCGTGACGAGCACACCGATGCCGGCCGCAGCCGCCAGACGAGCCGCCGAGACCTTCGTGGCCGCGCCACCGGTTCCGACGGTGTTCACGACAGCGGAACCAAACTCCAGTGCCGAAAGATCGTCGGTCGGCAGGATGGTGTCGATGGGCTCGGCGCCCTCCTCCTGCGGCGGCTTCGTGTACAGCGACTCAATGTCGCTCAACAGAATGAGGGCGTCGGCACCGATGAGGCGTGCGACAAGGGCGGCGAGACGGTCGTTGTCGCCAAAGCGAATCTCGTGCGTCGCCACGGTGTCGTTCTCGTTGACGATCGGCAGAATACGCAGGCTCAGCAGTCGTTCCATCGCGCGGCGTGCGTTTGAACGCGGCGTGGGGTTCTCCAGGTCGTGCGCTGTCAGCAGCACTTGGCCCGCGACGATCTGGAACGGCCGGAGCGCCTCCTGGTAGCGAAACACCAGAACGTTCTGGCCGACGGCAGCAGCGGCCTGCTGCGTGGCCAGATCGGACGGGCGCGACTCCAGGTTGAGGTACGGCATGCCGGTGGCGATGGCACCGGACGAGACGAGCGTGACTTCGATGCCGGCACGGTGTGCGTCGGCAAGCGCATGCACGAGCATCGGGATTCGCCACGACTCTTCACCAGAGATTGACGACGAACCAACCTTCACAACAACGCGACGCGATGTCGCAATGTCTGCTCGCTTCTGCGCGGTCATTCCGCTTCGTCCTCCTCGCGTGCCAAGCGGCGCTCTTCTTCCAGAGCACGCTCGAAGGTGCGTGCATCCATCGTCTTCTTGTACTGCTCGCGTCGCTGTGACGTGGTGCGGCGGGTGTTCGGGTCAACGCGGGGGTCGGAACCACGGGGCGAGACCATGACTTCGGCAGCCGAAGAAATCGAGGGATCCCAGTCGAAGACGATGCCATCGCCCTCACCAATGATGACCGTTGCACCGGGAACCGCACCAGCACGGAAAAGTGCGTTGTCGATGCCTAGTTTGTCGAGACGTTCGGCGAGGTAACCGACGGCCTCATCGTTCTGGAAGTCGGTCTGCTGGACCCATCGCTCGGGTTTCTCGCCGATGATGCGGTAGTAGTTTCCGTAGCTACCGCCGTCCATGCGCACGTAGAAATCGCCCTCGCTCGTGGCCTTCGGGCGCAGCACGACGCGCTGCGGCGCGGGCTCGTGCTCGAGCGATGCGCGGTGCTCATCAACCAGTTCGGCGATCGCGAACGACAGCTCGCGCAGGCCCGTGTGGGCGACGGTCGAGATCTCGAAGACGCGGTAGCCGCGCTCTTCCAGGTCGCCGCGTACAAATTCGGCGAGCTCCTTGGCATCAGGAACATCGACCTTGTTCAGAGCGATGAGCTGCGGGCGCTCCAGAAGCGGCAGCTGTCCTTCAGGAACCGGGTAGGCCTCAAGCTCCGCGAGGATAATGTCGAGGTCGCTGATCGGGTCGCGGCCCGGGTCCAGCGTTGCGCAGTCGAGAACGTGAACCAGCACGGAGCAACGCTCGACGTGACGGAGGAACTCGAGGCCGAGTCCGCGGCCTTCGCTCGCGCCCTCAATGAGGCCAGGAACGTCAGCGACGGTGTATCGCGAGTCACCGGCCTGCACAACGCCCAGGTTCGGGTGCAGAGTCGTAAACGGATAGTCAGCGATCTTCGGGCGGGCTGCCGACATTGCGGCGATCAAGCTCGACTTACCCGCGCTCGGGTAGCCGACGAGCGCAACGTCAGCGACCGTCTTCAGTTCAAGAACGACATCGCCCGTCCACCCCGGGGTTCCGAGTAGAGCAAAACCGGGTGCCTTGCGCTTCTGAGTTGCGAGAGCCGCGTTACCCAGGCCGCCTTGGCCGCCGGGAGCTGCGATGAAGCGCATGCCGGGCTCGACAAGGTCAACAAGGACCTCGCCGTTCGGGTCTTTCACCACGGTACCAACGGGAACGGGAAGCTCGAGACTTTCCCCCGCCGCGCCGGAGCGATGGTCGCCCATGCCGAAGCCGCCGTTTCCGCCGTTACGGTGCGGGCTGTGGTGGTACGACAGCAGCGTGGTCGTCTGGGGGTCAGCCACCAGAACGATCTGACCGCCGTCACCGCCGTTGCCGCCATCAGGGCCAGCAAGCGGCTTGAACTTCTCCCGGCGAACGGAGACGCAGCCGTTACCGCCCTTGCCTGCGCGCAGGTGCAGCGTTACTTGGTCGACAAACGAAACCATTATTCCTCCGGGTAAATGGAAAGGGACGAGCCGAAGCCCGCCCCTGTCCTGAAGCTTGAGTGTTACTCAGCGACGATGTTGACGACCTTGCGGCCGCCCTTCGTGCCGAACTCGACAGCGCCCGCTGCAAGAGCGAAGAGCGTGTCATCGCCACCACGGCCGACGTTTGCGCCGGGGTGGAAGTGCGTGCCGCGCTGACGGACGAGGATCTCGCCGGCGTTGACGGTCTGGCCGCCGAAACGCTTCACGCCGAGGCGCTGTGCGTTGGAGTCACGACCGTTACGGGTGGAGCTTGCGCCCTTTTTGTGTGCCATCTCGTGTTTCTCCTTGGCTTACTTAATGCCGGTGACCTTGACGCGGGTCAGGTCCTGACGGTGACCCTGGCGCTTCTTGTAGCCGGTCTTGTTCTTGTACTTCTGGATGACGATCTTCGGGCCACGGAGGTTGCCAAGAACCTCAGCGGTGACCTTAACCTTCGCGAGCTTGTCCGCGTCGGTCGTCACGGCTTCGCCGTCAACGAGCAGGACAGCGGGAAGCTCGATCTTCTCACCCTGAGCTGCCTGGAGACGGTCGAGCTGCACGATCGTGCCAACTTCAACCTTCTCCTGACGGCCGCCGGCGCGCACAACTGCGTAAACCACTTCACACCTTGTTTCGTTAGGGAGCGGAATTGCTCCGAAATGTCGTAAAAGACTCTGCTTGCATCACCCGAAAAATCGGGCCCCCACGAGGAGGTGGTGCGGCTGCAAGTCTTTCGACGCCGCCTGGGCGGACGACGCGGTATGCGCACCAAGGGTCTACTTTACCTGATACATGCCCCACCCGGCAAAACCAGGGTGGCGTGTCGCAGGCGACTCCCAGCGGCACCCGAAAGGAGAACCACTACAACGCCCGTAGACAAACGCTTGGCCTCACTGCGTGAGACCTAACATCTAATAGTGAGCATACTCGTCGATACGCCCCGTTGGCCTGCACACGGCCGGTTATGGGCACATTTGGTCAGTGACGACAATCTGGCTGAGCTTCATGAATTCGCGGCGCGCAACCAAATCCCCCGACGAGCGTTTGATTTTGATCACTACGACGTTCCGGAAGAAATGTTGCCGCGACTCATCGCCGACGGCGCGTCGCTTGTCGATAGTCATGAACTCACCCGCCGACTCATTGCCTCCGGCTTGCGTGTCACGATGCGCGAGCGCCGCGGTCGCTAAGAGCGATGCAAACGGAACCGCCCACCGGCCATAAGGCTGGTGGGCGGTTCTGAGTTTCTGCGTTATTCGCTCGGCGTGCTCTCGGCGGCTGCGTCAGCCGCCGGCTTCGTCGAAACCGGCGTACCCGTAAGCGCAGCGGTCGTCACGCGGCGTGACCGCGAGCGGCCCTGGCCGGGAGCCTTGGGCTCCGGCAGAGCGTCCAGCACGGACTCCAGAAGTTGCTCCTTCTCCGACTTCGGACGCGCTTCGCTCGGCGAGTCGGCGGCGGGCTTTTTCTTACGCGGCTTCTTGGGACGCTCGACGGGTGCTTCTACCGGCGACTCAGCCGCTGGTTCCGCTGCGTTCGGAGCCTTCGTCGATGCCGCAATCTGCGCGAGTGCGCTCTTCGCACCCTCAGGGATCACGTGCGTGCCCGTAGCGGGGGCCGTAGACGAGGGCGCGGAACCATTGGTTGCGGCGTTGGAGGACGCGCCAGAGTTCTGGTTCGAGTTCTGGTTGCCCCGCTGGCGGCGGTTCTGGTTCGAGTTGCTGTTATTCGACGAGTTCGAACGGTGCTTCACGACCGGGTCGTGGTGCACGACGACGCCGCGGCCCGCGCACACCTCGCACGGCTCGCTGAAGGTCTCCAGCAGGCCCAGGCCCAGCTTCTTACGCGTCATCTGCACGAGACCGAGCGACGTGACCTCGGCAACCTGGTGCTTCGTGCGGTCGCGGCTCAGGCACTCAACGAGGCGGCGCAACACGAGGTCACGGTTCGTCTCCAGCACCATGTCGATGAAGTCGATGACGATGATGCCACCGATGTCACGGAGGCGAAGCTGGCGAACGATCTCTTCAGCAGCCTCAAGGTTGTTCTTGGTGACCGTCTCTTCGAGGTTTCCGCCGGAACCGACGAACTTGCCGGTGTTGACGTCGACAACGGTCATGGCCTCGGTGCGGTCGATCACGAGCGAACCACCCGACGGCAGCCACACCTTGCGGTCGAGCGCCTTTTCAATCTGCTCCGTGATGCGGAACGAGTCGAACGGGTCAGCGTCTCCCTCGTAGCGCTCGACGCGCTCCAGCAGGTCAGGAGCGACACCGGCGAGGTAGCTCTCGATCGTGCGCTGTGCTTCGTCGCCCTGAATGATCATCTTCGTGAAGTCTTCGTTGAAGACGTCGCGGACGATCTTGACGAGCAGGTCGGGTTCGGAGTGCAGAAGCTGCGGCGCCTGGCCAGACTCAGAGACCTTGGCGATGTGCTCCCACTGGGCGGTGAGGCGCTGCACGTCGACCGTGAGCTGCTCTTCGGTTGCGCCCTCGGCAGCGGTACGGACGATGACGCCGCTCGATTCGGGCAGAACCTCCTTGAGGATGCGCTTGAGGCGCGCACGCTCGGTGTCGGGCAGCTTGCGGGAGATGCCGTTCATGGCGCCACCGGGAACGTACACGAGGTAGCGGCCGGGCAGTGAAATCTGGCTCGTCAGGCGGGCACCCTTGTGGCCGACCGGGTCTTTCGTGACCTGCACGAGAACCTTGTCGCCGGTCTTGAGGGCGAGCTCAATGCGACGCGGCTGGTTGCCGGTCTCGACCGAGTCCCAGTCCACCTCACCGGAGTACAGCACGGCGTTGCGGCCGCGGCCGATGTCAACGAACGCAGCCTCCATCGACGGCAGCACGTTCTGCACGCGACCGATGTAGACGTTGCCAATGAGCGAAGCGTCTTGGTTGCGAGCAACGTAGTGCTCGACGAGCACGTTGTCTTCGAGAACAGCAATCTGCACGCGGCCAGACTTCGAACGCACGATCATCTTGCGGTCGACAGCCTCGCGACGGGCGAGGAACTCAGCCTCGGTCACGACGGTGCGACGACGACCAGCTTCGCGGCCATCGCGGCGGCGCTGCTTCTTCGCTTCCAGACGCGTGGAGCCCTTGATGCGCTGCGGCTCGGTAATGACCTCAACCGCGCGCTGACGGCGTGCCGGGGGCGCTGCCGGGGCCTCTTCGACCTCATTCGAGCTGCCGCGGCGACGACGGCGACGCGAGCTCGACGACTCTTCGTCGTTGTGGTGCGTCGGGCGAGCCGGCAGCGGAATGAACTCGGGCGCGTAGAAGTGAAGCGCCGTCGTCACCTGCGAGACAAACGTCTCGGGCAACAGGCCGAGCGAAACGGCAGTCACGGGCTCAGGCTTGGCCTCAGGCTCTTCCACCGGTGCTTCCGCTACCTCAGCCTCAGCTGGCGGCTCTTCCGAAGCTTCAGCCTCGGCGGCCGGCTCTTCCGAAGCTTCCGCCTCGGCGGCGTCAGCCGGCGCTTCGTCTGCAGCCACTGGTTCCGGAACCTCGGTCTCGGTGACAGCATCGGCTTCAGGCGCAGCAACGGTCGCCTCAGCGGCATCTTCCGCGGCCGACTCAACAACCGTCTCAGCGGTGGGCTCGGCAGCGGCAGCAACCTCAGCCGGGGTCTCCGGCAGTGGCGGCACGGGCGGCACGACAAGCTCGGCTGGTTCTGCCGCCGGAGCGTCAGCCTCGACAGCTACGCCTTCGTGAACCTCAGTGGGCTCGACAGGCGCGTCGTCGTTGTGGGTAGCGTGTTCTTCATTATTCTGATCAGCCATTGCTGGCGCACTCCCTGCGGGCAACTCCGCGCGCTGCCCGGCAATTCTCTCGTGCGGCTCCGCACCTGCGGTACCGCGAACTCTATCGGCGTGCGATCGGCTCGAGGCTCGGATCGCGAGGGCATCTTGTGCCCCCAAAGTCTTCTTGGACCACGGTCTCGGCGCGGCCGAGATGTAGTTCTGTGTCTATTATCGCACTAACCGCGGCCCGGTGCAGTATTCCGGCATAGTTTTCACGGCCGCGCCGTATTGCGCTGATGGAATACTGGTGACATGACCGAACAGCGCACCCGTCCGACCGTGTTCGCCATCTGGCTGATCATCGCGGGCGTTATTGGCTGGTGGGCGGCCTTCCAGCTCACCCTTGAGCGGTTTCATCTGCTCCTGAATCCCGACGCCATTCTCAATTGCGACATCTCACCGTTGGTGCAGTGCAAGGCAAACCTGGAGTCAGCGCAGGGCTCGGTCTTTGGTTTTCCGAACCCACTGCTCGGGCTCACGATGTGGTTTGCACCGATCGTGGTTGGTGTCGCGATTTTGGCTGGTGCGCGCTTCGCGAAGTGGTTCTGGTTCTTGTTCTGGGGCGGTTTTGTTTTCGCCCAGGGCTTCGTGATTTGGCTCATGACGCAGAGCATCTTCGAGCTCGGCACACTCTGCCCGTGGTGCATGGTGACGTGGGCGGTCGTCATTCCGTCATTCTGGGCGGTGACTTTCCACGTCATGCGGATCGGTGTCTTCGGTGCCCGCCTGCAAGACTTCGGCGCCAGGCTGATGGGGTGGACTCCCCTGTTCACCGTCGTGAGCTACGCCGCTGTCGCCGTGATGGCTCAGCTGCGCCTGGATCTTCTCAACGTCTTGTTCGTCTAAGTTCTGACGCAATGCAAGAGGCGCCGCACCCGAAAGGATGCGGCGCCTCTTGCGTTGTGCTTAGGAGAACCAGATGCCCAGTTCGCGCGTTGCCGACTCGACCGAGTCAGAACCGTGAACGAGGTTCTGCTGAACCTTGAGGCCCCAGTCGCGGCCGAAGTCGCCACGGATGGTTCCGGGAGCCGCGGTCGTCGGGTCGGTCGTGCCCGCGAGCGAGCGGAAGCCCTCGATGACGCGGTTGCCAGCGAGGCGGATTGCTACCGACGGGCCCGACATCATGAACTCGAGAAGCGGCTCGTAGAACGGCTTGCCCTCGTGCTCGGCGTAGTGCTGTTCGAGCAGCGCGCGGTCGGGCTGGACGAGCTTGAGGTCAACGAGTGCGTAGCCCTTAGCCTCGATACGAGCGAGGATCGCACCGGTCAGGCCGCGTGCGACACCATCGGGCTTAACGAGGACGAGCGTCTCTTCGATTTCCATTTCAGTCACCTTCTGTGTTTTGTGCGGCGCTAGGAGCCTGGCGGGCAATTCGCGCCGACGTGATCATCGCATACGCCCACAGGCCACCGAAAACGGCAGCCACGACGACGAACGCGAGGTTGAGGAAGCCGCCTGCGAGGACGACAAGTTGGAGAATCCAGCCAATGATGATGCCGAACTGGAAGCGGCAGAGGCCTGCCGTGACGATCATCGCGATGGTCATCACGATGCCGAGGACGATGCCCCACCACGGTTCAATTCCCTCGGGAGTCAGTTTCATTCCGAAAATGAACAGACCGCCGAGGAACATGATGATCGACTCAAAGCCGAGAATGACGGCGCCGAGGCGCGCGGCGAGCGGATAGCTCTTCTTCATTACGCCTGACCTCCGGTAGCGGGCTTCCAGCTCTGTTCTTCGGACAGAGCGATGGCTTCGCCCGCAAGAACGACGGAACCAACGATGATGACGGCACGACGGGGCGAGACTGCGGCCCACTCGCGTGCAGCTTCAGCCGCATCGTCGAGCACCGGGTGCACGGTGGCCGGCAGACCCGCATTCTCAACGACGTCTGCGAGGCGGTCAGCGTCTGCCGCACGGTCAGAGGTCGGTGATGTCACGAACACGTGTGCCGGAATCTCGCGGAGTGCGTCGACAATGCCGACGGCGTCCTTGTCTTCCAGGACACCGAGCACGAGGCCCCACTCGTCGAAATCGAACGACTCGCGCAGTGCCGTTGCCAGCGCGCGGGCACCGTGCGGGTTGTGGCCCGCGTCGACAAGGACGGTCGGCTCGGTGCCGATGAGCTGGAGGCGACCGGGGGAGGTCGACTCTTGCAAGCCTTCGGCCACGATGTCTTCAGCAATCGGGTTGCTGCCATCGCCAATGAGCGACTCTACGGCGGCGATAGCGAGGGCCGCGTTGAAGCCCTGGTGTGCGCCGTACAGCGGGAGGTATTCGTCTTCGTAGACACCGGCGCGGCCTCGAACGGTAACCTGCTGGCCACCCACGGCGAGACGCTGCGACACGAGGGCGAAGTCAGCCCCCTCGAATGCGACGGTGGCTGCCTTGTCGGCAGCGACAGCGCGAATGATCGCTTCGGCTTCGGGCGTCTGGCGCGCCGAAACCACGGAGGCACCGTCTTTGATGATGCCGGCCTTGACCATCGTGATCTCTTCGATCGTGTCGCCGAGGCGGGCCGCGTGGTCGATGTCGATCGGTGCGAACACCGCGACATCACCATCGGCTGTGTTGGTGGAATCCCACGCGCCGCCCATACCGACTTCGATCACGGCGACGTCTACGGGCGCGTCAGCGAAGACCACGAACGCGAGGATCGTGAGCAGTTCGAAGAACGTGAGCGGTGCGTCGCCGGCGGCTGCCAGCTCGGCGTCGACCATGTCAACGAACGGTTCGATTTCTTCCCACGCGTCGGCGACAGCACCGTCGTTGGCGGGTTCACCGTCGACCATCATGCGCTCGGTGAAGCGAACGAGGTGAGGGCTCGTGAACAGGCCGGTACGCAAACCATGCGCACGCAACAGGCTCTCAATCATGCGAGCAGTCGACGTCTTACCGTTGGTTCCGGTCAGGTGAATGACCCGGTACGTCTTCTGCGGGTCATTCATCAGTTCGAGCACACGGCGCGTGCGCTCGACGCGCGGCTGCACCCACTGCTCCCCCTGGCGGGTCAGCAGTTCGGAATAGACGCGGTCAGCGCGTTGAATGTCGCTCACGCTTGGTCTCCCTGCGAGTTCTTTTCGATCGTCACGACGATGGCTGCTTTGTCGGAGCCGAGCGCCGTGGTTCCGCTACGGAACACACCGTCACCGGGGCTGGTGACCGTCTTGACGAGCTCATCGATGCCTTCGGTGGCCTGCACGGCGAAGCCGACGGCCAGCGTTTCTGCGGCAATCAGTTCGGCGTGCGTGTTCAGCGCCTCGGCGATCGCCGGGGCGACGTTGAGCGCCAGCACGATACGGTCGCTGACCTCGAGACCAGCGTTCTTACGAGCCTCCTGCACGACACGGATCGCGTCGCGCGCGATGCCCTCCGCCTCAAGCTCCGGGGTCGTGACCGTGTCAAGCAGCACGAAGCCGCCACCGGGAAGCAGCGAGATCGCGGTGCCTTCGGCAACACCGCCAGCTTCGAGAGCGAGTTCGTACTCCCCCTCGACCAGCGCGAGGCCACCGGCGGTGACCACACCGTCGGTTTCGCTCCAGTCGCCGTTCTTCGCGCCCATGATGGCCTGCTGAACTTGCTTGCCGAGGCGCGGGCCCGCAGCACGAGCGTTCACAACGAGTCGCTGCGTGATGCCGTACTGCGCACCGATGCCGTCAACGGCCTCGACGAGTTCCACGGACTTAACGTTGAGCTCTTCACGCAGAATCGCTTCAAACTGAGCCAGCCCCGTGGTTCCGTTCGTGACAACCGTCAGCGACTGCAACGGCAGACGCACGCGCAACTTGTGCTGCTTGCGCAGGGCGTTGGCGGTCGACGAGATGTCGCGCACGGCGTCCATCGCGGAGCGGATGTCTTCTGCCGCCGGGAAGGCGTCAGCGTCTGGGTAGTCCTGCAGGTGCACGCTGCGACCACCGGTGAGACCCTGCCAGACCTGCTCAGATATGAGCGGGATGAGCGGGGCCGCGACGCGGGTCAGCGTCTCGAGCACCGTGTAGAGCGTGTCGAAGGCTTCACGCGACGTTTCGTCGTCGGTGATGCCAACCCAGAAGCGGTCGCGCGAGCGGCGGATGTACCAGTTCGTCAACGCGTCGCTGAAGTCGCGGAGCTTTTCGGTCGCGCTCGTGGAATCCAGACCTTCGAGGTCTTCGGCGACACCGCGCACCAGGTCGCCGGTGAGGGCGAGGATGTAGCGGTCGAGCACGTCGGTCGAGTCGGTGCGCCACGAGGCTTCGTAGCCACCCTCCTGCGCCGCGTTGGCGTAGGTCGCGAAGAAGTACCACGAGCTCCACAGCGGCAGCATAAATTCCCGCACGCCGGCGCGGATGCCCTCTTCGGTGACGACAAGGTTGCCACCGCGGAGGACCGACGACGACATCAAGAACCAGCGCATAGCGTCGGAACCATCGCGATCGAAGACCTCGGAGACGTCCGGGTAGTTGCGCAGTGACTTCGACATCTTCTGGCCGTCAGAGCCGAGCACGATGCCGTGGCAGCTCACGCCGGTGAAGGCGGGGCGGTCAAACAGTGCGGTCGAGAGCACGTGCATGACGTAGAACCAACCACGCGTCTGACCGATGTACTCGACGATGAAGTCGGCGGGCGAGTGCTCGTCGAACCACTGCTGGTTTTCGAACGGGTAGTGCACCTGCGCGAACGGCATCGAACCGGAGTCAAACCACACGTCGAGCACGTCTTCGATGCGACGCATCGTGGACTGGCCGGTGGGGTCATCGGGGTTCGGACGCGTCAAGTCGTCGATGTACGGGCGGTGCATGTCGACCTCGCCCTGCTCATTGCGGGGCAAGCGGCCGAAGTCGCGCTCGAGGTCGGCGAAGGAGCCGTACGAATCCACGCGTGGGTACTCGGGGTTGTCGCTCTTCCACACCGGAATCGGCGAGCCCCAATAGCGATTGCGGCTGATCGACCAGTCGCGTGCACCCTCAAGCCACTTGCCAAACTGGCCGTGCTTGACGTTCTCCGGCACCCAAGTGATGTCGTCGTTGAGTTCGATCGCGCGGTCACGGAAGTCAGTGACGCGCACGAACCAGCTCGAGACGGCTTTGTAGATGAGAGGGTTGCGGCAGCGCCAGCAGTGCGGGTAGCTGTGCACGTAGCTCTGCTCCCGAAGCATGCGGCCAGCAGCGCGCAGCAGGCGGATGAGCGGCGTGTTCGCGTCAAGCCACAGCATGCCGGCAACGTCGGTGACGTTGGGGAGGAACTTGCCGCCGTCATCGAGCGACAGGATAGTTGGGATGCCGGCGGCCGCAGCCACGCGCATGTCGTCTTCACCGTAGGCGGGTGCCTGGTGAACAACACCGGTACCGTCAGCGGTCGTGACGTAGTCGTCGACAAGGATGCGCCACGCGTTCTCGGTGCCGTAGGTCTCGGCGTCGGCGTAGTAGTCGAAGAGACGCTCGTACTGCACATCGGCGAGGTCGGAACCAGGAAGGGTGCGGGCGATGGCGGCGCGGGCGTCGTCGGCCGATTCGTAGCCGAGGTCCTTCGCGTAGTTGCCGAGCAGCGCGTCAGCGAGCAGGTACGTGCCGCCTTCGGCGTCAGCGGCGCCGTTCGGGCCAGCCGGAACCACGACGTAGTCGATCTCCGGGCCAACGGCGAGAGCGAGGTTGGTTGGGAGCGTCCACGGCGTCGTCGTCCACGCGAGCACGCGCACACCAGCGAGACCCAATTGTTCCGCCTTCTCCCCCACCAGCGGGAAAGTGACGGTGACGGACGGGTCTTGACGGTCTTTGTAGACGTCGTCGTCCATGCGCAGTTCGTGCGCCGACAGCGGCGTCTCGTCGCGCCAGCAGTACGGCAGAACGCGGTAGCCCTCGTAGGCGAGGCCCTTCTCGAACAGCTGGTTGAACGCCCACATGACCGACTCCATGTAGGACGTGTCGAGCGTCTTGTAGCCGTTGTCGAAGTCAACCCAGCGCGCCTGGCGGGTCACGTAGTCCTGCCACTCGCGGGTGTAGGCGAGAACCGACTCGCGGGACTTCGCGTTGAAGGTCGAGATGCCCATGGCTTCGATCTCGCTCTTCTCGGTGATGCCGAGCTGCTTCATCGCTTCGAGCTCGGCAGGAAGACCGTGCGTGTCCCAGCCGAAGACGCGGTCAACCTTCTTGCCGCGCATGGTCTGGAAGCGCGGGAACAGGTCTTTCGCGTACCCGGTCAGCAGGTGACCGTAGTGCGGGAGGCCGTTGGCGAACGGCGGGCCATCGTAGAAGACCCACTCTTCGTTACCCTCGCGCTGCGCAATGCTCGCGCGGAACGTCTGGTCGCGCTCCCAGAACTCCAGGATGTCGGTTTCGATCTCCGGGAAGCGCGGGCTGGGCACGACAGCATCAGCGGCTGGTCCGAATGAGGAACGAGGATAGGTCATGGTCTCTCGCAGGGCTTGAATTTGGCTCCTGCAGGGACGATCTGTCGACCGCGGTACCACCCCGCATTGCTCGTATACCCGGAGGGCAACGAACCACTCGTTCAGCGGCTGTAACGGGCCTGCCCCGCTCGGTTCTACTAGGGCTTGCGCCTGTTCTTCCGAGCACTCCCCGGTGATAGCCGGATCGCAGTGTGTTCGTCCATTCTAGCGCGGTTTTATTTGACGTGCGGGACGCAAGTGTGCTGGGACCTATCGCGCCGTGTGCTGTCGTTCCGCCCTCCGCGCCCCGGTGGTTCCACTCCTCCCCCTCCGTCAATCCTGTTCTGCACGATCAACGTGATGGCGTCGTCACAAATACCGGAGTGTCGGGCGATCTACCAGATTTCGTCGTGCAGAACAGGGAGGAGTGGAACCAGGACTGTGGAACCAGCGGCGCGGGGCTAGGGATCGCGTGGGGTGAGGGCTGCGGCGGCGAGGAGTTCGCGGGTGAAGGGGTGGGTGGGTTTGGCGAAGATCTCGCGGGTTTCACCCTGCTCGACAACTGCACCGTCTTTCATCACGATGAGGTCGTGGGCAAGGCCCGCGACGACGCGGAGGTCGTGGGAGATGAAGATCATGCTGAGGCCGCGCTCCTGCTGAAGTCGGCGCAACAAGTCAAGAATGCGCGCCTGAACCGACACGTCGAGTGCGCTGAGCGGCTCATCGAGCACGAGAATGCGCGGGTTCATCGCCAACGCACGCGCAATGGCGACGCGCTGCGCCTGACCGCCCGAAAGCTGACGTGGGCGACGCACCGCGACATCGGCAGGCAGATCGACGTCAGCGAGCAGTGAATCGATCGTTGCGTCATCGGCACGGCGTCCCGCTGCGCCAAGCGCCTCGGCGAGAACCCGCCGCACACTCCAGCGCGGGTTCAGCGATGCGCGCGAGTTCTGTGCCACGAGCTGGATGAGTCCGCGGCGGGGACGCCGAGCTGATTCCGTCCCGGGATTCCAGGGGCTGTCGAGCAACACAACCTGCCCGTACGTGGGCGCGAGCGAGCCCATCACGACATTCGCGACCGTGGACTTACCCGAGCCCGACTCCCCCGCAATGCCCAACGTGGTTCCGGCCCGCAACGAAAAACTGACGTCTTCGGTGGCGACTCGCGAGCCGAACTGCACCGTCACTCCGTGCGCCTCCACCACACGCTCGCCGTGCACCGCCGCCGCATTCTCGACAGTAAACTGCGACGCGGCAATGAGCTCGCGCGTGTACTCGTGTTGAGGTGATCGCAGTAGCGCACGAGCGTCGCCATGCTCAACCACAGCACCGTCACGCATCACCATGACCCGGTCGGCGATGTGTGCGACGGAACTCAGATCGTGGCTCACAAAAATGATCGCGCGACCCTCGTCAGCGAGCGAACGCAGCAGGGTCAGGATGTGTCGTTGTACGGTCGCATCCAATGCGGTCGTCGGCTCATCGGCGATCAGAAGCGGCGGGTCCGCGACGAGCGCCGACGCGATGAGGGCACGCTGACGCAACCCACCCGACAACTCGTGCGGATACTGCCGAACCCGCTCTGATGGTTCCGGCATCACCACCTCGCGAAGCGCATCCAGAACGCGCTCGCGGCGATCCGCGCGCGAACCGATGCCATGCACTTCAAGCGGCTCGGCAACCTCCGCACCAATGCGGCGCAACGGGTCGAGCGAACTCAGCGCGTCTTGCGACACCAATCCAACCTGCACGCCACGCACGGCTCGCCACTGGCGTTCCGTCGCGTGCGTGAGGTCGACGCCGCCGATGGCAATCGACGCGGCAGTCGTCGTCGCAGCCGAGGGAGTAAGCCCCAGAAGCGCCGATACCAGGAGCGATTTGCCGGCACCAGATTCACCAACGATCGCGAGAATCGAGCCCGGCTCAACGGCGAGCGAAACATCGCGAACCCGCACGACATCACCAAAACGCACGGTGAGCCCCTGCACTGCGGCGGCGGTCATGCTGCACCCTCCTCGGTCAAGCGGCGCAAGTGGCGGCCGAGCACGCTCGTGGCGATAACGACTGCCGTGATCGCGAGGCCCGGGAACACCGCGATCCACCACGCTGTCGCCAGCTCGTTGCGGCCGCCAGAGAGCATGAGCCCCCATTCGGGCGCGGGTTCGGTGACACCGAGGCCGAGAAAGCTGAGGCCCGCTGCCGACAGAATCGCGGTGCCGACGCCGATCGTGGCGAGCACCGAAAGCCTTGCCAGCACGGTGGGCATGACGTGCCGCGACAGCACGCGCACGGAACCAATGCCCAACAACCTCGCGGATGTCACGAACTCGGCTTGGCGGAGGCTGCGCGTGTGCACTCGGGCGAGACGGATATAGACCGGAACCACGGAGAGGGTCACAGCGAACGCGATGTTGACGGGGCCGGGGCCGAGAACCGCGACGATGATGAGCGCCAGTACGAACTCTGGCACCGCGAGCAACAGGTCAACGGCACGCATCAGGATCGCGTCGAGCCAGCGGGGTGCGAGCCCGATGAGGGTGCCGAACACGAGTCCGGCGATGAGGGCGGTTCCGGTTGCGATGAGGCCCACACCAATCGACGCTTGCGCCCCATAAATGACGCGCGTGTAGACATCGCGACCGGTTTGATCGGTGCCGAACAGGTGGTCAAGGCTCGGCGCGTGGAGGGCAACGCTCAGGTCGACCTCAAGCGGGTCGCGCTGGGTGAGCAGTTGCGGCGCGATCATCGCGACCACCACAACGGCAAGAAACACGATCGATAGCAAAGCGCTGGGCTTGCGCAGGAGCATCATGAACGACTCCCCCTGCTGCGCAGGCGCGGGTCCAGCACCGTCATCGCAACGTCAGAGAGAATCGCGATGATCGTGAAGATCAGCGCACTCATCACGATGACGCCAGAGATGACTGGCAGGTCGCGGTTGAGGATCGCGGTGAGCGCCACGCGCCCGACGCCCTGACGGGCAAAGACGGTTTCGACGAGCACCGCCCCACCGAGGAGCGAACCGACGAGGTATCCCGCCATAGTGAGCGCGCCGAGGGAACCATGGCGCAGGGTGTGGCGGGTCAGCAACCGCACGTCGCTGGCGCCGCGGGCACGCACCGTGAAGGCGAACGGCTGGTTCTCGGCCTCTTCGACGCCGTCGCGAACAAGCTGACCGATGAGCGCGGCGCACGGCAATGCCAGGGTGAGCGCGGGCAGAATCAGCGACGCAAAACCCCGCGCCCCGGAGACCGGAAACCATCCGAGCCCAAACGCGAAGACCGTGAGCAACAGCAGGCCGATCCAGAAGACCGGAGCGGACAGCACGATGAGTTCGGCGGTGGCCGCGACACGACGTGCACGGCGTCCGCGGGCAATGAACGTGACGGCGCCGGCGATCACGAGCGCAAACAGCAGCGCCAGCCCGGTGAGCTGGAGTGTGGAGCCGAACTGTCGACCGATGACGTCAATCACGGGCATCCGCAATTGCAGGGACTCCCCCAAATCACCGCGCATAAGCCCAGAAATGTAGGCGACGTACTGGTTCCACAGCGGCTGCGTGAGCCCCAGCTCCTCACGAAGAGCGTCTTTTGCCTCCTCTGAGATCTGCGCTTGCGGCCCGAGCATGACCGCGACGGGATCGCCCGGTAGAACATTCGTGATGACAAACGCGAGGGTCGCCGCAGCCCACACAATGAGAACGCCGAACAGCGCCATCACCAGGGCCCGAAGGGCACCCGTGGTGATGGCGCTGCGCGACGTTGTCATGCGACTCATTCTGGCGCGCCGAAGCGCGATGGCTTACTTGTCGAGCTTGACGTCGTAGAACAGCGGACGACCGTAGACGTCAAACGCCAGACCGTCGACCGAGCCATCAACTGCTGAGATCAGCGCGGGCACGTAGATCGGAATGATCGCGTTGTCGGCAGCGTTCCACTGCTGCAGCTCGGTGTAGTACCCGTTGCGCTCGTCGGTGTCGCTCGAGGCAATGGCCTTCTCGAGAAGGGCATCAACCTCGGGGTTGCTGACCTGGGAAGCGTTCTGGAATCCGTCGGTGTGCAGGTGGCTGCGCAGCAGGTCGGAGTCTGGGCCAGAGAAACTCCAGTCGGTGATGTCGAACGTCTTCGGGCCGTACTGCTCGTTGTAGGCGGCCGGCTCCAGCTCTTCACGAATCAGCTCGACGCCGATCTTCTTCAGGTCTGCCTGAAACGCGACGCCGAGCGCCTTGTTTTCGTCAGCGATCGGGGTCCATGCGATCCAACGCACCGACAGGCGCTTGCCGTCCTTCGTGCGGTAGCCATCGGCGTCGAGAGTCGTCCAACCAGCTTCGTCGAGCAGTGCTGCGGCAGCCGCGGGGTCAAACGCCCACGCGTTCTCCAGCGACGCATCGTAGCCCGGGCTCGAGGGGCTGAGAATGCTCCACGCCCGCTCAAACTGGCCATCAAAGATCGTGTCAACGGCGGTGTCAATGTCGATACCGAGCGAAATCGCTTCGCGCACCTTCTGATCAGCAAGCACGCCGTATTTCTCGTTGAGGTACAGCGAGTACGGCAGACCCGGAACCGGCTTCGATTCGATCGTGGCACCCTCATCGACGGAACCAACGGCGCTCGGCGGCAGGTCACTGACGAGCTGCGCCTCGCCCGAGTTCAGCATGCCGGTACGCACGCTCGACTCCAAGACCAGCGCAACACGAAGGGTGTCGATGCTCGGAGCTTCCTGGCCCTGCGGGCCCCACTTGTAGTCGTCGTTGCGCGTGTAAACGATCTCCTGGTTCGGAATGAACTCGCTCAGCACGAAGGGACCCGTACCAATGTTCACACCGGGCGCACCCGCCTTCAGCTTCTCGGTTCCGGCTTCCAGCGCCTTGGTGGAGTAGAAGCCCAGCAGCGGGGTGCTGGCCGCGGAGAGGAAGGGTGCGTACGGCTGGGTGAACTTCACTTCGACGGTGTACTCGTCGATGACCTCGGTGCCGGCGTACCACTCGCCACCAATCATGCTGGCGGCCTGCGCCGACTTCGTCTCGGGGTCAACGATGTGCTCGAAGTTGGCCTTGACCGACTCCGCGGTGAACTTCTCACCATCGTGGAAGGTCACATCATCACGCAGCGTGAACGTGTACGTCAGGCCGTCTTCTGAGACGGTCCATTCCTTCGCAAGCCACGGCGAGAACGAGCCGTCGGCGTTCTGCCACACCAGCGAGTCCAGAATCTGACGCTGCACCATCGAGCTCACGTCCATCTGGCTCGTATGCGGGTCCATGTGGCTATCGGAGAGGTTGGCACCCTCAATTGCCCACACAACTTCGCCGCCCTCAGCGGTGTTGCCCCCAGCGGGCGCGTCAGTGGCGCAAGCGCTGAGTGTGAGTCCGAACACGGAAACGGCCGCGGTCAGCAGAAGAGCGCGGCGGGCACGACGAAAAGACATAGGAATCCTTTGCGGAAGGAGCGGGATACCCAAAGCCTAGCGCCATTTGGCGTTGTTAGACGCCGTTCACAAAGTGCTATAGCAGTGATAGGAGGTTGCCGACAGCAGCATTACCGTCACCATGTACCGCGGCAATCGCGTCGATTGATCGCATGAGCGATGACGCCACGATCATGCTGGAACGCGGCTGCGCCGGGGAAGGCACGTTGGAGACTTCGAAGCGAGCGGAACCAGCAGTGCCGGTCGCCGTGATGAGGTGCGTCGTGCTGATGGCGGCCGGGTCAGCAATCATTTCGGCGGTCGTACGCCCCCAGGCGTTTGCCGCGAGCGTGACGGCAACGGCCACGTTGGCAGATCGCGGGAATAGCGCGGCGACATGCTCCGCGGTTCCGGATGCCACGACGATGCGCTCGGCACCGGCACGAAGCCGGGCGACGAGGTCGTCGTCCATCCACGGCTGGATCAACGTTGCGGGGAGCTTGCTTGAGGCAATGTGTGCCGCCGTGACTTCGCCGCTCAGCGCCAACGCACGTACGTGGTCGAGGCCGCCGACGGCGCCGCTCGCGACGAGCACGCGGCCCGGCGCCCGCTCGAGACGGGCGCGCACGTCAGCATCGGCGAGACCACCCACACTCGCGATCAGTGCGGTGGCTCCAGCCTCGACTGCAGGCAGCACACGCGCACTGACCGCCTCAGGCGCGGCAACTTCAACCAGCAGGTCGTAATTGGCGACCGGAGGAATCTCATCAGCGCGCCCGATGGTTCCGACGACCACATAGTTCGGGCGCTCTGCGATCGCCGTCGTAAGCAGGCTCGCGAGGTTGCCGTTACCGAGAAGCACAATGCGAAACACCATGCCGAAAGCCTAGGCGGTGAGCGCGCTGTCAGCGGCGACGGGTACCGTGGCGTGGTGGCTATACGTTCGTCTCTCACTCCCCCGCGTGCCGATTCTCCTGACCTGCCGAACAGGTTTGATGAGGCCACAGCGTTGCGCCCCCACGGGCTCTTTGAAGGCGTGGAGTTCGCGACGCTCGAGGATGCCGACGGAACCAGCAGCACTGTTCGTGAGTCCGTGTTGCGTGGCGTGAGCTGCGACACCCTGGTGCTCAAGTTTGCCGACATCAGCGACGTTGAGTTTCGCGATCTGCGCGTGGCCTCTCTGCAATTGCGAGGCGCACACCTCGGTCGCGTACGGTTCGTCGGTGGGCGCATCGGCACCCTTGATCTCACTGAAGCCGGGCTCGACGCCGTCGTCTTCGATGGCGTGCGCATCGACTACCTGACGCTGGGCCGAGCATCGGTACGCGACGTTGATGTTCGACACTGCCTCATCGACACGCTCGATATGCCCGTGGCAAAACTCAACCGTGTGCGTTTTGTCGAGAGCACGGCTGGCGAACTCGACCCGCGCGAGAGCACCGCCCAACACGTTGATCTGCGCGGTCTCGACTTCGCCCGCGTCACCGACATGGCAGCACTGCGGGGCATGACGATCTCAGTCGAGCAGGCGCAGAACGCCGCCGTCGCACTTGCTACGGCCGCCGGTATTCGCGTCGCAGAGTAGCCGCCCGCCGGGGTGCGTGCGTAGGCCGACCGGTGGTGCAAGCGCTGGTATCCTGGAGGTCAGTTCACATCAGGCACGCTCACACGGTGCCGCCTATATCGCTTGGAGATACCCATGGCTGACGCGCACATTCCTGACAAGCCCGCCCTCGAAGGTCTCGAAGCGAAATGGGGCGAGACGTGGGAGCAGTCTGGCGTCTACCGCTTTGACCGCACCGCCGCCGTGCAGAACGGTCGCGACAGCGTCTTCTCCATCGACACCCCGCCGCCCACCGCGTCGGGCAGCCTGCACATTGGCCACGTGTTCTCGTTCACGCACACGGACGTGAAGGCACGTTTTGAGCGCATGCAGGGCAAGAACGTCTTCTACCCGATGGGTTGGGATGACAACGGTCTGCCCACCGAGCGCCGCGTGCAGAACTACTATGGCGTGCGATGCGACCCGTCACTGCCGTACGAGGCTGACTTTGAGCCGCCGTTCCGTGGTGGCGACAACAAGTCGTCGAAGGCCGCAGACCAGAAGCCGATCAGCCGCCGTAACTTCATTGAGCTCTGCGAAGAGCTGACGATCGAAGACGAGAAGCAGTTCGAATCGCTCTTCCGTCAGGTTGGCCTCAGCGTCGACTGGACGCAGACCTACCGCACCATCTCTGACGACACGATTCGCACGTCGCAGCTTGCGTTCCTCAAGAACCTCGAGCGCGGCGAGGCCTACCAAGACCTCGCGCCGACGCTGTGGGACGTTGACTTCCGTTCTGCCATCGCGCAGGCCGAGCTCGAAGACCGCGATCAGCAGGCGTCGTTCCACAAGATCGCGTTCCACGGCCCCGCCGGTGACATCGTGATTGAATCCACGCGCCCGGAGCTGCTCCCCGCGTGTATCGCCCTGGTCGCTCACCCCGACGACGAGCGCTACCAGCCGTTCTTCGGCACCACCGTGCGCTCCCCGTTCTTCGATGTCGAGGTTCCGGTGCTCCCCCACCACCTGGCGAAGCAGGACAAGGGTTCGGGTATCGCCATGGTGTGTACCTTCGGTGACATCACCGACATCATTTGGTGGCGCGAGCTGCGCACCACTGACGGTGAGGGCCTGCCCAACCGCACCGTGCTCGGCCTGGACGGTCGCTTCCTCCCTGACGCTCCCGCTGGCATCGAGTCGGCAGAGGCCATCGCGTTCTACACCGAGCAGGTTGCCGGCAAGACGGTCTTCTCAGGCCGCAAGGCGATCGTGGAGAAGCTGCTCGAGACCGGTGAAATGCTTGAGGTTTCGAAGCCCTTCACGCACCCCGTGAAGTTCTTCGAAAAGGGTGACCGCCCGCTCGAGATCGTGTCGACGCGCCAGTGGTACCTGCGCAACGGCGCCCGCGACACCGAACTGCGTGACCGCCTGATCGAGCTCGGCAAGGAGCTCAACTGGCACCCCGACTTCATGCGCGTGCGCTACGAAAACTGGGTTGGTGGCCTGACCGGTGACTGGCTCGTTTCGCGCCAGCGCTTCTTCGGTGTGCCGATTCCGGTGTGGTACGGCCTCGACGAAAACGGCGAGCGCGACTACGACCGCGTCATCACGCCCGACCTCGGTCAGCTTCCGGTTGACCCGTCGAGCGACGCTCCCGCGGGCTACGACGAGAGCCTGCGTGGCAAGCCGAACGGCTTCGAGGGCGAAATCGACATTTTCGACACCTGGGCAACCTCGTCGCTCACCCCGCAGCTTGCTGGTGGTTGGGAGCGCGACGACGAACTGTGGAACCTCGTGGCACCGTTTGATCTGCGCCCGCAGGGTCAAGACATCATCCGCACGTGGCTCTTCTCGACGATGCTGCGTTCGGCGCTGCAGGACGGCCGCGCGCCGTGGTCTGACGCCGCTATTTCCGGCTTCATCGTTGACCCTGACCGCAAGAAGATGTCGAAGTCGAAGGGCAACGTTGTGACCCCGGCTGACATCCTCAACCAGCACGGGACCGACGCGGTCCGCTATTGGGCGGCTTCCAGCCGCCTGGGCGCTGACGCCGCGTTTGACCCGCAGAACCCGACGCAGGTGAAGATCGGTCGCCGCTTGGCGATCAAGGTTCTCAACGCGGCGAAGTTCGTGCTGTCGTTCGGCGACGCCGCTGAAGAGTCGGTCACCGAAGCACTCGACCTGTCGATGCTGGCAACGCTCGACGGCGTTATCGCCGAGGCCACGAAGGCGCTGCAGGCTTACGACCACGCGCGTGCGCTGGAAGTCACCGAGAGCTTCTTCTGGGTGTTCTGCGACGACTACCTCGAGCTCGTCAAGGAGCGCGCGTACGCGGGCGGCGCCGAGGGCGCTTCGGCCGTGGCCGCACTGCGCATCGCGCTGTCGACACTGCTGCGCCTGCTGGCCCCGGTGCTCGCGTTTGCCGCGGAAGAGGCCTGGTCGTGGTTCAACGAGGGTTCGGTTCACGCCACCGCCTGGCCGGTTTCGCGTGAGACCGCTGGCGACCCGACCGTTCTTGAGACGGCATCGGCTGCCCTGATCGGTATTCGCCGCGCGAAGACCGAGGCTAAGGCATCGCAGAAGACCGCGGTTGACCGCGCTGTCATCGCGGCTCCCGCGGCAACGCTTCCCGCACTGCAAGCAGCGGCCGCTGACCTCAGCGCTGTCGGACGTATCGCGCAGCTTGACGTGGTCGAAGGCGAAGAACTCGCCGTCGTCTCGATCGAGCTGGCACCGGCGGAAGACGCGTAATGCAACTCGGCACGCGTTGGGCGTCAGGCTCGGAACCACCCCGTTCCGTTCCTGACGCCCTGCGCGGCGCCATCTCTGCGGTCGACGCTGATGCGCCGGCCGGGGCGATGTGGACGCTGACGTGGCTTGAGGGCCGCCCGTGCGCTGAAATCGACAGCGGCTACGAAGTGCTGATCACCGCTGATGACGAGGTCATCACGCAACCCTGGAGCTAGTCACTCCGCAGTCATGGTTTCGCGTCGCGGCGCGGGAATGGGTTCGTTGTACTCGCTGGCCCGCAGAATCACGCGTGACCACAGCAGTGTCGCGACGAGCTGAATGCCAGCGCCGATGATGAACGGCAGTCGCAAGTCTTGGCGCGCCACGATGCCGCCAATCAGGGTCGCGATAGGCATGATGCCCCAGGTGACCGAGCGAATGATGCCGAGCACGCGCCCAAACAGACGGTTCAGAATGATGGTCTGACGTAGCGCACCCCACGGCACGTTCCAAACGGAGATACATCTGGCAAAAACGGCGTTCGTCGCATTATCGAAGAGCGTCTCTCCCAGCCCGAAGACCAACGTGGCCACCAGCAGACTCACGATTGTCAAGGTTCCGGTCGACGCCAAAATGGCCAACACCAGCGCGACCCCACCACGCAGTGTGTTGGCAAGCGCCATGATGTAGCAGCGGTCGAAGCGGTCGACGATCATGCCGGCGGGTAGACCGAAAATGAGCCAGGGCAAGAAGGCGACCGCTCCGAGCGCCGCAATGGCGAGCGGGTCGCGCGTGAGGGTCGTTGCGATGAGCGGCACCGCCGTGCGGCCGAGGCCGTCAGCGAGGTTTGAGAAGGCGGCGGCTGTCCACAGCTTCGCAAAAGTGGAACCGAGGTGCGGCTTGGTTGCGGTGCACGCACGCTGCGCGTGGGTCGTCATCGCGGGAGAAGGCCGACGTGGCGCGCAGCAGAGGCGTCACGACGGGCGTTCAGAGCCGTCTCCGAGTCATCGAAGGCTGGAAGGGGGAAGATGTCGGCGCGGACGGCAAAGCGTCGCACGCCGTCACCGGTTTGGTCGCGGTACTTTTCGACGTATTCAGAGATCACGTTCTGTACCGCTTCTGCCATCTCAGTGAACTGCGCGTCAGTGAGAGAGACAGTGGAGGTTGTGAGGAGGGCCTTGAGGTCGTCGTCATCGGGGATGTCAGCCGTGTCGCGCAAGAAGCCGAGAAGCTGCTCGTGGCGACGACGGTAGAACTCTTCGATCACGATTGACGTGGCGAGCTTGCCAGCAGGCGTCACCCGCGCATCAGGGGCACCCATCGCGACCGAACCGCGGGGGCGCTCCCACCAGCGCTCGCGAGCGGTGCCCTGCCCTTGAACCTCACGAATGAGGTCGTGCTTGGCCAACTCACGAAGGTGGTAGCTCGTGCGCCCCGCTCGATAGGCTTTCGCCATGACAGATACTGACAACCCGCTGCTGACTCCGTCATCGCTCCCCTACGGAATCCCCGACTACTCCGACATCAAGCCCGAGCACTATATTCCGGCATTCCAGGCGGCTTTTGCCGAGCAGTTGCAGGAGATCAGCGCTATTACGCGCGTGCGATCGATGCCCATGTTTGAGAACACGCTCGAAGCGTGGGAGCGCACCGGCGAGCAGCTCGAGTACGTCACCAACGCGTTCTACACGGTCAGCTCGGCCGATGCCACCGCAGACATTCAGGCCGTCGAAGAAGAATTGGCCCCGCTCTACGCCGCGCACAACGACGCGATCATTCTCGACGCGTTCCTGTACTCGCGCGTGAAGACGATTTGGGAGTCGCGTGACGAGCGCGAGTACACCCCCGAGCAGCGCTACCTGATTGAGCGTCGCTACGCCGAAATGACGCACGCCGGAGCCGGTCTCGATGACGACGCAAAGACGCGCCTCAAGGAGCTCAACGCGCGGCTTGCGACACTGACCACGTCGTTCGAAAAGAACCTCCTCGGCGACACCAACCGCCTCGCACCGCTGTTTGCCGACGCCAGCGCTCTCGACGGCGCGACGCCCAGTGAACTCGACGCCGCCCGTGCAGCAGCCGCCGAGCGCGGCGAGGAGGGCTACATGCTCTCACTCCCCCTGTTCACCGGCCACCCCCTGCTCGCATCCCTCACCAACCGCGCGTCGCGCGAAAGTATCATGCAGGCGTCACTCGCCCGCGCCACCGCTGGCGAACACTCGAACGCCGAAGTGCTCCTCGAGATCGTGCGGTTGCGTGCCGAGCGCGCAGAACTCCTCGGATACGCTTCACACGCGGCCTACATCACGTCAGATGAGACCGCTGGCTCCCCCGAAGCCGTCCACACACGCCTGCGCGAGCTCGCCGCCCCCGCGGCCCGTAACGCTGTTGCCGAGCAGCAGGCGCTGCAGGAGCTCATCGATAAGAGCGAAGCGGAACCATTTGAGCTGCAAGCCCACGACTGGGCGTTCTACACGGAGAAGGTCCGCGCCGAAAAGTACAACGTCGACACCGCCGCACTGCGCCCGTGGTTTGAAGCCGAACGTGTGCTGACCGACGGTGTCTTCTATGCTGCGACGCAGCTGTACGGCATCACGTTCAAGGAACGACCCGATCTGCCGACGTACCACCCCGATGCCCGCACCTTCGAGGTCTTCAACGAAGATGGTTCCGCTCTCGGGCTCTTCATTCTTGACCTCTACACGCGCGACTCGAAGCGCGGCGGAGCGTGGATGAACCACCTCGTCTCGCAGTCACACCTGCGGGGCACGAAGCCCGTTGTGCTCAACAACCTCAACGTGCCCAAGCCCGCCTCCGGGCCGACGCTGTTGACGCTTGACGAGGTCAACACGCTCTTCCACGAGTTCGGTCATGCGCTACACGGCCTATTTGCCGTCGCCACCTATCCGCACTTCGCTGGCACGAATGTGTTCCGTGATTTTGTTGAGTTCCCGAGCCAGGTCAACGAGATGTGGATCATGTGGCCCGAGGTGCTCAGCAACTACGCTCGCCATATCGAGACGGGCGAACCGCTCGACGCCGTCGTTGTCGCCCGCATGGCGGAGTCAGAGACGTTCAACCAGGGCTTCGCGACGAGCGAATACTTGGCGGCGGCGTGGCTTGACCAGGCATGGCACTCGCTGTCGGCTGCCGATGCGCAGGCCGTCACCGACGTTGCCGCTTTCCAGGCGGCTGCACTTGCTGACATCGGACTCGACAATGCCGTGGTTCCGCCCCGCTACGCGTCGACGTACTTTGCGCACGTCTTCTCGGGCGGCTACAGCGCCGGCTACTACTCCTACATTTGGAGCGAGGTGCTCGATGCCGACACCGTCGAGTGGTTCAAAGAGTCGGGCGGACTCACCCGCGCGAACGGCGACCGCTTCCGCGAGCGACTGCTCGGCGTCGGTGGTTCCAAAGACCCGCTCGAGGCGTACCGCGACTTCCGCGGTCGCGATGCTGACATCGCGCCGCTCCTGAAACGTCGCGGCCTGAGCGAATAACATTGAGGGGTGCGGGTGGAGCAACACCCGCACCCCCATCGAGGAGCACCCATGTCGATTCCCCCGCTTTCGCCCGAACCCTACACCGAGGTGACCTCGGAGAGCCTCGAGGCTGAACTCCTCGTCGTCATTCGCCACGAGGGTGTGACGGTCGCTGACCTGCGCAACATCTTCGACTCGTCGTTCAATGCCCTGGGGCGTTCGATGTCTGCAGGCCAGTTCATTGCTGTCGGCCCGGCATACGCGGTCTACTACGGCGACCCGACGGGTGTGTTCGATGTAGAGGTCGGCTTCCCGGCCATGGGTGCGCCGACGAGCGTTATTGAGAGCCCAGCCGGACGCATTCACGCCTCAGCATTGCCGGCGGGCCCCGCGATGATTCTCAGCCACACGGGCTCCTACGAGACCATGTCTGACTCGTGGCAGAAGGTCACGAGCGGTGCCACCGGTGAGCTGCGCGACATCTGGATTGAGGCCTACGTCAGCGACCCGCGCACGGTCGCCACCACCAACATGCGCACCGACCTCATTCTGCCCGTCAAGCCGTAGCGTCAGCTTCGGCACGAGGCTTACGGGCGCTCGTGATGAAGACCAGCCATATGATGGTTCCGACGATGAGGCCCCAGACAGCGGAACCAAAGCCAAAGACCGTCATGCCGCTGGCGACGACGATGAAGGTTCCGACCGCCACCACGCGGGCGCGCGCGTCTTCGAGAGCGCTCATGATCGCGGTGATCAGCGCTCCGAGCAACGCGAGCCCGGCGACAGACACGATGAGAATCGTCGGACTTGCGGTGATGAGCGCACCAGCGACGGTGGCTGTCAGTCCCAGCAGAATGTAGACGATGCCGCCAGTAGCCGTTGCGATCCATCGGCGATCACGAGGCGTGTGTTCGTCACCGACCATGATCGCGGCCGACAGCGCGGACAGGTTGACCGTCTGGGCGCCGAACGGCGCCGAGACTGCACTCGCGAGCCCGGTCGTGAGCATGATCTGCCGGGCTGGCGCTGGCGCGTAGCCGTACGTGTGCAGCACGGTGAAGCCGGGGATGTTTTGGCCCGCCATTGTCACGATGTACATCGGAATCGCGAGCGACACGATCGCGAGTGGGTCGGCGAATGACGGTGCGACCAGCTCAAGATGCGGTGCGAGGTTAACGCCCGCCGCCCACGATGGCCCGGCTGAGATGATCACCAGCACCACGGTGAGGAGCACTGCCGCGGGTACCGCCCAGCGAGCCGCGAATCGCGACAGCACCAGCCACACCAGAATCGGCGGCAGAGCGAGTGCGGGGAACGTCATCGACGCTTCGACCGGCACGAGACAAATGGGTAGCAGAATGCCGGCGAGCATCGCGGAACCAATGGGCGCCGGAATACTCGTCATCACCCGTGACAGCCACGGCCAGAGCCCGGTGAGCGCAATCATGACGCCCACGACGATGAAGGCCGCCACAGCAGTTGGGAAGTCTTGCGTGATGGTGCCGGCGCCCACCAAAACGGCGGCACCCGGCGTCGACCATGCGATAGAGATCGGCCACCGCGAGGTTGCCGACAGCACGATCGCGAGAACGCCCTGCACCAGGCTGACGACAAGCAGACCCGACGCCGCTTGACCAGCCGTTGCCCCAACCGCGACGGCACCGGCCATCACAATCGCAAACGACGACGCAAAGCCCGCGAGGGCACCGCTAACGCCTGCGAGGATCGGGGCGAGCACGGGAGGCTTCGTTGCCTCGGGCGTCGGTGTCACGGACTACGCGCTCTTGCGCTTTTGCTTCATCACGAGCGTGGGTGCGTCGCCATCAACGACGGCGGCACGCGTGACAATGACCTTCTGCACGTTGTCAGCCGAGGGAATCTCGAACATGATTGGGCCGAGCACGTCTTCCAGAATCGCGCGGAGGCCGCGGGCACCGGTCTTGCGAGCAACCGCGAGGTCGGCCACGGCGATCAGCGCGTCTTCGTCAAACTCCAGCGTCACGCCGTCGAGCTCGAACATGCGCTGGTACTGCTTGACCAGGGCGTTGCGCGGCACTGTCAGAATATCCATCAGCGCACGCTGGTCGAGCGGCGATACCGAAGCCACAACCGGGAGTCGGCCAATGAACTCCGGAATCAGACCGAAGCGATGCAGATCTTCTGGCAGCACCTCAGCGAACAGGTCCATGTCATCACCCTTGTGGTGCAGCGGAGCGCCAAAGCCGACGCCGTGCTTACCGACACGCGACGACACGATGTCTTCGAGGCCAGCAAATGCGCCAGCAACAATGAACAGCACGTTCGTGGTGTCAATCTGGATGAACTCTTGATGCGGGTGCTTGCGACCACCCTGCGGCGGAACCGAAGCCACGGTTCCTTCCAAAATCTTCAGTAGCGCTTGCTGCACGCCCTCGCCCGACACGTCACGCGTGATCGACGGGTTCTCCGCCTTGCGGGCAATCTTGTCGATCTCATCGATGTAGATGATGCCGGTCTCAGCGCGCTTGACGTCGTAATCGGCGGCCTGCAGGAGCTTCAGCAGAATGTTCTCAACGTCTTCACCGACGTAACCAGCCTCGGTGAGCGAGGTGGCGTCAGCGACGGCGAACGGAACATTGAGGCGCTTGGCGAGGGTCTGTGCGAGATACGTCTTACCGCAACCCGTCGGGCCGATCATGAGGATATTGCTCTTGGCAATCTCAATGTCTTCAGCCTTGTCTTCAGCCGCCTGCAAGGTTCCGCGTGCACGCACGCGCTTGTAGTGGTTGTAGACGGCGACAGCCAGCGCACGCTTCGCGGGCTCTTGACCGACGACGTACTCTTCGAGGAAGGAGAAAATCTCACGCGGCTTCGGCAGATCAAACTCGACGACCTCACCGTTGGCCGCCTCAGCCATGCGCTCTTCGACGATCTCGTTGCAGAGCTCAATGCACTCGTCGCAAATGTAGACGCCGGGGCCAGCGATCAGCTGTTGCACCTGCTTCTGGCTCTTGCCACAGAAGGAGCACTTAAACAGATCGGCGCTCTCACCGAGACGTGTCATCGATTTCTCCTTCGTTTGCTGACACTTCGAGCCTAAACGCATCTACCGACATCGGCTCGGATATTCGCCGTGTAACGGAACAACACGTCGAAATGATGATGGCCCCGAGAGGTTAATCTCGAGGCCATCAATCGGGATACTTACGCGGTGAGCGCCTGCGGCTTGCGCTTGCGCGTCGTCAGTACCTGGTCAACCAGACCGTACTCCAGCGCCTCCTGTGCCGACAGGATCTTGTCGCGATCGATGTCTTTGTGGACCTGCTCGACCGAGCGGCCGGTGTGCTTCGCCATGGTCTCTTCGAGCCACGTGCGCATGCGCATGATCTCGGCGGCCTGAATCTCGATGTCAGAGGCCTGACCGTGACCGGCCTCACCAACAGCGGGCTGGTGCATCAGGATGCGCGCGTTCGGCAGAGCCAGACGCTTGCCCGGCGTACCACCGGCGAGTAGCACCGAAGCTGCCGACGCGGCCTGACCCAGAACGACCGTCTGGATGTCGGGTGCGACGTACTGCATGGTGTCGTAGATCGCGGTCATCGCCGTGAACGAGCCACCGGGCGAGTTGATGTACATCGTGATGTCGCGGTCGGTGTCTTGGCTCTCCAGAACCAGGAGCTGCGCCATCACGTCGTCAGCCGATGCGTCGTCAACCTGCACGCCGAGGAAGATCACGCGGTCTTCAAACAGCTTGTTGTACGGGTCTTGACGCTTGTAGCCGTAGGCGGTGCGCTCTTCGAACTGCGGCAGGATGTAGCGGCTCGACGGCATCTGCAGGCCCGAGGGGCCACCGTAAGAGGGAGTGTTCATTACTCGATTCCTTCGTCCTTATGCCGTTACTTCTCGGTACCGCCGCCGCCGGCCACATCGGTCGCGTGTTCGCGGATGTGGTCGACAAAGCCGTATTCGAGGGCCTCTTCTGCCGTGAACCAGCGGTCGCGGTCACCATCAGCGTTGATCTGCTCAACGGTCTTGCCGGTCTGCGAAGCCGTGATCTCAGCGAGGCGCTTCTTCATGTCGAGAATGAGAGCAGCCTGCGTCTGGATGTCGCTGGCGGTTCCGCCGAAGCCACCGTGCGGCTGGTGCAGCAGAACGCGGGCGTTCGGCGTGATGTAACGCTTGCCTTTGGTTCCGCTCGTCAGCAGCAACTGGCCCATCGAGGCGGCCATACCGATGCCGACCGTCACGATGTCGTTCGGAACGAACTGCATCGTGTCGTAGATCGCCATACCCGCGGTGATGGAACCACCGGGCGAGTTGATGTAGAGGTAAATGTCTTTCTGCGGGTCTTCCGCAGCAAGAAGAAGAATCTTGGCGCAGATCTCGTTTGCGTTGTCGTCGCGAACTTCGGACCCGAGCCAAATGATGCGGTCCTTCAGCAGCCGGTCGAAGACGCTGGTCGCCATGAGGGGTTCAGCCATGAGTGCTCCCAATTCCTTGTGGTGATTCGAATCTACCGGCGTCACAGGCCCGTCTCGCCCGTGTTCGCCGTCGGCATATCAGGTGTCGCGGCATACTCACCACGAAGACCTCTCCCCTGCCAAAATTCGGTCGATAGAGACGACGAAGGCCGGACGATTCGCATCGTCCGGCCTTCGCGTTACGAATTACTCAGCCTTCTTGGCTGGAGCCTTCTTCGCGGCGGGCTTCTTCGCAGGCTTCTCGTCTGCGTCAGCCGCTTCGTCCTTCTTCGCGGCCGGCTTCTTCGCGGCGGGCTTCTTTGCAGGAGCCTTCTTCGCGGGCTTCTCAGCCTCTGCCTCTTCGGCCTCGTCAGCGTCGTCCTCAACGGCAGCGAAGCCGCTCAGGTCAACAGCCTTGCCGTCGGTGTCAACGACCGAAACCTTGCCGAGAGCAATCGCGAGAGCCTTGTTGCGAGCAACCTCAGCAACGAGGGCTGGGATCTGGCCGTTCTGCTGCAGGATGTCAGCGAACTCCTGCGGCGACATGCCGTACTGGCCAGCCGACTGGATCAGGTACTGCGTGAGCTCTTCCTGACCAACCTGGACCTTGGCGTCTTCAGCCACAGCGTCGAGAACCATCTGCGTGCGGAACTGCTTCTCGCTCGCTTCGGTAACCTCTGCGCGGTGTGCGTCATCTTCGAGACGGTTCTCACCCTCGAGGTGTGCGTGCACCTCGTCTTCGATGAGCTGCGGCGGAACCGGAATCTCCACCTTCTCGAGGAGAGCCTCGATGAGCTTGTCGCGAGCGGCCGCACCCTGCGTGAAGACACCCTGCTCAGCAACGCGTGCCTGCAGGCTGTCGCGCAGTTCAGCGATCGTGTCGAACTCCGACGCCATCTGAGCGAAGTCGTCGTCAGCCTCGGGAAGCTCGCGCTCCTTGACAGCCACAACCGTGACAGCGACCTCAGCCTCTTCGCCAGCGTGCTCGCCACCGACCAGCTTCGAGCGGAACGTGGTGTCTTCACCAGCGGTCAGCGTCTCAACAGCCTCGTCGGTGCCCTCGAGCAGTTCGCCCGAGCCCACCTCGTACGAAACGCCCTCGGCGCGGTCAATCTCGTTACCGTCGATCGCTGCAACCAGGTTCAGCTCAACGAAGTCACCCTTCTTGGCAGCGCGGTCAACCGTGACCAGCGTGCCGAAGCGGCCGCGCAGGCGGTCCAGCTCTTCGGCGACAGCGTTCTCGTCGACAGCAACAGCGTCAACGGTCAGCTTGATGTCTGCCAGTGCCGGCAGCTCGAACTTGGGGCGAACGTCAACCTCAACCTCGATGACAACGTCACCAGAGAAGTCTTTCTCCGACGGCCATTCGATGATCTCTGCCGACGGGCGACCCAGAACGCGCAGTTCGTTGTCGTTGACAGCCTGGCGGTAGAAACCGTCGAGACCCTCGTTGACAGCGTGCTCGATGACAGCACCGCGACCGACGCGCTGGTCGATGATCGGGGCCGGAACCTTACCCTTGCGGAAGCCGGGGATCTGGATGTCCTGAGCAATGTGCTCGTACGCGTGTGCAACGGAAGGCTTGAGCTCTTCCGGCGTGACCGTGATGCGCAGCTTGACCCGCGTGGGGCTCAGCTTCTCGACGGTGCTGTTCACCATGCTTGTTCGTTCTCCTTGTTGGTTCTTCACGTGCAGAAATGCTGGTGAAGATTCTGGATGGTCGTTGGTCGGGGCGACAGGAGTTGAACCTGCGACCTCCCGCTCCCAAAGCGGGCGCTCTACCAAACTGAGCTACGCCCCGGAACTATTGCGCACAAACGCACGGAAACGACCCCCGAAAGTCTAGCCGATGGAAATGGGCTTGCGTGCCGCGGCGACACGCACTCGGTAAAAATTTGGGCCAAGCGTCATGAGCACCCAAAAATATCCGCTAGTGTAGACACGTTCAATCCAATGAACACCGAACGCAGAATGGCTGAAAAGCCGCGTAATTCCGCGCTTTGGGGCTGTAGCTTAGTGGTAAAGCCTCTGTCTTCCAAACAGATGATGCGAGTTCGATTCTCGTCAGCCCCTCCAACAAAACCCTCGGCAAACCGGGGGTTTTCTTTTTTCCCAGCCCCTGGTTCCGCTGTTGGCGAAGTCGGAACGACGAATGCGGCGACGGAACCAGTGGGCGGCTATCAGAGAGACTGCGGTGGGTCGGCAATATAGGTGCCGACGACCATCGACCACAGCCAACCGGCGGCGACATCCACATCGGGCAGCGGATCATGACGGAGCCACGCGGTGACCACACCCAGCGCGGTGCCACCGTAAGCCTCACCAACAACATCAGCCGGGACGGTGAACGCGCCCTCCGGAACGACGCGGCGCACCACATCAATGGCAATCGCGCCAATGTGGCCGCGCAGTTGCGAAGCGACGACACCGGAACCGTGATCGCCGAGCACGCGACGATAGAGCGCGGCGTGATCACGAATGTGCTCAAGGTATGTCAGCAGTGCGGGCGGCATCGGATCGCCCGGGTCAGCCGGCCCCATTTCTCGCAGCGCCCCCGCAGCCACGTCGGCCGCGGCTTCGAGCGCGTCGGCGAGCAACGCACCCTTGTCAGAAAAGTGCTGATAGAACGTTGATCGGTTGACTCCGGCGCGGGCTGTGATGTCGGCGATCGTGATGTCATCAAGCGACCGCTCCCCCGCCAGCGCAATCATCGCCTCGTGCAAAACGGCGCGGCTGCGGGCGATACGGGGGTCCATGCCCCCGATCTTCGCAGATACACCCCGCGAAACCGGGAGTTTGCTCCATCGTTTCGTCCTGACGCAACTTTTCCAACACTTGTCGGATAGCGTGGATTTGGGTTCGATGAAGCACCCCGCGTTGTCCACTCTTCTCGAAGGATCACTCATGGCGGAATTGCTCTCCCGACTCGGCCGATTTAGCGCGCGTCGCGCGTGGGCTGTCATCGTCGGTTGGCTTGTTATTCTCGGCCTCGCTGGCGTCGCTTTCCTGGCGTTTGGCGGCGCTCTGGCGACGAGCTTCTCGATTCCTAATACTGAGACCGAGCGCGTCAGCGATCAGCTCGCCGATACCTTCCCCGAACTCACCGGGGCTTCGGCAACCGTCGTCTTCTCGACCGATGACGACACGACGTTCACCGACACGCAGAAGGCCGATATTGCGGCCCTTCTCGACGATGTCTCCGGCATCGCCGGCGTCGCTGGTGCGACCAACCCATTCGCCGTTGAGCAGATGCGCACCGAGCAGGCGACCGCGCTGACCGACGGTCAGGCGCAGATCGATGCAGGCAAGGCACAACTCGATGCTTCCCGCGCTCAGCTCGAGGCTGGTCAGACGCAGCTTGATGCTGGTCGTGCTCAGCTCGAGGCCGCGGTTGCCGCCGCGAAGGCAGACGGCACGTACGAAATGGCGAAGCCCGTATTTGACGGCCAGCTCGCCGGTCTCGATACGGAGCAGGCAAACATCGACGCCGGTTTGGCACAGATTGAAACCGGAACCACGGAGCTGGCGACCCAGCAGGCAAACGTCACGAACGGACAGACGCTCGTTGACCTGAGCACCAACCTGTCGATGGTTTCGGAGTCAGGCACAACGGCTATCGGTGCCGTGCAGTTTGATGAGATGGTCTACACGCTCCCGGACGACACCAAGGCCGAGGTTCGTGATGCCCTCGATTCCGCTGGCATCGCGGGCGTCAACATTGACTACTCCGCCACCATCACGATGAGCGTCGATGGCCTCATCGGTGTCGGTGAGATTGTGGGTATCCTTCTCGCCGCCATCGTGCTGATAATCATGATGCGCGCGTTCTTGCCCGCCGTTACGCCCCTGCTCAGCTCGATCGTCGGCGTGGGCGTGGGTGTCGCCGGTTCACTTTCCCTTTCGGGCGTTGTCGATATGGCGTCGATCACGCCTGCTCTCGGCGTCATGCTGGGTCTCGCGGTCGGTATCGACTACTCCCTGTTCATTCTGAACCGCCACCGCCAGCAGCTTCTGCAGGGCATCGAGGTTGAAGAGTCCATCGGTCTCGCCAACGGAACCGCCGGCAACGCCGTGGTCTTCGCTGGCAGCACGGTCATCGTGGCCCTGGTTGCGCTGCTCGTCACGGGCATTCCGTTCCTCGGTGTCATGGGTATCGTGGCCGCTGTCTGTGTGGCCATCGCCGTGTTTGTCTCCATCACCTTTACGCCGGCGTTGCTCGGTCTCATGAAGCTCCGCGCACTGCCGAAGCGCAAGCGCGCACTGATTGGCGAGGCGCAAGCCGCTCCGCGCCCGCTCAAGGCGATGCGCGTCGGACGCTCGCTCGTAGCCGCAGCGGTCGCGATTGCGGCGCTCCTGGTTATCGCGATTCCGGCGTTGTCGATGCGTCTCGGCCTTCCCGATGGCTCATCTGAGCCGGTTAACACCACGCAGTATCAGGCCTACACGACGGTGACCGAAGAGTTTGGTGCTGGTCAGAACGGCACGCTCCTTGTCGTCGCCACGTTCGATGACGCTGTCGCCGAAGCAGATCAGTTGGCGACGCAGGCCGCTGTCGGCACCCAGCTCGGCGCGCAGCACGACGTGTCGGCCGTAGCACCCGTGGGGGTCTCCGCCGATGGCACCGTCTTTGCATTCCAGGTGATCCCAACCGATGGCCCCACGAGTGAGACGACCGAAACCCTCGTTCACACGCTCCGCGGTCTCGATCTGACCGAAGACGCGACGCTCGGCGTGGCTGGCCAGGCGACCGGCAACATCGATGTCTCTGAGAAGCTGCAAGATGCCCTGCCGGTTTACCTGCTCGTCGTTCTCGGCCTGTCGCTCATCATCATGGTCCTCGTGTTCCGCAGCATCCTGGTTCCGGTCATCGCCACCGCCGGCTACGTGCTGTCGCTCTTCGCGTCGCTGGGTGCGGTCACCGCGATCTACCAGTGGGGCTGGCTGTCGGAGATCTTCGACGTGCACGCTCCGGGGCCGGTACTGAGCTTCGCACCGATCATCCTGATGGGTGTGCTCTTCGGCCTGGCGATGGACTACCAGCTGTTCCTCGTCTCGGGTATGCGTGAGGCCTACGTGCACGGCGTTCCGGCGCGCGAAGCCGTCGTTGCGGGCCTCCGCGGCGGCCGCCCGGTTGTGACGGCCGCAGCAATCATCATGATCGCCGTGTTTGGCGGCTTCGTATTCAGCCACCTCACGATGATTCGCCCGCTCGGCTTCGGTCTCGCGATCGGCGTGCTGTTCGACGCGTTCGTCGTGCGCATGGTGCTCGTGCCCGCCGTCATGACGGTGCTCGGCAAGTCGGCGTGGTGGTTGCCGCGCTGGCTCGACCGCATCATGCCTGACGTTGATGTTGAGGGCGCTTCGCTTGAGCGCAAGCACCCGGTGGCACACAACAACACGGATCACGACGCTGACGATAGTGACGACGCGACCGAGCGCGATCGGGAGCCGGTACCGACCGCCTAGGTTCTCACGCGTCTTCGGGGCGAAGGTCGCAGGAAGCAGAGTCGGCTAAATAAGGTCGAGCGCCGTTACCGCGTCGTACTCCTCCTGCAACTCGGAAACCGACGCGTCGATACGCTGACGTGCGAATGGGCTGATCTCCAGGTCAGGAACAATCGTCCATTCGCCGTCAGCGGTCGTGACCGGAAACGACGAGACGAGCCCCTCACGCACGCCGTACGAGCCATCCGAGGGCACAGCCATCGACACCCAGTCATCGATTGCGGAACCATGAATCAGGTCGCGTGCCGCATCAACGGTTGCCGAGGCGGCTGAGGCCGCAGACGACGACCCCCGCGCCTGAATGATCGCGGCGCCACGTTGCGCGACAGTGGGAATGAACTCATTCTCAATCCACGCGTCGTCGCCGATGACGTCGACGGCCATTTCATCGCCGATATGAGCGTGAGCGAGATCGGGAAACTGTGATGCGGAGTGGTTGCCCCAAACCGTGACGCGGGAGATGTCACGCACGGCAGCCCCCGTCTTCGCGGCCACCTGCGAAATCGCGCGGTTGTGGTCGAGCCGCGTCAACGCCGAGAAGCGGCTGGCCGGAATATCGGGCGCGTTGCGCTGCGCGATGAGGGCGTTCGTGTTCGCGGGGTTGCCAGTGACAATGACGTTCACGTCGTCAGCAGCAACCTCGTTGAGCGCGCGCCCCTGCGCCGTAAAGATCGCTCCGTTCGCCTGGAGCAGGTCAGCGCGTTCCATTCCTGGTCCGCGGGGCCTCGCCCCGACCAAGAGTGCGAGGTTGACGCCATCAAAGACCTGGTGCGGGTCGGACCCGATGTCGATGCCAGCGAGCAGCGGAAAGGCGCCGTCCTGGAGTTCCATCACCACACCTTCGAGTGCGGGCAATGTTGGCTCAATCTCCAGCAATCGAAGCCGGAATTGACGGTGCCGGAAGATACCGCCAGCGGCAATGCGAAACAACAGACTGTAGCCAATCTGGCCGGCGGCACCGGTGACGGCGATGGTGGGAATCTCCGTTGTGGTCATGCCGCTACGGTAGCCCAGCTCCCCCATCAACGGGGGTGAATTCCGACACGCGCGTGTGCTCCTTCGGCTGCGCACGCGATCGCTTGATCGATCTGATCGAGCGTGAACGTTTCACCGACAAGTGAAGCGAACGGATAACGGCTGTGGCGGTCACGCAGAAACCGCACCGCATCACCGAGATCGCGAGGCGCATAATTGTGAACCCTCGAAGAGTGATGCATCGTCTGATCAGATCTTCCGGGTCTATGGCGATCGGCTCGGTCGCAAACACGTCACCGACGTGAGTGCGTAACAAGAAGTCGACGCCCTGCCCCGCGAGGTACGCGCGGATCGCGGCCCCCGCCGCGCGCGGGTCGGTTTGCAGGTCAGTCCGGATCCAGCCGCCACCGGCAGCGATCCCCCGCCGGACCGGCATCAACCGCTCGGTTTCCGCGGGGGTCAATACGTCAATCCCGCCCGACTCAGCGCGTTGCTGGGCATCGCCGAGGGCGACGCCGTCGTCGACGTGTTGCGCCTGCGCAGTCTGGATGGCCGGCCGACCATGTTCGAGCGGCTGAGCTTTACCGCGCCTGTTGGCCGCGTACTGTTCGACGTAGACCTCGACACTGTGTCCATTACGGAGTACTTGGAGTCGCGTGGTTTTGCGGGCGCAACCGTTGAGCACGAAATCGACGCCGTTGCCGCCGATGAGACGGATGCAAAGCTCCTCGGGGTCCCCCGTGGCTTTCCTATATTGCGGCTTCGCCGCATTAGTCGCGATGCAAACGGACAGCGATACGAGGCCTCCGATGATCGCTATCTCAGTGACATCGTGCGGTTCACGGTGTCAGCGTCCGGGCGTTCTCAACGCGGCGACGCGTACGTACGCCCACTCAGCGGTGCTTGAGCGGTCGGATATAACCACCGGGAAACGATCTGCCGTGGCGTAATGAGATCGGCGCGCCTGACGGATACACTTGCGCAACACATGACTCATTCACAGATGGGTGTTCTTATGAATAACCGTATTTCCCGAATCGCGCTGCTGGGCCTCACAGCCACCGCTGCGCTTACCCTTTCCGCTTGTGGGGGCACTGGCGGTGACGCAAACGGTGGCGACGCTGCGGGCGGCATCAAGACGATCACCGAGGGCAAGCTCACCGTTTGCTCCGACATTCCCTACGAGCCGTTTGAAATGCTCGACGAGGCCACCGGTGACCCGGTTGGTTTCGACATTGACATCGCGCGCGCCGTTGCCGACGACATGGGCCTTGAGCTCGCCGTCGTCGACTCGTCGTTCGAGGCCATCACGTCGGGCTTGTTCGGCACCGACTGCGACATCGCGGCGTCGTCGATCACGATCAACGACGAGCGCAAGCAGAACGTCGACTTCTCGGAGCCCTACTACAATGACGCACTCGTGCTGGTCGCGTCGAAGGCCTCCGGCATTAAGTCGCTCGAAGATGCCAAGGACAAGGTCGGCGTTCAGGCAGCGACCACGGGTGCTACCTACGCGAAGGACAAGGGCCTCAACCCGACCGAGTACGAAGACTCGGGTCAGCAGATTCTCGCGCTGACCGCCGGCAACACGGCGGCATCGCTGGGCAACCAGTCAGTTCTCAAGTACGCGATCAAGGGCAACGATGACTTCGTCGTCGTGGAAGACATCCCCACCGACGAGAACCTCGGCATCATCGTGCCCAAGGGCAAGAACGCTGAGATCCTCGCGGAGGTCAACAAGACGATCAAGAAGCTGAAGGACAGCGGCGACCTCGCCAAGCTCGAAGCTAAGTGGTTCGAAGGTAAGTAATTCGTACCGGGGCCGGCTCGCTTACGCGGGCCGGCCCACTCTGTGAAAGGTGCCCTCATGGCATTGACCGCCACTCAACGCAGGCAGCGGAGCCTCTGGATTCAGGGCGGCATCGGCATCGTCGTCATTGCTGTCCTCGCCTTCATCATCGACTGGCCTGCGGTCGTTGACTCGTTCTTGCGCTTTGAGGTCATCCCGAAGCTCTTCCCCACGATCCTCTTCCCCGGCCTCGTGAACACGTTGTTGTACACCGGCGCCTCGTTTGCGTTCGGACTGACGTTCGGCCTCATTCTTGCGCTCATGAAGATGGCAACGTTCAAGCCATACCAGTGGATCGCCACCGTCTACATCGAGTTCTTCCGTGGTATTCCGGCACTGCTCGTGCTTATCGGCGCGGGCTTCCTCCTCCCGATCGCATTCCAGGGACTCAAGCTCCCCCTGTGGGCCACCGTGATGATCGCGCTCGGTGCCGTCTCCGCCGCTTACATGGCTGAAACGCTCCGTGCTGGCCTGCAAGCCGTGCCAAAGGGCCAAATTGAGGCGGCGCGTAGCCTCGGCATGTCGCACACCCGCGCCATGATCACGATCGTGATCCCGCAGGCGTTCCGTATCGTGCTGCCTCCCCTCACCAACGAGGTCATCCTTCTGACGAAAGACTCCTCGCTCGTCTACGTGCTCGGCATGCAGGCCATCAATTACGACATCACCAAGATCGGCCGTGATGGCATGATCACGTACGGCGGTGGCGCCACCGCCTTCGTCGTTGCCGGTCTTCTGTATCTGGTGATCACGGTTCCGCTCAGCATGCTGGCGCGCTGGTTTGAGCGCCGTAGCGAACAGAACTCTCAGCGCACGTCGCGAAAGGAAAAGCGATGACCGCCACCGCAATCGCCCCCGCCGGAGTACAGATCACCGGTCTGCGCAAGGCGTATGGCTCCAACGAAGTTCTGAAGGGCATCGACCTGAACGTGCGTCAGGGTCAAGTAGTGTGTCTCATCGGCCCCTCTGGTTCTGGCAAATCCACGCTGTTGCGCTGCATCAACCTGTTGGAACAGCCGAATGGCGGAACCATTCACGTCGCAGGTTTTGACGCGACGGATGAAGATGTTGACGTGGATGCCATGCGCGCCCAGGTGGGCATGGTTTTTCAGCAGTTCAACCTCTTCCCCCACCTCACCGTGCTACAGAACTGCACCGTGGCGCAGGAGAAAGTCCTCAAGCGCCCGCGCGCTGAGGCACAGGAGGTCGCCCGCAAGCACCTCGCCGCCGTCGGCCTGGCCTCGCTCGAATCGCGTTACCCGGTCGAGCTCTCGGGCGGCCAGCAGCAGCGCGTTGCGATTGCGCGGGCGCTGTCGATGGACCCGAAGCTCATGCTGTTCGATGAGCCGACCTCGGCCCTCGACCCCGAGACCGTCGGAGACGTGCTCGCCATTATGCGCGGCCTCGCGCGCGACGGCATGACGATGGTCGTTGTGACCCACGAAATGGCGTTCGCCCGCGAAGTGGCAGACCACGTGGTGTTCATGGACGGCGGCGTCGTCGTCGAGCAGGGCCACCCCAACGATCTGATCGGCAACCCGCGCGAGCCGCGCACGCAAGACTTCCTGCGCCGTGTGCTCGACCCCACGCACGTCGAAGTTTCGCGCGACACTGCGAGTATGAAGGCCATCGGCAACGACAGCTAAGACTCTCGCAACGCGATGAGGCGGGTGCCCCGTATGGTACCCGCCTCATTCGTTTTCGGTCTCAGTCAGCGTTGACTGTTGCCGAGTGATTCATCGAGTGGTCGAGGTACACCGCTGCATTCTTCAAGAGGCGCGCCTTGTCGTCGTCGGTAAGCTCACGGCGCACCTTGGCCGGCACACCAGCCACGAGCGAACCCGGCGGCACAATGGTTCCTTCGAGCACGACCGCTCCCCCGGCAACGAGGCTGCCCGCACCGATCACGGCGCCCGACAGAATCACCGAACCCATACCGATGAGCGAGCCATCTTCAACCGTGCATCCGTGCACGACTGCGTTGTGGCCGACCGAAACATCGGTGCCGATGACCACCGGGTGACCGGCATCAACATGCACCGAGACGTTGTCTTGCAGGTTGCTGCGCTCACCGACCGTGATCGACGCACTGTCGCCGCGAAGCACCGCGTTAAACCACACGCTGGCGTTGTCAGCGAGACGCACGTCGCCAATGAGTCGGGCACCAGCCGCAATGAATGCCGTGTCGGCAATCGCGGGCGTCATGCCGGAGACAGGCAGAACCGAAGCATCAGGTGAAATCGTCATGCTCCCGACTCTAGGGGTCGCAACGAATCTGCCCAAGCGCGCCTCTTGTTCATACCGCTCATCGTGCGTCATCATTCACTCAACGCTATGAAAAGGAGCACCTCATGGTTCCGGAAATCAATTACTGGGCCGTCATTCTCGCCACTCTGTCGACTATGATCGTTGGCTCCGTTTGGTACACGCCGAAGGTCTTTGGCGACCGCTGGATGAAACTTGCCAAGGTGACGCCCGGTTCTGCCTCGAACGCTGTGGTTCCGATCATCGTCACCGTTGTCGTGAGCTTCGTCTCAGCCTGGGTACTCGCGGGAGCCACAACCATCGCTCACAATTTTTACAACGGCAGCTACCTCATCGCCGCGCTCGTCACGGGCGTTTTGCTGTGGGCCGGCTTCACCGCCGCCCGCTTCATCACCCACGATGCTTTTGAGGGGCGACCGAGCGGATTGACGATCATGAACATCGCTCACGAGCTGGTCACCGTCGTCGTCATGGCTCTCATCATCGGCGTGTGGCCGCCCGCGCTGGGTTAGCCGGTCAAGTTCGCTAAGGCTCACCTAAATTTCGCGTTCTATCAGGGAGTTAGCCCAGCCTCAGCTTGCTTGCGCGACGGAATGAAACGAGTACCTTAGGTGTTATACCGAGTACAACCCCAACCGAGGAGGACCTCATGACCACGTCGAAGACCATCGCAACCACCGCCAGCGACCCGACCGTCGCTGCAGGCTCCGCTCAGTTCCTGACGCCGCTGGTTCACAGCCTGCAGGCGCTCGTACTCAACGGCAAGCAGGCACACTGGCACGTTCGTGGTGCGAACTTCGTGGGTGTTCACGAGCTGCTCGACGAGGTCGTGGCGCACGCCATGGACTGGGCCGACACGGCCGCCGAGCGTATCGTTGCGCTGGGTCTGCCCATTGACGCCCGCGCCAGCGTCGTCGCAGCCGAGACCGGTGAGACCGCTGTTCCCGCCGCATTCGCGAGCTCGGACGCCATGATTCACGCTGTCGTCGCCGACATCGACAAGATTCTTGCTCAGACGCAGGACGCTATCGACGGCCTCGACGAGATCGACCTCACGAGCCAAGACGTTGCGATTGAGATTCGTCGCGGCCTCGAAAAGGACCGCTGGTTCTTGACGGCACACGTCGCCGCCTAAGTTTCACAACGAAAAGAGCGGGCGCCTTCTCTGAACTGCTCCCCGGAAGTTGGACTGAGAAATCAGATACCAATTTTCGGGGAGTTTTTCTATGCGTGCACGTTCCGCACTTTCACCCAAGCAACGCGAACTCGCAGTCGGATGCTTTGAGGAGGG